>NZ_CP177130.1:2492743-2804336 GCF_046736035.1 Salinicoccus sp. HZC-1 | reverse complement strand
CGAATTGTCCTCTTTTCTTATTCACATAGTCACAGGCTGTGGATAAAGATTTCCACGCACTTGAGTAACTGTCCACAGGTTATTAACATTCTGTGGATAACATTCTTGTTTAGGACGTTTTTCCACAATTACGTAAACAGAATTATAACGAATTTAGCGAGATATATCAACAGGAGATAAAAGATATGCACAAATTAACAACTTATCCACAGGGGTTCTATTCACATGTGTGTACCTGGGGATAACTCGGGGTATAGTGTGTGGAGGGAATGAAAACTGTGAATTGTTATCCACAGGCACTGTGCGTTATCAGAGTTATCCACAGCGCTTTCCGTCAGACAAAATGGTGAAATTTGTGTTGAAATCGAAGAGGGATTCTGTTATTCTTTAATAGTTACAATTTTAGAAGCTTAAATTAGAAGCGATAAACAGGTAAAAGTTTCATGGAGGTGTATTTAATATGGTAAAACGTACTTACCAGCCAAATAAACGTAAACACAGTAAAGTGCACGGTTTCCGTAAAAGAATGAGCACAAAGAACGGACGTAAAGTTTTAGCCCGTCGTAGAAGAAAAGGCAGAAAAGTTCTTTCAGCCTAATCCCCAAGATCATCTGAACAGGTGATCTTTTTTTATGTATATGGCGAGTTATTTTATAAACGGAGCCGAATTTTGTATAATGGAATATCATATGAAAGAGCGTAATAATGATGAAGAAAAGATACAGGATCAAAAAAGAAAAAGATTTTCAGCTTGTCTTTAAAAAAGGAAAGTCTTTTGCGAACAGACAATTTGTAGTTTATCTCGTTGATAATCCGAGAACAGATCATATGCGGCTGGGGATCAGTGTATCCAAAAGACTTGGAAATGCTGTGAAACGCAACAAGATCAAGCGGCGCCTCAGAGTATTTTTCCAAAAATACCAGGATTCGCTTGATGCGCGGGAATATGTAGTGATTGCGAGGCAGCCTGTAAGTAATATGGATTATCACCAGATGGAGAAATCATTATTACATGTGCTGAAAATCGCAAGATGTATAAAATGACACGGGGGTCACTGCCATGTACAAGGTTTACAAGGAAAAAACTGTAGATACTGCAATTGCCAAAGGTTTGGAAGAACTGAAAGTATCTGAATCAGATATTAAAATAGATGTTGAGGACGAAGGTAAGCGTGGCATTTTCGGCTTTGGCCAGAGAGATGCGGAAGTAAAACTGACCGTCATCAATCCGGAATTGAAAATGTACGAGTCCGTAGAAGCGCTCATCGCAAGAGATGTAGAAAAAGAAGACAGCATCGTCGCGCAGGAAGAACCTGAAGAGGAAGTATCCGGTTTTGTTTCTACTATGGAAGAAACCGGGGAAGAAACCTCAGAAGACGAAGTGGCAGAACCTGCAGAAAAAGCGCAGGAAAAGAAGCGGCAGCATGACAATCAGGAAGCGGTGAAAAAAGCTGCAGATGAGACGAAACACTACCTTAACAGGGTCATCACTGACATGAATATCGAAAATTCGAGTGAAATTGTCATTGATCATAATGAAATTCGTATAAATATCGAATCACCGACTGCCGCTAAACTGATCGGCAAACGCGGCGCAACATTAAATGCGCTTCAGGAAGTGGCCCAGAATTATTTCAATTCCATTTACAGGAGTTATGGGATCATCATTCTTGATGTCGAAGACTACAGGGAAAAACGCAAAGAGACACTCGAGAACCTGGCGGTGAATATGTCGAAAAAAGTCCTGCGGACAAATGAACCGGTGAAACTGGAGCCGATGCCTTCATTTGAACGTAAAATCATGCATCACGTATTAAGTGATATGGATGATGTTGAAACATATTCAGAAGGTTCCGAACCGAATAGATATTTAGTAATAGAAAAGAAATAAAGGAGTACTGCACTATGCAATTAGAAACTATATCCAGTATTTCAACCCCGGTGGGTGAAGGTGCTATTGCGATTGTGCGTTTATCTGGTATAGATGCCATAGAAATCGCAGACCTTCTATATAAAGGAACAAAGTCATTGTCGTCAGTGGACTCCCATACGATTAATTATGGGCATATTATTGATCCGGAAACTGGTGAATCTGTAGAAGAGGTTATGGCAGCTGTGATGAGAGCACCGAAAACGTATACCCGAGAGGATATAGTCGAGATCAATTGCCATGGTGGCGTCAATACTGTCAATCGTGTACTTCAGCTTACTTTAAAGCACGGTGCACGGATGGCCGAGCCGGGCGAATTTACGAAACGCGCATTTCTTAATGGAAGAATTGACCTTTCACAGGCTGAAGGCGTAATGGACTTTATCAGATCAAAAACGACTGAAGCGTCCAAAGTGGCCAATCAGCAAATGCAGGGCAGGCTTAAAACGTACATCGAAAGTCTGAGACAGAGCATTCTGAACATCCTTGCCCAGGTGGAAGTGAATATAGATTATCCGGAATACGACGATGTCGAGGAAGCGACAACATCGTTTCTTCTGGATGAAGCAAGAAAAGTCGAAGTTGAGATTGAAAAACTTCTGAAAAGCAGCTCACAGGGAAAAATTTTGAGAGAAGGCTTAAGTACTGTCATCGTCGGTAAACCGAACGTCGGTAAAAGTTCACTGCTCAATTATTTTATCCAGGACAACAAAGCGATCGTAACCGAGGTCGCCGGTACAACACGGGATATTTTGGAAGAATACGTCAATGTCAACGGCATCCCATTGAAGCTCGTTGATACGGCAGGCATAAGGGACACTGACGATATCGTTGAAAAAATCGGTGTGGAACGCAGCCGCCAGGCCTTGGCCCAGGCGGAACTGATCCTCTATGTTGTCAACAACAACGATCCGCTCACTGATGAAGACGTTGAGATTCTGGATTCCATCGCAGACCAGAAAGTGATTGTGATCGTAAATAAACTCGATCTCGAAAATAAAATGGATATTGAAGCGCTGCAGCGCCGTTATCCAGGAATGCCTGTAGTGAAAACATCGATTGTAAACAGCACAGGGGTCGATGATCTGGAAGGTAAGATTTCAGAATTATTCTTTGACGGAAGCATCCAATCCACCGATTCGACATATGTCTCCAACAACAGGCATATCGGATTGCTGGAGGATGCGAAGCAGGCAATCGCAGAAGCAGCCGAATCAGCGGAGATGGACGTACCGGTCGACATTATACAGATCGATCTGGTCAAAACGTGGGAACTGCTGGGAGAAGTGATTGGTGAGGATGTCAGCGAACAGCTGATCGACCAGCTCTTCAGCCAGTTCTGTCTTGGAAAATAAAAGGAGGAAAACTATGACAGGAAATATAAAATACGATGTTGTGGTCATTGGTGCAGGACATGCAGGCGTCGAAGCGGGACTTGCCTCTGCACGCAAAGGACTGAAAACATTGATGTTGACGATTAACTTGGACAATATCGCATTCATGCCATGCAACCCGTCTGTCGGCGGCCCGGCCAAAGGGATTGTCGTCAGGGAAGTCGATGCACTCGGCGGTGAAATGGCTAAAGTAATAGATAAGACGCACATTCAAATGAGAATGCTGAATACAGGAAAAGGCCCTGCTGTCCGTGCACTGCGTGCACAGGCGGATAAAACACTTTATCAGCAGGAAATGAAACGTGTGCTTGAAGATGAACCGAACCTTGATATTCTTCAGGGAATGGTGGATGAAATCATCGTTGAAGACGATGTGGTCAAAGGTGTAAAAACGAATATCGGCACCGTCTATGAAGCGGAGGCAGTGATTGTAACGACAGGGACTTTCCTGCGTGGTGAAATCATTTTGGGAGATTTGAAGTATTCCAGTGGTCCAAACCATCAGATGCCTTCTGTTCCCCTTGCCGATCAATTGAAAAATCTCGGATTTGAAATCGTCCGCTTCAAGACAGGTACGCCGCCGCGCGTCAACTCGGATTCCATCGATTATTCGAAAACGGAAATCCAGCCGGGCGACGATGTGCCGCGGGCATTCAGTTTTGAAACAAAAGACTTTATCATGGACCAGCTTCCGTGCTGGCTGACATACACTTCAGAGAATACACACCAGATCATTAATGACAACCTGCATCTTTCAGCGATGTACTCAGGCAATATCGTGGGCAAGGGTCCGCGTTACTGCCCGTCCATCGAAGATAAGATCGTGCGTTTCAATGACAAGCCGCGTCACCAGATCTTCCTGGAGCCTGAAGGCAGGAATACGAAAGAAGTATATGTTCAGGGACTTTCAACAAGCATGCCTGAAAATGTTCAGCGCGAAATGCTTTCTTCAGTGCCGGGACTCGAAAATGCACGGATGATGCGCGCGGGTTACGCCATCGAATACGATGCACTGGTACCGACGCAGCTGTGGCCGTCACTTGAAACGAAAAAAATTGAAAACCTGTTCACGGCAGGACAGATCAACGGGACAAGCGGCTATGAAGAAGCGTCAGGCCAGGGTCTGATCGCGGGTATCAATGCAGCGGCCAAACTGCTTGATGAGGAACCGCTTATTCTCAGCCGTTCCGATGCATATATCGGTGTATTGATAGATGACCTTGTAACTAAAGGGACAAACGAGCCTTACCGTCTTCTGACATCAAGAGCGGAGCACCGTCTGCTCCTTCGTCATGACAATGCCGATCTCCGTCTGACAGAAATGGGCCATGAAATCGGATTGATTTCAGATGAAAGATATCAATTGTTCTTAGAGAAGAAACAGAATATCGAAGATGAGATCACCCGTCTTAAAGACATCCGTATCAAACCGAATGAACGGACCCAGTCTGTGGTTGAATCACGGGGCGGTACACTGCTCAAAGACGGCATCCTTGCATTCGACCTGCTCAAACGTCCTGAAATGAATTACGAGTCCATCATGGAGATTCTAGAGGAAGAGATCCAGATTTCAAAAGAAGAGTACGAGCAGATTGAAATCCAGATCAAGTATGATGGATATATCAAGAAATCCCTTGCCCAGGTGGAAAAGATGAAACGCATGGAGAAGAAGAAAATCCCTGCAGACATCGATTACGACGCCGTGCATTCACTGGCAACAGAAGCACTGGATAAGCTGAAGGCAGTTAAGCCGCTGGATATTGCACAGGCATCCAGAATTTCCGGTGTGAATCCGGCAGACGTGTCCATTCTCCTCGTCTATATCGAACAGGGGAATATCAAAAAGGTAAACGCATGACAGAACAACAATTCATAGAAGCGCTCAAACAACAGGGCATTGAATTGACGCAACAGCAGATCAGCCAGTTCAGAACGTATTTCGAGATGCTGGTGGAATGGAATGAGAAGATCAATCTGACAGCTGTCACTGCTGAAGAAGAAGTCTATCTGAAACATTTCTATGATTCACTGACACCGCTCTTCAATATCGATATCGGTATTGATGCGAGTGTCTGTGATGTTGGTGCGGGGGCCGGTTTCCCGAGCATCCCCATGAAAATCGTCCGGCCGGATTTGAAAATTACAATCGTTGATTCGCTCAATAAGCGTATCGGCTTCCTCAATGAATTAACAGCAGAGCTGGAGCTGGATAAAATGCATCTTGTCCATGATCGTGCAGAAACATTCGGACAGGGTGCCCAGCGCCATAATTTTGATATTGTCACCGCACGGGCAGTGGCTCCGCTGAATGTTCTCGCTGAACTCTGTCTTCCGCTCGTGAGGACCGGTGGCCGCTTTATCGTTATGAAAGGTAAAAAAGGGATGGAAGAGCTGGATGACAGCAGCTTCGCCCTGGATCTGCTTGGCGGAGAAGTGAAAGGAACCTACAGTTTTGTACTGCCGGAAGAGGACAGTGAGCGGTATATACTGGATATTGGGAAAGTACGCAAAACACCGAAAAAGTACCCGAGAAAACCGGGCACTCCGAATAAATCACCATTAAAATGAGAGGCAGGTGAAGCAGATGAAAAAGCCTTTTTCCAGACTTTTTGGCCTCATCGACAAAAGTGACGATAAAAAAGAAGATGTGTCCCTGCAGCTTCTCCCGATGGAGAATATCGTTCCGAACCGTTATCAGCCCCGTACAGATTTCGACCGTGACCGGATCAAAGAGCTCGCGGCATCCGTTGAAGAACACGGATTACTGCAGCCGATCACAGTCAGGCCGATTGAAGAAGGGATGTATGAAATCATCGCGGGTGAACGCCGCTTCAGAGCATTGAAGATGTTGAACCGCGAGGAAGCGGAAGTCATCGTGAAATATCTGACGGACACCGAATCTGCTGCGATTGCCCTCATTGAGAATATCCAGCGTGAAAACCTGTCCAGTATCGAAGAGGCGAGAGCATATCAGAAACTGCTTAAAATGGATGGTATTACACAGAAGAACCTGGCTCAGAACCTGGGTAAAAGCCAGTCTTTCATCGCCAATAAACTGCGTCTCCTAAAGCTCTCCGACGGTGTTATCGAAGCCCTGCAGCGGCAGGATATAACCGAACGCCATGCGAGGAGCCTGCTCAGCCTGGATGATGAATCGCAAACAGAACTTCTGGCGGATATAAAAGCCAAAAACCTGACGGTCAAAGATACGGAAACAGCTGTTAAAAATCGTTTGACACATATAAATGGGGAAATCGATTTTAAAGATGATGTATCATTTATGCTGAATGATTTGAATCGTGAAATCGAAAAGCTCAGAAATAAGGGCATGGATGTCTCCTATGATACTTCCGAGGAAAAGGAATTCCATGAAGTGAATATAAAGATATTCAAATAAAACACTCACAGGCACTCCAGTGAGTGTTTTATTTTGGTGTTACAATTTGCCGGCAGGCTGATATAATATTCATATGTGATTTCAGACAAGAGTCTGGATTGAAATGAAGATTTCAGCGATGGAGGTGACAGATGATGGCTGAAGACAGAAGCTTTGACTGCGATACGGATAAAGGACCGGATGCTTTGTTTACGGGTAATAAAGATAATGAAACGATCGTGAATCTGAATATTGCTGAAGTGAGGCGCAATCCATATCAGCCGAGGACGGAGTTTAACGAAGAGAAACTAAAAGAGCTGGCCGATTCAATTGCCGAGCACGGCGTCATTCAGCCGGCCATCGTGAGGAAGTCGGTTAAAGGCTACGATATCGTAGCCGGGGAACGCAGATTCAGGGCAAGTAAAATGGCTGGAAAAGAAACCCTCCCGGCGATTGTCAAAAAATTGACGGATACACAGATGATGGAATTCGCCATAATCGAAAATCTGCAGCGTGAGAACTTAAGCCCATTGGAAGAGGCGAAGAGCTATCGCCAGCTAATGGATGAACTCGATCTGACACAGGGCGATGTTGCAGAACGCCTCGGTAAATCCCGGCCTTATATAGCGAATATGCTCAGGCTGCTTAATTTACCGCCCCAGGTAAGAAAGATGATTAATGAGCAGGAATTGTCGGGGGCTCATGGAAGAACTTTATTACCTGTCAAAGACCCACTGAAGCTGGAAGCGGCAGCGAAAAAGGCAGTAGAGGAAAAGATGAGTGTCAGAGCACTTGAAATCTACGTAAGATCTCTGGTGGATTCGCCTGAAAAGAAAAAGAAGAAGCAGGCGAAACCGAGCTTTATCGTTCGGCATGAGTCGAAATTGAAAGAGCGTTTCGGCACGGGTGTCGAGATAAAAAAACAGCGCAAAAAAGGAACGATCTCCTTTGAATTTAAAAATGAAGAGGAATTTAAAAGAATCATTTCAATACTAGAAAACTCGTAGAAATGGATGTGTAAAATTGTTTCCGATACTTAACAACGCAGCAACAGAGCCATTGGATCTTACATTTATCGAACAGATTATGCATGATGTAACCAATCCGGAGACCTGGCTTAACATAGGAACAAAAATATTGGCGGCAATCGCCCTGATTGTGGTTGCCCTGATTCTGGTTAGAATAGCTAACCGGGTCATCAACAACTTTTTCAGTTACAAACCGAAGTCCAAAAAGATCCAAGGAAATCCGAAACGCAATCAGACACTGATCAATGTGCTGCAGAATGCGGCCACAGTAGTCATATGGTTCGTCGTCATAATGATGATTCTGGAAACCTTTAACCTGCCGGTGCGCACATTGCTTGCCGGTGCCGGTGTCGTCGGTCTGGCAGTCGGTTTCGGTGCACAGAGCCTGGTGAAGGATATGATTACAGGGTTCTTCATCATTTTGGAAAACCAGTTTGATAAGAGTGATTTCGTAAGAATCAACTCTACGGGTACGACAATCGGAGAAGGAGAAGTCATTTCCTTCAGTCTCAGAGCGACAAAGATACAAGGCTGGGAAGGCGAACTTATCGTCATCCCAAACGGTTCAATCAGCGAAGTGGTCAATTTCTCCCGCTACAACGCCATTTCCATGCTGGATATCAATCTTTCGCTTGACGAGGATCTTGATGAAGTGGAAGATATTCTCAGCAGTTATTTTGAAGAAAACTGGAAAAATGAAGAAACGCTGGTTTCTGTCCCGGAAGTCCTTGGTCTCCAGGGCATTGAAAATGGTGAGTCAATCATGAGAATAATGCTTGAAACAGAACCGATGGAACACTTCGGTGCAACACGGCGTATGAGAAAAAGAATTAAGAACCATCTCGCAACTAAAGGTATATATATTTCCGTCCCTAAGATGGATATTCAAGATTTCGATGTAGCTGGAAATGAATAAGCAGAAGGTGAATGATATGGATAAAGAATATACTATGCATGATATAGTAGAGATGAAGAAGCAGCATCCATGCGGCAGCAAACTGTTCAAAATTACACGTCTGGGTGCAGATATCAAGATAAAATGTGAACAGTGCGGCCGTGTCATCATGATGCCGCGGCGCGATTTCGAGAAAAGAATGAAAACAGTGAAATAAAAATTGAAGTATAAAGGTGATTATTAATGGCTCTAACAGCAGGGATTGTAGGATTACCAAATGTCGGGAAATCCACATTATTTAATGCAATAACTAAAGCAGGCGCACTCGCAGCAAACTACCCGTTCGCAACAATTGATCCTAACGTCGGTATAGTAGAAGTACCGGACGACCGGCTCAATACACTTACAGAAATGGTCGAACCTAAAAAGACGATACCTACGGCATTCGAATTCACGGATATCGCGGGCATCGTAAAAGGAGCTTCAAAAGGGGAAGGCTTAGGTAATAAATTCCTGGCCCATATCCGTGAAGTGGATGCGATATGTCAGGTCGTCCGTGCGTTCAACGATGAAAATGTCACACATGTGTCCGGTAAAATAGATCCGATTGATGATATTGAGATCATCAACATGGAGCTTATTCTTGCTGACTTGGAAAGTGTCGAGAAAAGATTGCCGCGTCTGGAAAAGATGGCGAAGCAAAAAGATAAAGATGCCATGGCGGAATCTGGAATACTTCAGAAAATCAAAGAGGAATTGGAAAATGGCCATCCGGTGCGCTCAATGGAGTTTACCGAAGAAGAAGCGAAATATGTGAAGAACTTCCATCTCCTCACACAAAAACCGATGCTTTATGTTGCGAATGTGGCAGAAGATGATTTAGGTGCCTTTGAAGGTAATGAATATCTGGAAAAAATTCAGGAATACGCGGATAAAGAAGGATCGGAAGTCATCGTCATCTCAGCAAAAGTTGAGGAAGAGATTGCGGTGCTTGATGAAGATGAGAAGGAAATGTTCCTGGAGGAACTTGGCATCAGCGAATCAGGACTCGATAAGCTGATTAAAGCATCCTATGATCTGCTCGGACTGGCGACTTATTTCACTGCCGGTGTACAAGAAGTGCGTGCCTGGACATTCAAAAAAGGGATGACGGCGCCGGAATGTGCGGGAATCATCCACACAGACTTCCAGAAAGGGTTCATTCGTGCAGAGACAGTGGGCTATGATGACCTCGTAGCAGCGGGAAGCGAAGTCAAAGCCAAAGAAGCCGGAAAAGTCCGCCTTGAAGGTAAAGAGTACATCATGAAAGACGGCGATGTCGTTCATTTCAGATTTAATGTGTAGAATATATTGTAAAATGACTAAAACACTGGTATAATATCGGATTGTGAGTAATGAAAATTATTCCTTGCCTATTTTCAAGGAAATAGGCCGTTAAAGACCATAAGGAGGTGTAGAAGATGAGATCATATGAAATTCTATATGTAATCCGTCCGGATATTGAAGAAGATGCAAAGAAAGCACTCGTAGAGCGTTTTGACAATTTGCTAACTTCAAACGGCGGAGAAATCGTCGAATCAAAAGAGTGGGGTAAACGTCGTCTTGCGTATGAAATCGAAGATTACAAAGAAGGTTTCTACCAGATCATCAAATTGAATTCTGATGTTGAAGCAACAAATGAATTCGAACGTTTAGCCAAAATCAGCAATGATATCATTCGTCATATCATTGTCCGCGATGAACAAGCAGAAAATAAGTAATTAAAAACACATTGGAGTTGATTACATGCTGAACCGTGTTGTACTTGTTGGTCGTCTTACAAAAGACCCTGACCTGAAAGTTAGTCAAAACAACATTTCCGTAGCAACTTTTACTTTAGCGGTAAATCGTCCGTTCACCAATTCGAATGGAGAACGCGGTGCCGACTTCATAAACTGTGTTGTTTTCCGTAAACAAGCAGAAAATGTTAGCCAGTACTTGAAAAAAGGAAGCTTGACGGGTGTTGATGGGAGACTACAAAGCCGTACTTATGATAATAAGGATGGGCAGAGAGTATTTGTAACTGAAGTAGTGTGTGACAGTGTACAATTCCTCGAGCCTAAAGGGCAAAGCGGTAATCAACAACAGCAGTATAATAATAATTCCGCAGACAGCTATACAAATGCGTATGGTAATCAATCCACAGGATCAAAACCGGCGCCGCAGCAGTCCAAACAGAACAATGCTGAGGAGAATCCATTTGCGAATGCAGATGGACCGGTTGACATCAGTGATGACGATCTACCATTCTAATAAATAGTTTTCTCGGAAAGTAACCCCGAGAGACGGGTTCACATGAAATTTATGTAGAGGAGGAAAAATTCATGGCAGGTCCAAGAAGAGGCGGTCGCCGTCGTAAAAAGGTTTGTTACTTCACAGCCAATGGCATTACGCACATTGACTATAAAGAAGTAGAACTTCTTAAAAAGTTCATTTCAGAACGTGGTAAAATTCTTCCAAGACGTGTTACAGGTACTTCAGCGAAGTATCAGCGCCAGCTTACAGGAGCAATCAAGCGTGCACGTCATATGGCTTTACTACCATATGTTAAAGAAGAACAGTAATATATCAAATTCCAGGTCCAACGGGCCTGGAATTTTTTATACAAAAATAAGGGTGATGACTAGTGAAGTCATCACCCTTATTAACTTCTTTATCAAAATTAGAACATCTCTGATACAACTTTCTGTTCAAGGAAGTTGATCATATAATCCGGACTGCCGGTTTTCTGGTCCGTTCCGGACATTTTGAAACCGCCGAATGGATGGTGGCCCATTACAGCCGCTGTGCTGCCACGGTTCAGGTACAAGTTTCCGACATGGAATTTTTTCTTCGCTTTGATCCAGTGTTCACGTGTGTTTGTGATGACTGCACCTGTTAAACCGTATTCGGTGTTATTGGCAATATCAAGCATTTCATCGAAATCTTTGGCTTTTCCGAAAGCGACGACCGGACCGAATATTTCTTCCTGCATGATGCGTGCTTTTGGATCCAGGTCCGCGAATATCGTCGGGTTGATGAAGTAGCCTTTGGAGTCATCCGTCTCTCCGCCGATTTTCAGTTCGCCTTCTTCTTTTCCGATTTCAATATAGTCCCTGATTTTATCAAATTGTTTTTTGCTGATTACAGGTCCCATATAAGTCTCATCCACAGGATTTCCGACAGTCAAATCTTTTGTCAGGTCGATGGACTTTTGCAGTACTTCATCGTATACATCTTCGTGGATTATTGCACGGGAGCCTGCTGAACATTTTTGTCCTGCGTAGCCAAATGCGGAACTCACGATGGAATCTGCCGCCAGATCCAGATCGGCATTCTTGTCCACGATAATCGTATCCTTACCGCCCATTTCAGTAATGACTCTTTTTATAAAGTGCTGTCCTTCCTGTACTTCAGCTGCGCGTTTATTGATCCGCAGACCGATATCTTTGGATCCTGTAAACGTAATGAAGTGTGTTTTATGATGATCGACCATATAATCACCGATTACAGACGGATCACCTGTTACGAAGTTGACGACGCCTTTTGGCAATCCGGCCTCTTCCAGTACTTCAATTAATTTATAGGCAATTAAAGGTGTGTCTTCCGCAGGTTTTAATAACACGGTATTACCCGCGATGATCGGTGCAACAGTGGTTCCTGTCATAATCGCAAATGGGAAGTTCCATGGTGAAATCGTCACGCCGGGTCCCATCGGCTGATAGAAGTATTTATTGTGTTCACCTTCGCGGTCGAGTACCGGCTTGCCGTCAGCCAGTTCCATCATCGATCTGGCATAAAATTCGATAAAGTCGATGCCTTCATTTGTATCGCCATCGGCTTCATTCCATGGTTTCCCTGCTTCATATACCATGAGTGCAGAGAATTCGTGCTTGCGTCTGCGAATGATTGCGGCAACTCTGATAAGCAATTCAGCGCGATCTTTCGGATCCCATTCACTCCAGGATTCGAAGGCCTCTTCAGCTGCATTCATTGCAGTATCAATATGTTCTTGTGTCGCTTTTGAAGCATACCCGACGACTTGCTCCTTATCTGAAGGGTTGTATGAAGTAATCTGGTCATCTGTTTCTATATGCTCGCCGTTGATGACTAACGGACGTTTACTGCCGAACTCGTTTTTAACTTGTTCCAAAGCGGCTTTAAACGCCTTTTTATTCTCTTCTTTTGTAAAATCTGTGGCTGGTTCCGCACTGTATGGTACTACCATTTATAAATCCTCCTCATTTTTCGTTAATACTCTCAGTAATTTACTGAATCAATCATTTGGAATTATGGTTGTTCCAAAACACTATGTCTATACCCGGTTTTAAGATTAATATTTATGTAATTTCGTCTTTAAGGGAAATTTATCCAAATGAATAAAAAAATAAGTTACTTTTGTTACATTTTCGAATAATTTACTTTAGAATAAAAAATAAGACTATGTTGCCTATATATTTTATTTCAGAAAAGGGGGTGTAAGAATGATTAAGAATCTGGCCGGAGTCATGCTTTATGTGGACGATCAGGAACAGTCGGTAGAGTTTTGGAGAGACGATCTGGGGTTTGTTGTAGTATCAGAAGAAGAACTGCCGGAAGGATTTAAAGGTGTTGAAGTTGCGCCGAAAGCACAGTCTGAAACGTCAATCACGATTTTCGATAAGGAGTTCATCAATAAGTACAGCCCGGAAGTCGGTCTGGATACTCCCTCATTGATGTTTAATACAGATGATATCGAATCCCTTTATGAAAAGATGAAAGACAAAGGGATTACAGTAGGGGAAATGACAGAGATGGGCGGTGGAAAAGTATTTAATTTTTCGGACAGGGAAGAAAATTACTTTGCAGTGATGGAGACAAAATAGCTATTTAAAAAATATAAAAAGGGCTGGAACAATCGTTCCGGCCCTTCAGTAATTCAATTAACGTTCTTCTCTATCGAGGCTGATGACCTGTTCACCGTTAACATCATTCTTGATACTGTAGTCTCTCTCTTTCGAGCCAATATTTTTATCTATCGGCTGACGTTTCTTCTCATTTCCATTTCCGCCTTCATCAGATGAAACTTCTTCAGCTAATTCAGGGTGGTTGTGGGTATCTACCACATCCTGGTCACGGGGACCTTCCACCATGTCATCGTTGACGATTACTTCTTTATCACCATAATCAGGTTTTCTTTCACTATCATCGAGATAATCTGGATCTTTATGCTGTTCAATCTTCTCCATATCACTTTCCTGGGTATCCGTATCTACGGAAGGATCGACTGCTATATGCTCGTCAGTCCCTTCTTCATAGGCCATATGGGAATCATCCATTTTCAATTTTTCACTGTGATCATGGTACTCCTGCGTCTTGGAAGTATCCGTCTCTTCCTCATCTGCTGGGTTATGCACCTGGCTGACCTTACCATCAGAAGAAGTGTCACGGTCATTCTTATCAGCATTTCCCTGAGTGTTTCCTGAAACATTATTCGGCGCCCCATGTTTGACGGGTCTGTCCTTGTACTCATTAGTGGCAGCTGTTTCATCGGCAGTATCATCATGAACGGTGATGCCGTCTTCACCGTTGGTATTTACCTGTTCATCATTTCTGTAGTTACTTACATCTATTTTTTCATCCTGAGGGGTATCCGCCTCAATCTCACTTTCTGTTGACGTTCTATCAGCATCATCATGCGCCGTGGCACCTGTAGCGCCCAAAACCCCAGCCGTGCCTGCCGTACCGGCAGCTGTCATATTTGTAGGAGTGCCCGTTGCTGTTTTTTCCTCCTGCTGCGGTGTATCCTGATTGTCATCGGCTGCCGGTTCTTTGGCAATCGGATCTGATCCGCCTTCATTTACATAAAGAAGGAATCTTCCATTTTCCAGTTCACTTCTATATTCCTGTTCTTCCTGGTCGTTCAATTCCAGACTGGAGATTACACGTTCCTCCGGTTCTTCTGATGAGAAGTATGAAACGATTTTATCCCAGGCCGTGCCATCAGCAGATTTGAAATTTACATTCGTATAGTCAAATGAAGAGCCATTAAGTGCTTCATTCGATACGACAGTAATTGATTCTTCCTGTACCCCGTCGATTTTCAGCTGTTCTATTCTGCCAAGTAATTCCTGTTCATTGCCAAATGATTCAATCTTACGCATAATCAATTCCTCCAATTTTTTTATGGGTTTGAATTATAGTTGAATGATGTGAATTTCCGAGTTTATCAATAAAAAATATATACTAATTGTCTACCCCAAGGCAGTTAATATAAACTATTTTCAGAAAATTGTGGACTTACATAATATGGCTGTGGAATAATATGTTTAGGAGGTCCTAATTAGAAAACATAAGGGACAAAATAAAGTCCGTAAGAAAAGTGATGACATTATCACAAGTGAGTCTGACAGGAGACACTCCGGCCGGGCGGGAGTGTCCAGGCTGGATAATTTAAAATCCGGTGAAAAGAATTATAAAATTAAAATGGACGTCCTTTTAAATCAGGCATTAAAATCTTGTACCATCCGAGTCACCGTTTATATCACAAAGGGGGTGCAAAAAACTTAGTTGAACTTCAGAAAAATGAATCTTCATATTTAATCTGTGAATGACCGAATAGAAATTAGTGTCACATATACTTGTAGGGAATCAGAAGAGGACTCTGATTATTTTAGATGAATCAAGATGCTTGTTTGATCAAGAATACTTATTGAGAAATACGGTTTTAAAAGCTTTGGTGCCATATCATATAAATTAATGTTGTTTCACCGTACTTAATCATATTAAAGCGATTGTAGAATGGTTGTCCTGCAGTACTAATTTAATGTCGCTTTATTTAAAAATCACATAAGGCAGGGGAAAATATTGAAGAGTCTCCACAATTCAGCTTTACGTTTGGTATTGCTGAACCAATATAAGATTTTAAGCTTATTGGATGAAGATAATGCAGATTATTATAATTACTACAAAGATATTATCGTGGAAGGTATTGAAAAGAAATATCCGATTTTGCTGGAAACAATAGGTTTCGGAGGATCTGAAGTACCTGTTGAAGTCTCCGATGGCGCAGATTTGATTCTGGAAATTTTCAATAAAGTACAATATTCAATCGAAAAAATGAACTTAAATGCGCAACGGGATATAAAAGAGAAATATCATATATATTTTGATGGCTTTAATATCAACAACGAAACAGAAAGACCGTATTATACATACATTAACTTCGTACGAAAGCACAAAGAAGTGACGTTTCCGGATGTTGGTGATGGCAGAAACAGACTTACTCTTTATCATTATAAGCAGATGATGAATAATTATATGGAATATCGGGATCACGAAATACTAAACGAGGAAAAAATCAGAAAGATATGCATCAGAAAAGGTGAAGAGATCAGTGCCTATGAAGCGATTCTTATGAATTTCCCTGAAACGGGTCCTACTCCGTCACTTCAGTTTGTCAAAGAAGATAAAACATATCAGTCAGAATGATAATAAGCCAAAGCGGACTGTCAGATGCTCCGCTTTGGCTATTTATATGCCCATTTTATATTGATCAGCGGCCGTTACTCCCGATCAAGCAGATCCGCCTCCGAAACACCGGATGTGTCTTCTATTTCTTCAGCATGCTTTTTCAGCATATCATCGTCATAGAAAATCAGGAAATTCCCTTCGCTGATTTTGAATAAGTATTTTTCTATCTCATCATCCCCCAGATTGTATCGATTTAAAAATCTTTCTGCGGGTTCAGTGTTGGAAAGGATTTCCCTGAGACCTCTTTCATTTGGCACATGCCCGTGATAGTTGACCTCTGTATAATCCAAAGCTTTAAATTCCACATCATCCCTCCCGAGCAGATGGATGTCTTCTTCATAGAAGCCTTCACCTTTCAGCTGTTCAATCCTGCTGAGAACAGCTTCCTGACTGTCGTACAGTTCAAAATAATTCATCGTTCCTACCTCCCATAAATCTTCCATTAAGTATACTTGACTATTCCCTCCATCCTTTCATTCCAAACGCTTCTGCTCTATAATACAAAGTGTAAAGAAAGCCGAAAACCTTATTGTATCCGCGTCGTATTTTTGTTATCATTTATAATTAATTATTTTATTTCATATAATCATAATAATATGGATTATGAGTTTCTAGGCTTTACCTTAAATGAAGCTACTATGGAATTACAATTGGATACGCGGTCATTGACTGTATTTTGATTGTTCCTATCCTATATCTTTTTTAAGGATGCAAGATTAAAAAATAGGAGGCAATAAGAATGTGGGAAAGGAAGTTTGAAAAAGAAGGTTTAACATTTGACGATGTACTGCTGCTGCCGGCGCATTCAGAGGTATTACCCAAAGAGGTATCACTCTCTGTCCAGCTGTCAGAAAACATCAAGCTGAACGTACCGGTGCTGAGCGCAGGTATGGACACTGTTACTGAATCTGCCATGGCAATCGCAATCGCGAGACAAGGCGGACTCGGCGTCATCCACAAGAACATGTCAATTGAGCGTCAGCGTGATGAAGTACAGAAAGTTAAACGTTCTGAAAATGGTGTAATTAAAGACCCGTTCTTCCTGACAAAAGAGGAGCAGGTTTTTGCAGCTGAGCATCTGATGAGTAAATATCGTATTTCAGGTGTTCCTATCGTGAATAATCCGGAAGAGAAAAAACTTATCGGCATTATTACTAACCGTGATCTCAGGTTCATCGAAGATTATTCAAAATCAATCGATGATGTGATGACTAAAGAGAATCTGGTCACAGCAGATGTAGGCACAACCCTTGAACAGGCTGCTCAGATTCTCCAGCAGCACAGAATTGAAAAACTTCCACTGGTTGATGAAAACAATATTTTGAAAGGTCTCATCACGATTAAAGATATCGAGAAAGTCATCGAATTCCCGGATGCGGCGAAAGACAGCCAGGGACGCTTGCTCGTTGCAGCAGCGATCGGTATCGCAAAAGAAACTGAGAGACGTGCGAATGAGCTCATTGAGGCGGGTGCAGATGCACTTGTTATTGATACAGCCCATGGACATTCCGAAGGTGTTCTGAGAGCCATTAAGGACGTCCGTGATAAATTCCCTGATGTGACGCTTATCGCGGGGAACGTGGCGACTGCTGAAGGCACAAAAGCTTTAATCGATGCAGGCGTAGATGTTATTAAAGTAGGTATCGGCCCCGGTTCAATCTGTACAACACGGGTTGTTTCCGGCGTAGGCGTACCTCAGATCACTGCAGTTTATGATGCAGCAAGCGAGGCACGTAAGCATGGTAAAACAATCATTGCCGATGGCGGAATAAAACTATCCGGTGACATCGTGAAAGCACTGGCAGCCGGCGGACATGCAGTAATGCTTGGAAGTCTGCTTGCAGGAACGACTGAATCACCGGGTGAAACGGAAATTTTCCAGGGCAGACGCTATAAAACATACCGCGGCATGGGCTCGCTCGGAGCAATGGAACAAGGTTCCAAAGACCGTTACTTCCAGGAAGATTCAGAAGCTAAGAAATTTGTTCCAGAAGGCATCGAAGGCCGTACAGAATACAAAGGTCCGCTTAGTGATACTGTCTACCAACTTATGGGTGGTTTGAGATCCGGAATGGGTTACACAGGATCTAAAGATCTTGAGGCATTGAGGGAAGAAGCCCGATTCATCAAGATTACTGGTGCAGGATTGATTGAAAGTCATCCGCATAATGTGCAAATTACCAAAGAATCTCCAAACTACACTAGATAAGAAGGGAACAGTTGAAAGATGGAAATGGCTAAAGAGCAGGAACTTATTCTAGTTATCGATTACGGCAGTCAGTACAACCAGCTGATTACTCGCCGTATCAGGGACCTTGGGGTCTACAGTGAACTTCATAACCCGAGTATTACTATCGAAGAAATCAAAGAATTGAATCCAAAAGGGATTATCCTTTCAGGCGGACCAAAATCCGTTTACGCAGAGGATGCATATACGGCCGACCCGGCAATTTTCGATCTGGGCATCCCGGTACTTGGAATCTGCTACGGCATGCAGTTGTTGACTCAGATGCTTGGCGGGGAAGTGGTTCCATCAAATGAAAAGGAATTCGGCGCAACAGAAATTAATATAAATATGAATTCTCGATTGTTCAAAGGACTCTCAGAAAATGAAACAGTCCTTATGAGCCACAGTGACAAAGTGACGCGCATTCCGGATGATTTTGAACAGATTGCGCAGACACCACTCTGTAAATATGCAGGAGTCAGGCACAAGGAAAAAGACATTTACGGTGTGCAGTTCCATCCGGAATCCAAGCACTCTGTAAATGGAGATACATTCCTTAAAAACTTCATCCGTGATATCTCAGGATGTCACGGGGAATGGTCCATGGATAACTTCATCGACATCGAAGTTGAGAAGATCCGTGAACAGGTCGGCAACAGCAAAGTAATATGTGCGATGAGCGGCGGCGTAGATTCTTCCGTTACAGCAGTGCTCATGCACAAAGCCATCGGCGATCAGCTGACATGCATCTTCGTTGATCATGGTCTGCTCCGCAAGGGCGAAGGCGACATGGTGATGGAACAGTTCGGTGAAGGGTTCAACATGAACATCATCAAAATCGATGCAAAAGACCGTTTCCTGAATAAATTAAAAGGTGTATCAGATCCGGAACAAAAGCGTAAGATCATCGGCAACGAATTCATCTACGTATTCGACGATGAAGCATCCAAATTAAAAGACGCAGACTTCCTGGCACAGGGTACACTTTATACAGACATCATCGAATCCGGTACTGAAACCGCAACAACGATCAAATCCCACCACAACGTGGGCGGCCTGCCGGAAGACATGCAGTTCTCGCTGCTCGAGCCATTGAATACTTTATTCAAGGATGAAGTCCGTGAGCTTGGAATCGAACTCGGGATTCCGGAACATTTAGTATGGAGACAGCCATTCCCGGGTCCGGGCCTCGGCATCAGAATCCTGGGTGAAATTACCGAAGAAAAACTCGAAATCGTCAGAGAGAGCGATTGGATTCTGCGCGATGAAATCGCAAAAGCAGGACTCGACCGTGAAATCTGGCAGTATTTCACAGTACTCCCAGATATCCGTTCCGTCGGGGTCATGGGCGACTACAGAACATACGATCACACAATCGGCATCCGTGCCGTAACAAGCATCGATGGTATGACAAGCGAGTTCGCAAAAATCGATTGGGATGTGTTGGAACGGATTTCCAAACGACTGGTGAACGAAAGCAAACACATCAACCGTGTCGTCTACGATATAACAAGCAAGCCACCGGCAACGATCGAGTGGGAATAACTATATAGAAGTAATAAACCCTTTAACCATGCAGGTTTAAGGGTTTTTTTATAGTCACAATTAGATTAAAAGGGCAGATTAAGGGCAATTACGAAATAATCCTCTCATATTAATATAGTTGTTAACTAACATATAATATAGAAAGTGTAATCAGAGGAGTTCTAATTAAGGAAAAATCAAATGACACTTGCATTTCAAATAATTGAGAGCAAGTAACATTAGAAAAACCGTTGAAATTAAATACAGTAAAGTTAAAGAGGGTTCATGTCTCTAGTTTTAGAAAAAATTAACTAATTTATTCAATGGTATTAGATCGTAAATTTCAAGTTTAAGTTAGCCACCGAGTAGATTCCTGTTATAGAGCGTGTGAATGCATGATAGGCAACGGGGATGTCCGCCCCCGAGGGGGCGGAGTGATATTTTACACTTATTCTAGACTGCTGCTTTTTCCTGCTTTAATGCACGCACTATGGTCTCGTGTGGGGTCTGATATCCCAGGATCTTCCGAGGATAATCGTTCATCCATCTTTGAATTCTTTGGATCTGTCGGTCACTGATGGACATCATGGCTGTATGTTTCGGGATAAACCGGCGGATGAGCTTGTGCTGATTCTCGCTGGTGCCCCGCTCATACGAGGCATACGGCCGAGCAAAGTAGACATCCGTGATGCCCTTCAATTGTGCATGGAGCGCGCCAAACTCTGAGCCATTATCGGCCGTAATGGATTTGAAAAGGGTCGACATCCCGATGCCGATACGGCTGGATAGGCCTTCGATGGCATGAGTGACCGATTCGGCGTCTTTATTATCCAGTTTGATCAGCACTTCGAACCGGGTCTGTCTTTCCACCAATGTCAGTAGCACCGGATCCTGCTTATGTTTCTCGCCAATGACGGTGTCAATCTCCCAATGGCCAAACGTCTGACGGTCCTCAACCGCCTCAGGTCGCTCTGAAATGGAGGGACCCAGCACCCGTTTATGTTCCCGGTCACGGGAAGACCGGGACTTTGTCTGTCGCTGGAGTTTCTCGGGCAGATCAATGTTTTTTGTGCGCATAATACCGGCATTAATCCAATCATAGAGCGTCGTCGTACCGGGCACCATATCCGCAGAAAATGCATCCATTGTTTTTGCGGCTCCGACGACGGCATCCGGTGACCAGTGATGGTTCAGCATTTGCGTGTCCGCCCAGTCGACAAATCCATCAGATACGCTCCACTTAGGCCGGCGGCCGCAGTGTTTGCGACGGCTGTCATAAACAGTCTGTCCCCGGTCCGGACAATAGGTTTCATAGTAGTAATCATACTGCCTTTCATTATGGGTTTGGCGTTTGAGTTGGGTGATGGTACCTTTTCGCACTTCATTATGAATGGTCTGGGGCGCACGGCCGAGACGCCGCGCAATCATACGGTTGGAGTACTTTTCCTGCTTCAATACTGCTATTTGCGCCCGCTCGTCCGGTGTCAGATGTTTTCCCCTGTTGGATTCCGTGGTATCATGAAATTGCGTCATGTGATTTCATTCCTTTATTGAGAGTTGTGGTTAACTTCAATATAACATGAAATTCACGTGGCGTTTTTTCGTACCAAGGTGGCTAAGTTGATTATAAAATCCACCAATGGTATTAGATTCAATGGATATCAATTGCAACTTAACTTCATTTGATAGGCAGTCGTAATTTATAATTGATTTCACAATATCAAGTAGAAAATTATCATCAATAAGTCCTGTGGCAGTCCATAGTACTATATTCTCCATTTCATCAATAAAAGTATCTGTGCAATAATCATAATCATTAATTTTTAAAAAATATGCACCTAAACCTATGGCAGATCTCTTATTTCCATCATTAAATATATGAAATTTTGTAACGCTAAATATTAATCTAGTTAGTTTGATTTCAAAAGTTGGATAATAACAATCATTTTGTAAATGTTCCAAGATACTATGAAGTCTTCCAGAATCTTTAATTCCTTCAAGTCCTCCACTTTCTTCAATGATAGAATCATGTATTGCTATTGCATACTCTTTATCGAAATAAAAAATTGTTTCTTCCATTACTTATCTCTCAATCTTAAAAAAACATCTTTGTGTTCCTTTATTTGCTGTTCTAATGATTTACTTTGTTCACCTAAGAATTTTTCAAAATCGTCTTGCGTAATAGGATTTATATACTCGTCTAGTTCAACATGCAAAGAATCTCTCAAACCTAAATCTCTACTTGCCATTTTAGTTCTAGCATCATTTACTAAAGGATATTTATCAGGATGTGCTGCATATTTTTTTACGACATCAACTGTTTCTTGTTTAGTGAGTTTTCTCCCTAGTTCTTCAAACTTGCAATTTATTTCATGAGCTAATCCACGTTCGAAAGTAGCAATAATTAGCAACACCTCACTATACATAGTGTCACGGGTTTTATCATTTTTTTCTAAAGAAAGTACTTGTTTATATTGCTTTGCACTTTCTTTAAATATAGCTTTATATATTAAATCGGTAAAATAAGCATACTTATATTGTCCTACATCAACGAAATCTCTTAATGCATCAGTGAATTTTTTTCTTTCTGATTCTTCTATAAAAGCTTTTTTAAGATAGTCTTTATCTTTTTGATTAATATATTTGACATGTCCCCCTGTTTTTTGTGCAATAGTATCCATTGTTATATTAATCATTTTGTTTCTCATTTCTTTTGCAACATCACTATTTGGTAATAACATAGCAAAGTTTAACAACGTGCGGAATGTTGATACGCTAAGGTTCGTTGTTTTGGGACCGACATTGATGTCGGTCGCAGAATACTGAATGGATTTTTTGAAATTGATGAGCTTTTGACCTTTCAATATCTTAAAATCATTTGAGTGAAGTTCTTCTTTGTGATTTTCAATAGTTCTTTCAATAGTTCTAGGATCGACCTTAAAAAAGTTTGCTATTTGATTATTAGTAAAGTAAATGATTCCCTCATACTCAATGCCTTTTATATCATAAGTATTATAGATTTCTTCAACAGCAAAAGAATTATTTAAAATATTTTTTCTATGAACCTCTGAACTAGTCAGGTCTTTATTCATGGCTTTTCTCTCCTCCTTTATTTATGGTTCATGTTCTCTAATTTACTCATCATATCTTTATCCATTTGCTCAGTAACGTGTGAATAAATCTGTAAAGTCGTTTTATGATCACTATGTCCAACACGATCCATAATAGCTCTTAAAGATACTCCAAGTTGAGACAGCAACGATATATGAGTATGTCTTAGTGTGTGTGTAGTTATGTGCTTTTCTATACCAACTGCTTTTGCTCCAGCCTGTAAACATCTATTAGCAGTCGATTTATTAATAGGATTTCCTTTGTAGTCAGTAAAGAGGAATCCTCTGTCTTGATATTGTTCTTCCCACTGTTTTAATTTTGGTGGATTTTATAATCAACTTAGCCACCTTGGTACGAAAAAACGCCACGTGAATTTCATGTTATATTGAAGTTAACCACAACTCTCAATAAAGGAATGAAATCACATGACGCAATTTCATGATACCACGGAATCCAACAGGGGAAAACATCTGACACCGGACGAGCGGGCGCAAATAGCAGTATTGAAGCAGGAAAAGTACTCCAACCGTATGATTGCGCGGCGTCTCGGCCGTGCGCCCCAGACCATTCATAATGAAGTGCGAAAAGGTACCATCACCCAACTCAAACGCCAAACCCATAATGAAAGGCAGTATGATTACTACTATGAAACCTATTGTCCGGACCGGGGACAGACTGTTTATGACAGCCGTCGCAAACACTGCGGCCGCCGGCCTAAGTGGAGCGTATCTGATGGATTTGTCGACTGGGCGGACACGCAAATGCTGAACCATCACTGGTCACCGGATGCCGTCGTCGGAGCCGCAAAAACAATGGATGCATTTTCTGCGGATATGGTGCCCGGTACGACGACGCTCTATGATTGGATTAATGCCGGTATTATGCGCACAAAAAACATTGATCTGCCCGAGAAACTCCAGCGACAGACAAAGTCCCGGTCTTCCCGTGACCGGGAACATAAACGGGTGCTGGGTCCCTCCATTTCAGAGCGACCTGAGGCGGTTGAGGACCGTCAGACGTTTGGCCATTGGGAGATTGACACCGTCATTGGCGAGAAACATAAGCAGGATCCGGTGCTACTGACATTGGTGGAAAGACAGACCCGGTTCGAAGTGCTGATCAAACTGGATAATAAAGACGCCGAATCGGTCACTCATGCCATCGAAGGCCTATCCAGCCGTATCGGCATCGGGATGTCGACCCTTTTCAAATCCATTACGGCCGATAATGGCTCAGAGTTTGGCGCGCTCCATGCACAATTGAAGGGCATCACGGATGTCTACTTTGCTCGGCCGTATGCCTCGTATGAGCGGGGCACCAGCGAGAATCAACACAAGCTCATCCGCCGGTTTATCCCGAAACATACAGCCATGATGTCCATCAGTGACCGACAGATCCAAAGAATTCAAAGATGGATGAACGATTATCCTCGGAAGATCCTGGGATATCAGACCCCACACGAGACCATAGTGCGTGCATTAAAGCAGGAAAAAGCAGCAGTCTAGAATAAGTGTAAAATATCACTCCGCCCCCTCGGGGGCGGACATCCCCGTTGCCTATCATGCATTCACACGCTCTATAACAGGAATCTACTCGGTGGCTAACTTAAACTTGAAATTTACGAATTATTTTCTTGCAAAACTTCTTTCAAGGATCTTATAGTCCAATTTTTAGGGTCATTTGAATTATTTCGCTCAAGGTAATATCTAAATTCATCACTGATATCTTTAGTTGGTTTATATTGCGGTTTAATTTTTAATTGGTTTTTATTTTTTGAGTAGATTAATAGGTACTCAGCTTCTTTCAAAATAGCCCTGTCTTTATGAGAAACTTTTACTCCACTTAAAGTGGACATTTTAACTGAAACGTTTGCTATAAAGTTCTCGGCTGCAAAAATTTCATCACATAAGAGTTTTAGATGTGCTTGTTCATTATTATCACATTGAATCACTATTGATCCTTCATCTGTTAATAATTCTTGAGCTATCTCCAATCTGTTTTTCATAAAAGTTAACCATGTTGAATGATTAAAACGATCGTTATATTTAAAACTGTCTCCACCAGTGTTATACGGAGGATCTATATATATGAGCTTTACTTTGCCAGCATATCTTTCTTTTAAGGAGTGTAGAGCTATTAGGTTATTACCTTTCAGAATAAGATTATCGTTGTCATTTATACGATTAATCTCATATGTACCATCTTCATCATATTTCTTCATGCCAGTTAGAGCCTTAGGCGACAACAAAGTATCGATTTCTTCTTTTGCTATGACATTGTGATAATAAATTTCCTTTTTTCCTATATCCTCTTTTGTCATTCCACCTTCTAAAACAGAATCTTTATGTGGAAAATCGAGCACAACATCTGTATTGTATTTAAGATATTTTCCTTCGCTTGTTAGGCCAACTTCATTTGTATATTTTGTATAGCTGTTATCCCAATAGTTTTTGAAGCGCAACATGCTTATAAAATCTTCTGTTTTAAAAACTGTCCCTGAGGGCAGTTGAAGAGCGTATGTATCTTTTATCAAGTTATTAGATAAAAGAGCTTCTATTATTTTTTCGTTGTACGATCGTATATCCTCAATTAGTTTATTCTTTAATAGCGTATTTTTATCCCAATATTCAGGAAATGTCTTTAAAACTTCGTTAATCTCTTCCTGGAGCTTTGTTTCCATAAAATCATTTCTCTCCGATCTTTTTCTCAGACTTGCTATTAACAATGTTATAGATAGTACCTACCAATTTTGCTCATAATTTTTCCTCCTTATGTTTCTCTTATTAGGGGGTTATATGTATTCAATTCTCTAATCAGCGCTCACAAGCTTTGGCTATGGTACAAAAACTCAATAAGTCTTTAAAATATTGTACAAAGATAATTGTACGGGTTTTTGTACTTACAATCTATAGTAAAACTAACCATATTTTATCTACTTCTAACCTTCCAATAAACGGTCGTTATTTGGATATAATGCTAGCTTCCCTATATAGACTTTCAATAGCTTTGTAGTTGGGTGAATAACGAAGAAATGCAGTCACTGATTCGGAGTGATTAATTTTCTTCAATGGATATAGTGGGAAATATCTATCACTCTTTATAATTTATTTTTGAAGACTTAAATATTTATAGATATATTATTGTTTAGCAATAAGTCCTCTTTATTAGAAAACCCTCATAATCCCAAACATCTCAATAAATATTTTTCCTATATTTTTTCAAGGCCAGCAATCTCCGGCAAATAACTTACTGAATACTCATAAATCGTAACTCCAATCACAATTAAAGAAATAAAACTTATAACTAAATGTTAAAGCATTATTTATAAATGAAAGTTCAATTCCTATTAGGAAATCACTAACGTTGGATACAAAATAATAGAATATTTCTAAAATTCTTATTGATGTAAGCGGTTTACAATGATATATTATAGAAAATGTATCCAATGTAAGGAGGGAAATATAATGAAACTGGAAAGCTCAACTGAAAATAAAACCACAATTGTTAGTTATGTTACCAATAAAATAAGAAAAGAAATTTTGAATGGGCACTTACAAAAAGGAGAACATCTAATTCAAGAAGAATGGGCTCTAAAGCTAAATGTAAGTAGGATGCCAGTCCGCGAAGCTTTTGCAAAACTACAAGAAGAACGATTAGTAGAAATAATCCCCCACAAAGGTACAATAGTGACTCCAATAACTAAAGATGACATTGAAGAAATTTATCAAACCCGTGCCCTTATGGAAGGATTTGCCGTAGAAAAAGCCCTGCCATTCTTGAGCGAAAAGGATCTCATGAGTTTAAAAAATATCCTCACGCGTATGGAGGAGTTGGAGATTTCAGATGAAACTAATGATGAGTATATAGAATTAAATCATTCTTTTCATAAGGTGATACTTGAAGCCTGTCCGTGGCCAAGGTTAAAGAAAATGGTTCAATCGTTAGGCATTTCACCCATTGCCCCTAGCTTACTCAAGGATTATTATCCAGAAACTCAAAGAGAACACAGGAATATATATAAGGCAACCTTAAGGGGTGACCCTTCAGAACTCAAAGCAGCAGTGGAATATCATATTTTAAGCACAAAGAATAACTTAATTCAGCACATGGACAATTTGAATGATTTTTAAAGAAACTAAAAGAGGTGTAATTACAAATGTATGATTTTGCGATTATTGGTGGAGGTATCGTTGGCCTATCAACTGGGATGGCACTCCTTGATATCTATCCAGGAAGTAAATTAGTAATTATAGAAAAAGAATCAAGTATAGCTTCTCATCAAACTGGCAATAATAGTGGTGTTATTCATTCAGGTATCTATTATGAACCAGGCAGTTTAAAAGCCCGCTTAGCACGACAAGGCAATAAATCAATGACAGAATTTTGTAAAGCTCATCACATCGATCATGATATTTGCGGCAAGGTTATTGTTGCAACAAAAAAGGAAGAGTTGCCGTTACTTGATAATCTTTACAAAAGAGGTCTTGAAAATGAACTTGAAATAGAGAAGATAAGTGCAAAAGAATTACATGAAATAGAACCTCACGTTGACTCTGTTGGGGCAATAAGAGTTCCGCAAGCAGGTATTGTTAATTTTAAACAGGTAAGCGAAAAATTTGCGGAAATCATTGTACAAAATGGTGGAGAAATCCATCTCAATTCTGAAGTTAAGAGAATAGTCGAAAAAAATGACGAAGTAATTATAGATACTAATCAAGATACTCTAAACACAAAGACACTTATAAACTGTGCAGGTTTACATAGTGATCGAGTGGCGCGTCTTGCAGGTTATAAAACTGACATGAAAATCATGCCATTCAGAGGAGAATATTTTAAGTTGAAACCTAATAAACGGCATCTTGTAAATAATCTTATATATCCAGTGCCTAATCCTAAATTTCCATTTTTAGGAGTCCATTTTACCCGTATGATAGATGGAGAAGTAGATGCAGGACCTAACGCTGTACTGAGTTTTAAAAGAGAAGGTTATAAAATGAGCGACTTTAATGCTAAAGACTTTATTGAATCAGTTAGTTACCCAGGCTTATGGAAATTGGCTAGTAAATTTTTAAAAGAAGGAGCTGATGAGTACGCTCGCTCGTTCAGTAAAAAATTATTCACTAAAAACCTTCAAAAATTAATACCGGAAGTCAAAGAAGAAGATTTAATACCAGGGCCAGCGGGCGTCCGGGCACAAGCCATAAGCAGTAACGGTAAAATGGTGGATGATTTTCATATCATTGAAGGAAAAAGGTCTATTCATGTGCTTAACGCACCATCTCCAGCAGCCACTGCTTCAATTGAAATCGGCAAAGAAATTGCTGACATGACTTCGAACAAGGTTGAAAAGCCGATAGCGGATGTAGATTAGGTAATCACCTATTTATAATTATATCCGGAAATCAATATATTAGTTTAGGAGTGAAGACTTATTTACAACAAATCATTTAGTTATTTTATGCCAACTAGAGTAGAGAGCGGTAATAAGATATCTGACAAAACAGGTGAAATCATTAAAGATCTAAATATAAATAAAATTCTTCTAGTTACTGATCCAGGGATAGAGGCCGCTGGTTTATTAAAACCTATTATAAAATCTCTTCAAAAAGCTGGAATTGACTTCAATATTTTTAACGAGGTAGAGCCAAATCCTTATGCAGAGACATTTTATAGAGGTACTGAAACTATAAAAGAGCTTAAGTGTGATGCTGTATTGGGAATCGGGGGAGGTAGTAGCATTGACACAGCTAAAGGGATTGCAGTCATGGCGACGAATCCTGGAAGTATACTTGATTATGAAGGCGTAGGAAAAGTCCAAATTCCGCCCCTACCTATCATAGCTATACCTACAACGGCTGGAACGGGAAGCGAAGTCACAAATTCCACAGTAGTAACCAATAAAAAAAACTCTTTTAAATTAGGAGTACTTAGTCCATATGTTTATCCTGATATTGCGATATTGGATCCAAGCTTGATTATAAACCTCCCACAGGATATTACTTCATCGACTGGGATGGATGCCCTTACACATGCTATTGAATCGTATACATCAAAGACTGCTAATACAGTAAGTGAATCTTTAGCATTGAATGCCGTAAAAATAATCGGTGAAAATCTTGTAAAAACATATTTTGTTGGTACAGATATAGAGAGCAGAGCGAAAATGTTGAATGCTTCTATGATAGCAGGCGCAGCATTTGCTCAATCCAGGCTTGGAAATGTGCATGCCATCTCTCATACATTAGGTGGAGTCTTTAATATACCTCATGGTATTGCAAATGCTGTTTTACTACCTTATGTTATGAAATTTAATTTACCAGCTTGTTCAGAACGTTATAGAGATGTTGCAATCGCTTTAGGAAATGATGTAACCAATTTAAACCCTATGGAAGCTGCTGAAAAAGCCGTAGAATCAGTTATTGAAATGAACAAAGCTATGAAAATACCATCTAACTTAAGAGATTTGGGGGTGGATTTAAACCAAATTTCAAAACTAGTGGAAGATTCAATGAAGAGTGGCAATGTGAATGTGAATCCTCGCTTAACCAAAGCAGTTGACATTAAATTGATAATTGAAAATGCTCATAAAGGTGAATTCAATTTCTAAAAACTAATGAGTTAATCACTAAAAGTGATAATTACCATAATGAAGGAGAGTTTAAGATGACTAAAGTAATTCAAAATAAATTGATTGATTTTGATAATGTTTCTATGTTCATTAACGGTGAATGGGTGAAAGCAGATGACTCAGAGTCTTTCTCAGTAGTTAATCCATCAACTAATAAAGTTATTGCCTCGGTACCTAAAGGAAAAGAAAATGAAACTAAAATGGCCAGCGAAGCTGCCGACCACGCTTTTAAAGGATGGGCTAGCCTAACTGCTAAAGAGCGGTCAGCTTATTTACTTAGAATACGAGAGTTAATGATTGAATACAAAAGTTCATTAGCAGAAATAATGAGTCTCGAAATGGGCAAACCTTACAAAGAAGGATTAAAAGAAGTTGATTTTTCAGCAAGTTATCTAGAATGGTATGCAGCAGAAGGACAGAGAATTTATGGAGAGATGATTCCATCTTCTGCTCCAGATAAAAGATTATCAGTAATAAAACAACCTATTGGAGTAGTAGCCGCGATAACGCCATGGAATTTCCCTCTTGCAATGTTTGCTAGAAAGTTAGCTCCTGCCATGGCGGCGGGTTGTACTACTATAATAAAACCTGCCTCACAATCACCATTGACTGCATTAGCATTTGGAAAAATATTGGAAATATCAGAGCTGCCTAGGGGTGTTGTAAATATTGTAACGGGTAGTGCAAGTGCGATTTCTGAAGAGATATTTTCCAACGATATAGTAAAGAAAATATCTTTTACTGGATCTACAGAAGTGGGCAAATCACTAGTTGTCAAATCAGCGACTCACCTAAAGAGACTTTCCCTTGAGCTTGGAGGCCACGCCCCCTTTATAGTTTTTGAAGATGCAGATATAGATTTAGCAGTTGATGGCGCAATCGAAAGCAAATTTAGAAATACGGGACAAACCTGTGTTTGCGCAAACAGGATTTACGTTCAAAAATCTATAATGGACGAATTTTCCAAAGCATTTGTAGAAAAAGTCAAAGAATTAAAGGTCGGCGACAGTTTAGTAGAAAGTAATGAGGTAGGGCCTCTAGTTAGTGCAGATGGATTGGATAAAGCAAACGCTCATGTAAAAGATGCTATTGAATCAGGTGCAAAATTACTTATAGGCGGAAAGAAATTAGAGGAGGCGTCGGCAGAAGGTTTCTTCTATGAACCAACTGTCATGTCTGGGGTGAATCATAATATGTTAATAACAAGGGAAGAAACTTTTGGACCCGTTGCCCCTTTAATTGAGTTTGAATCTGAAGAAGAAGTAATTGAATATGCTAATAGTACTGAATATGGCTTAGCAGCCTATTTCTTCACTAATGATGGTGACAGGGCTATTAGAGTCTCTGAGGCACTTGATTTTGGAGTCATTGGATATAACGATGGGTTACCTACCGTTGCTCAGGCTCCATTTGGTGGTTTAAAAGAAAGTGGCATGGGCAAAGAAGGTGGTCATCATGGAATTGAGGAGTACTTGGAAGAGAAATTCATTTCCAGAAAACTGAAGTAATTATCATTGGAGGGAAAAAGATGAAGAAAAATATTTTAACCTTATTTATAACAAGTTTATTGTTAGTGTTGACAGCTTGTGAGTCCGGATCAGAGACCACCGCAGAAGACGGCAATTCTGAAACTAAAAAGATTAAAGTTGCGAATTTCTACGGAGCTGATCACCGGGTTAATGTAGCGTTTGAAGAAAAATTCAAAACTATAGTGGAAGAGGAATCAAATGGCTCACTGGAAGTTGAAATTTATTCTAATAATCAACTGGGCGGAGAGGAAGCTATATATCAGGGCACTCAAAGCGGATCCATTGAAATAGGTATCCTTTCAGTGATTATGGAAAGTGAAGTACCAAGAATTGGCCTATTTACATTACCTTTCCTATTTGATGATTTTGATCATGCAAGCAGGGTCTTAGATAGTGAGGTTGGAGAAGAAATTAAAGGTGAGTTGGAAGAAAATACTGGTCTAAAGCACCTCGGTTACGGTGTTAATGGTTATAGAGTATTTTCCAGTAACAAACCCCTTGAAAGTATGGAAGATTTTCAAAGTTATCGCGTAAGGATGCCTAATGTACCACAAATGATAGCTATTGGACAATCCCTTGGAGCTACAGTTGAACCCCTACCAATGTCTGAGTTATTCAGTGCTCTAGAACAAGGTGTAGTAGATGGACAAGAAAACCCTTATTCAACAATTAGTGCAAGTGGATTTTATGAAGTCCAAAGTCATATTCTTCATTCAAACCATGAATTTCTTCCTAATAACATAGTTGCTAATAAAGAATTCTGGGATGAATTAAGCAGTGAAGAACAAGATATCGTTCAAGGAGCAATGGATGAAACACTAGAGCATTCTTGGGAATTAGCTGAAACTGAGGTTGAAGAAGAAATCAAGTTTTTGGAAGAAGAAGGTTTAGAAATCATTTATCCAGATGATGAATTTCATTCTGAAATGGTGGAAGCAACAGAGCCTGTATTCAACGACTTCTATGAAAGCAATTCTTGGGGTGAAGAAACAGTTGAAAAAATCAGAGAGCTTGCTAATTAAATATTAGATAATACTTTAATCAAAAGTAAGAGATAAAAACTCATCTTATATAAGGGCTAAGTTTGCTTATAAAACTTAGCCCTTATATTCAAAATATGATTTATGAAGTAACACATGTAAATGCTTATTGGGTTAAAAGGAGGTAATCTTATCAAAAAATTTTTATCAGCGATTCCAAAGATTCTAAATATGCTTATAGTTCTATCCCTTTCTTTGATGGCTATATTAGTCTTTGCTAATGTCATTTTGCGCTATATTTTTGATTCAGGCATAACTTGGGCAGAAGAGCTATCAAGATACCTATTTATATGGATGATATTTTTAGGGGCAATTACTGTCCTTCAAAATAAAGCTCATTTGAGTGTGGATCTGATTACTAACGCAGTCAGTCCAGGCGTCAGAAGGATACTACTTATTATTAGCAATTTTCTAGTTTTATTCACACTCATGATAATTTTAGATGGTAGTTGGACAATGACATTACAGAATACACATGTTAATTCACCAGCCACTGGTATATCAATGTCCTATATCTATGGTGTTGGAGTTGTGATGAGTCTTGGTATGGCCGTCATTACAATTAATAATATAATCAAATTATTCAGGAAAAAATACAGCTACGATTAGTAGTCTTTATGGATGTTATAAAAAGGAGGTTATAATAATATGGAAATAGCTGTATTTGTAATAGTATTATTTTTGACTTTGGCACTTGGGGTACCTATTGCTTTTAGTTTAATATTAAGTAGTATCGCTTTGATGCTCTCAATGGATTTATTCAGTACACATGCTATAGCTCAAAATCTTATAGATGGTGCAAACAACTTTGCTTTAATGGCCATTCCTTTTTTCATGTTAGCTGGAGAGTTCATGAATAGCGGAGGAATTTCAAACCGTATAGTGAATTTTGCCATGTCCATAGTTGGTCATGTCAAAGGAGGGTTAGGATATGTTGCTATAATCGCTTGTGTGCTATTTGCAGGCTTATCAGGCTCAGCGATTGCTGATATAGCTGCATTAGGTGCAATACTTATCCCTATGATGGTACACCGAGGCTATGACGTTAAAGTCGCAACTGGTCTTATCGTTTCAGCTGGAATTATAGCAACTGTGCTACCACCAAGTATTCCTATGATCCTCTATGGTGTTTCAAGCGGTACTTCAATTACTCAGCTTTTTATGGGAGGAATTGCTCCTGGGTTGACTATGGCCATTATCTTAATGATTATATGGTCGTTCTATGCAAGGAAATATGAAAGTGAGTATGAGCAACGAAAAAGTATCAAAGAAATTGCGGTGGCAACCAAAGATGCCATATGGGCTTTATTTTTACCTATAATAATTATTGTAGGCTTACGTTTTGGTATATTCACCCCCACCGAAGCCGGTGTAGTCGCGGCTTTCTATGCTCTTTTTGTTGGAACCGTTGTATATAAAGAAATCAAAATAAAACAACTATATGACAGTATCCTTAATGCAGCCAAAACTACAAGTATGGTGATGCTGTTGGTGGCTGCCGCTATGGTTACTGCCTGGTTCATCACCATCGCTAATTTGCCGACTGAAATTGCTAGTTTAGTAGAACCTCTTATAGACTATCCTATATTATTATTGCTTGTTATAAATCTATTACTTCTATTAGTTGGAATGGTTATGGATATCACTCCAGCAATATTGATTTTCACTCCTGTTCTCGTACCTGTTATAGAAATGGCAGGAATCGACCCGGTATATTTTGGTATCTTAATGATTTTGAACTTAAGTATTGGAATGATCACCCCTCCAATTGGTATCGCGTTGTATGTGGGAGGTAGTATAGCTAATGTAAAGATGGCTGATCTTATAAAAGGTGTTTGGCCATTTCTCCTAGGTTATTTAATATTTCTCCTCCTTATTATATTAATTCCTGAAATAATAACTGTTCCGTTAAACTGGTTAACTTAAGGTATGTCGCGTTGAAATTTCAAAAGCGGAATGTCTGAGCCACTACTTCAAGAATTTTGAGTATCTTCAACACTTAAAATGATCAGAAACGTTTTTCAAATAAATATTTACCCTTTTCATGAGAAATAGTACTTTAATTTACGCCGATTGTAAAATTAAGCTAGACACATAAGAAAAGCCACTCGTGATACACTCAAAATGAATTTCCAACCAAAGAAATCATAGGAGTGATCACGAATGACCTATACCCATCTTAGCACGGATGAATTGGTAATAATAGAATCCTATTTTCATCAAGGCACCTCTATAACCCAGATTTCAAAACAGGTGGGCCGCGCCCGTCAGACGGTACACAATGTGGTGACTTTTCTGAGAGACGGACACACGGCACTGGATTATTACAAGCGCTATAAGCAGAACAAGAAACGCTGTGGTAGAAAACAGACTGTACTGCCCGCCGATCAACATCTCTATGTTGAAGAAAAAGTCGCTCAGGGCTGGACACCCGATGTGATTGCCGGCCGGCGCGAACACAACATCGGCTGTTCCGGACGGACCCTGTACCGTATGTTCAAACGCAACGCCTTTGATATTTCCACGTTGCCAATGAAAGGCAAAAGAAAACCCAACAGCCATAAGGAACGCCGGGGCAGACAATCTTTCAGACGGACGATGTCTGATCGAGAGACGGACTATCCGGCATTCGAAGAAGAATTCGGTCATCTGGAAGGCGACACCATTGTGGGCGTCCACCATAAAAGTGCTGTGGTCACCCTCGTAGAACGGCTGTCGAAAGCGATTATTACACTCAAACCCGAAGGCAGAACAGCGGGAGACATCGAAACAGTGATCAATGACTGGTTTCATCAGGTACCCAGAAATCTGTTCAAGTCCATCACATTCGACTGTGGCAAGGAATTTTCAAACTGGCAGACAATGAGCAATCACAATGATGTCTCCATTTACTTCGCGGATCCGGGCACGCCGTCCCAACGCGGTCTGAATGAACATTCCAATGGAATGCTTCGAAAGGATGGACTGCCCAAACAATTGGATTTCAATGAAGTGGACCAGCGGTTCGTTGCTTCAGCTGCTGCCAGGCGGAATCATATCCCGAGAAAGTCACTGGGTTACCAAACCCCGTTGGAAGTATTTATGAGTTACATGGATGTAGGCAAATTGTCTAGCTTATTTTGACAAACGAAGTTATATAAAATCTTATATCAGTGAATATTGCATTCCATTTGAGCCGGCCATGCAGACTTTTGAGCCACGGAGTGCATTGAATTGAGCCACTCATTGCAGCAATCTGGTGCCACTATGAAAAATATATCAGTGCCTCCTGTATACTAATGGCGCACACCTATGGTGTGACATTAGTATACAGGAGGTTTTTTGATGTGATTCAGTATCGAAAAATACTAGAACTCTATAAGAAAGGGGTGAGCCAACGGACCATCAGTGCATCGATTGGGAGTTCAAGACAGACAGTAAAGTGATTAACCGGGCGAAAGAAAAGGAGATTACAGTACTGACAGATGAAATGACAAATACGTGGTTAAAATCGCAGCTGTTTCCGTCTCAGACACCCAGAGGACGGGGGTTCGTTGCTTCAGCTGCTGCCAGGCGGAATCATATCCCGAGAAAGTCACTGGATTATCAAACTCCGTTGGAAGTATTTATGAGTTACATGGATGTAGGCAAATTGTCTAGCTTATTTTGACAAACGAAGAATTTTAAATTTTCAATCGGCGATATAAACTTAGTCTCATTGCACATTTACCCCCAGTATACTTTAAAGTGACTTTCAAATTTTATAGCTTCAAAAACTTTCTTAAATACTTCTAATAGCTCTTCTTTGGATTTTCCACTTATATCTACATCTGTTTCATAACCTATATGAGAATTTACATGTAAACTTTTAATTAAAGATACAGCTAATATTTTGCCTTCAAATTCTCCAATATTTCTCTCTATATCTCTTGGTTGTTCACTCCCATATACAAACCTATTAAAAGCTTCTAAGATTCTTCTCATATTATTCCACATAAATGTGGTTTTATCATTCTCATATGCAAACTTCAATTCCTCCCACAGTTCATGATACAAAGGCTTCAAATCATCCTTGGGCTCAGTAATTTTAACGAATTCCGTTTTCTCATTCATTTTAATTAGTCTTAAATAATTTTGTTTGTCGTATTTCCTTTTATTTGGACACATTTGAAGATAAAAATGATTGTTATGAGTAAGCACGAATAACTGAGGGTGATTTTGTTGTTCATATAACTTTTGTAAAGCACCTATCATCAAATATTGAACATTATCATCATTACTCGTCATTGGATCATCAAAAATAATAATTTTTCCCTTGTCATATTCCGTGTTCTGATCAACATCTTCAAGTTTGTTCAAAAAATACAAAAATGCTAGAATGTTTTTTTCTCCTTCACTTAACTCTGCTACAGAGCGCAAAGAACCATCTATTCCTTTAACTCTATATTGTCCCCTTTGCTCTCCTTCTTCTTCAACATGCTCTAAAGTAAAGGTGCAATTACCTAAACCATTGAGTAGCTTATTTATATTTTCTGTAGCAATAACATTACTTTTAGAGTTGTTGACCAGTTCAGATTTTTCATTTTTTAACTTGTTTAAGTTCTCTTGTAAGTCATTTAAATATGTTTCAATTTCGATTTTTCTTCCTTTACTCACGTTTAGATGATCATGAAGTTCTTTATAGTCACTACTTTCAATATATAAATTCACAATATGCCAGCGGATTTTATCACGTGCTTCTTTCTTTCTTTGCTCTATATTTTGAGAGAGTTTTATGTTTTCTTCTACTATTTGATTATATTTATTCAATATTTCTTGTCCGTTATTTTGCGTAGATAATTCCATTTCTTTTGACTCTTCAAAAATATTCTGAAGCTTATACTTTAAAGCTCTTTTTAGTTTTCTTAAAAACTCATTTGTATTATTTTTATAATCAAAAATCTCAGCATTCAACTCATTTATTTCTTCCTCGTATGCTAAGTAAAAATCATTTTTGTTTATTTTCTCTACGTCGTTAATTCTCTCGATATGCACGTCAATTTCATTTATTTTTTCGCTCATATCTTCTTCGTGCTTCTTAAAACTTTCCGAAAAATAGTCATCTAACTCTGACCATCGTAATTCAGAGATAGTGTTGCCACAGAAAGCACAACTCTCTTCATGTAATAAGTTTCCATTAGAATCCCTATGAGAGTGAACCTTCATACCTTCTCGTGCAAAACTTTGTTTGCGGTGATCACTTTCTAACTCATTAATAATCTTTGTAGGCTTTATAGAGGTAGTTAATAAACCATTTATTTCTTCTTGTATCTCTTCCCCATTAATTACAGGAAGTTTTAGATTTACTTCGATATCTTTCCTGTCTTCTTTTATTGTCTTTTCATATTTTCTTATTTCATCTTTTGAAATTTTCGATACTTTATTCATATCTTCTTTAAAAGACTGTTTATTATATGTAGGAGAAGCAACTTGAGGATTACCACGGTTTTTAATTTCACTTGCGCATTTTGTAAAATACTCTTCAATGTTTTCTTTAATTTTCAAATAATCTTGGAGTGAATCTCTGTGTCTAGAATAAGTGTTTTCTTCATCGTTAACTGGCTCTCTTAAATCTTTACTCAACTCTTTAATAGTGCTATTTAACTCTTCAATTTTAGTTTGTACTTCTTTGTTTTTCTCACCAAGTGCAATAGCATCTAACCTTTCATTTTCTCCAAAAACTCTCTTATACCCATCAAACAAGTGTATATCGTACTCAGTAGAATGATTATTCTTTATTGCTTCAGTAATTGAAGACTTTCCTGTTCCATTTTTTCCATATACAAAATTTTTTTGTTTCAATCCTTCTAATTTCATTTCATGAAATCTATCTGAATAAAAGGATAAATCCAGTTCGTTAATCATGTTAAATCCCCCCCCTCTAAAAGTATAGTTTACTATACATCTCTCAATATATTAATGTATTGCTCTAATCTGTTTGCGTTTTACCAATAACGATCTGATGTGTCCTCCTCGGAACTGTATAATGGAACAAGACTATAAAGTAAATATAAAATGTCAATTTAAGGTAGACCCTAAATAGACATTATATATGTATTGATATGCTTAGCTGTCATTTTTGACGGTAAATTACATATATTTTAAGCGTTATTTTGCACAGCTGACTTTAAAACCCAGCTATCTCCTTGAAAAGATAAGCTGTGTTTCTTATCTATAGTGAAAATTATCGACTAAATTAGTGCAAAATAAAATTGAAAATGACAGATATACTAAATCCCTGCTTTTTCAATTGATGCACATCTACAATCACTTCTAACTTCGACACCTTTCTGATCCTCCAATACACCAGTTATTCTATACTTTCTTAGTGTAACGGATCGGAGTATGTATTTGGGAAAAGTGTTCAGTTCCATCAAGCAAGAACTGTCCAGTTTAGGGCTCTTACGCTAAGTTGGGGAGAAACGGGTATGTATCAGTAAAAAGGAATGGTGACCATGTATGATCATTTCACTGATTTGGACCCTCGCTTGACTGTACTCTCCTATGTGAAAACAGAGGATATTGTATCATATGTCATTACATTGGATACGCACACAGGCCGTTGTCCCCACTGCCATTCCACCACCTCTCAGCGACACAGTGCCTACATGCGGGTCATAGATGACCTGCCCATCCAGGGGCGACGCGTTCAACTGTATCTGAAAGCCCGGAAATGGTTCTGTTCGAATGCATTATGCGCCACAAAGGTATTTACGGAACGCTTTGACTGGCTGGTCCCTTATGGCCAGCGGACGATTCGTCTGGATGAAGCACTGCGGACCATTGCTTTCTCCAGCAGCTGTGTCCAAGGAGAAACTGTCACCCGGCAGCTTGGGATGCCGGTCAGCCATGACACACTGCTGCGCCTGATTCATAAAACAGAGATGCCTGTTCCGCAAAGCCCCTTTTGTGGGCATCGATGATTTCGCCTGGCGAAAAGGGTATCGGTATGGCATTCTGATCTGCGATGCCGTCACGCATCATCCGATTGATCTCCTGCCCGACCGGGAAACGGCCACATTGGCCCAATGGATTCAGGGGCATCCGGAGCTGACCCACATCACCCGAGATAGATATGTGCGTTTTCAGGACATCATCACGACCCATGCCCCGGCCGTCATTCAGATCCATGACCGGTTCCATCTGATTCAGAACCTCTGGACCCTACATGATCGGATTATAAGGAAAGTGTTGCCGGTACGCATTGACCTCGGCATGCGATCACCGCCGCCAGTTCCTCCGCCTCAGACCAAAGCTGAGCATCACCGCTTGGAAAATGCCCAAAGGAAATGGGCACAGGCCCGGACACTCCAGAAGTACCATGCACAAGGGTATTCAATCTCCCGGCTTTCCCGGCAGTTCAATCTACACTGGAAGACGGTCGAGCGATACCTTGGGATGACAGGGGTGCCGGACACGACCCGCCAGAAACGGCCCAAACTGCTGGATGCCTTTCACAAATCGGTCATTCACTGGGAGGCGGACGGCGATTCCGTTCGGGCAATCTATGAAAAACTACTGAAGATTGGATATAAAGGGTCCTACGGTTCAGTGAAAAATTTTGTCGCCGATCTTCGAAAACGGAAACGGGTGGCGGCCCCATTGGACATTGAGTATCACAGCCGTCGTGACATTCGGCGCATACTGTGGCAGAACCACCTTGAAGTGGACGCCGAGCGCGACATCATCAACCGTATCCTCCAACAGTACCCGAAACTCCAGCCCGTCTATGCGTTTGTGGCTGGTTTTCGCGAATGCATTGCCGAGAAGGATCATGTCGGATTTACTGAACTCATCCTATTTGAACAACAACGCCGTGACCCTCTGACGAAACACTTCATCCGGCGGCTGCTCACTGATTTCAAGCCCACGGTGCATGCCCTGATGTATAATGAAAGCAATGGTTTCGTCGAGGGGAACGTCAATCGGCTGAAGACCATCAAACGGATCATGTATGGCCGGGCCGGTTTCAGGCTGTTGAGACAGCGTATGCTTTATCGTCCACTATAAATTTAAAATTTTGGCTATGTTCATCACAATCTATATATAAGCATTCCCCAACCTAGCGTAAAAGCCCTTTTTCTAATGCCCAAAATAATCCCTTTTTTATTAAATATTTATTCAATAAAAACCCCTCCGTTTATAACAATTAATAGTGACAAAGAGCCAAAAAGATATTAAAATCCTTTTGGCTCTTTGTTTTACTTGTGATTGCTGATAACTACTTTGATACCCTCTTGTGCTTGTTCTTCAAGCTTAAAAACATCGTTTTCATTATTTTTCATATGTAATATCCCCTTCCTGATATTATTTATGATTACTGATGACTACATTGATACCTTCTTGCGTCTGTTCTTCAAGTTTAGAAGCTTTGTTTTCTCTAATTTCCATAATCAATACCCCCTTTTTATTGTTATTTGTGGTTACTAATAACTACGTTGATGCCTTCTTGCAAATTTTCTTCTGAATAATAAACTCTTTGATCTGTAAGTTCCATAATTACCACTCCTAATATTTTTTACGATAAAACATTTTTTATCGTTAAATATAATTTATATCAAAATTTGAAAATTGCCAATATTATAATTAAAAAGTTCTTGATAAAATATTTTTTATCGATTAAAATAATTTTAGAGGTGATATAAATGAAAAGAAATGAAAAGAAAAATATGATGTTTCTTGCAACAGGAAGGATATTTTCGACAATAGGAGATAGCATATATCAATTAGCTGTCATTTGGTATGTATTTTATTTAACTAATAATACTATTTATACCGGTATAGCTGTTACTTGTGTAGCTATCCCTCAAGTGTTGAATTTTTTATTTGGTCCAATTATCGAGAAGTATAATAAAAAGCATTTATTGGCTAACACTCAATTGTTCCAATTTATTTTAATGGCAATTATACCGCTGTCTATTTATCTAGGTTATGAGAATGTTTACCTAGTGCTCTTAATAGTTTTCCTATTATCTTTCCTTGAAAATTTTCAAGGGACAGCAGAGATGAGTATTGTTCCTAAAATTATATCCAAGAATAAGGTAGGCGGATATAACTCTAAAATCAATACTGTTCAACAAATTATTGGGTTACTTGCTTCAGCAGTGTTCTCCCTTATGATTTTATATGTTACTATCCAAAATATTTATATTTTTAACGCTATAACTTTTTTAATCGCTTTTGCTTTTTTTAAAATGATAACTTATTATGAAGAACAGAGAAAAAACCCGGGTGTTACTGAGGAAGTTACATATACGCAGAATTTAAACGAAGGATGGAAATATTTTAAGGTTTCTAAATTATTAGCTATAACATTACCATTATCAATTGCAAATGCGATATTAAGTGGTGTAAATGCTGTTCTTCCGCTGTATGCAATGGATTTAGGAAGCGCAAGTTACTTTGGGTTAATGATGTTTGCAATATCCATAGGTTTGACTATAGGTGCGTCAATAAGCACAGTTTTTTTGAAATTTAAATTTGGAATAGTTATGTCTGGACTAGCATTTTTCATGTTTATATTCTGGACTGCATCTATAATTATTGGAATTCCTTACATCACATTAATCTTATTGGCCATTTCATTAATTCCCTTAGGTATAATGAATATATTACTGATTACCTATACTCAGGTAACAACAGAAGATTATATTATCTCTAGAGTTTTATCCATATCAGATAGTTTATTATTTGCAGCTATTCCTATAGGTGCCTTACTAGGTGGAGTGATCGGTGAACTCTTAAGCGCAAAATTTGTCATGCTTTTTAGTGGAACAGCATTTCTTGTTATTGCGCTATTATATATATCAAATAAAAATCTCAGAAACATACCATCTATTAAAGATTTTTCTTAAAATATAAGGAGGAAAGAGTAATTATGAATAACATTGAAAACCTAGCCAAGTTGTTATCTGATGAAAGAAGTTATTCAATTTTAAAAGCTACGTCTAAAGGAGAAAAAACAACCAAAGAAATCGCTGAGATGCTAAAGATTCCTCCTAGTAATTTATATTATACAATCAATAAGCTAATTAAAATCGATGCTCTGAAAGTTGAAAATCAAAAACATATTGGGAATATAATAGAGAACACATATAGCAGTAGACATATATTCAATAAAGATTTTTTGATTAACAAAGAGAGTGGAGAAGCAGAATTTGATTACTTTATTCAATACTTTTTAATCACTCAGACAAAAGCTTTAAAAATATTAAATAAAGATTTAAAAAATAAAAATAATAAAGAGGATAATGCCAAGTTAATGAGTAGCACAATTAAGATATCTAAAAAGACATGGGAAGACTTTCAAGTTCTAGTGAATGATTTTTTAATCAATTTAGAAGATGATGATGTTAACAGTGATGAGTTCCAAGTCTCTATATCTGCGTTCAGAGATCATGATTATTTATTATAAACATTTTAAATAAGTGAACTTTCATAAAAATAGCTACCTTAGGTAGACTTTAAATGAACAACTATGTAGTAGTGATAACATTTAGTTGTCATTTTAAAAGACCAGTTACCTTTTTATTTCAGGTTACTGGTCTTTCAAATAAAGACACCCTATTGAGTTCCTTGATCGTAAATTTGTTCCATTATTCTGACCATACTCTTGGGGTCAGTAAAATCTATCTTCCATTGTGCATCAATTTTAGGTTCTAATTCTTGAAGGTACTTCACTTTAACGGCATTTGTTAAACTGACATGTTGTCTAAATTCCCCTGTTTCATGATAGCCTGTGACAGGATTATAAATTGAACATTGAATGCCTATAAGTTTAATTTCATAGCCTTGCCGAACAGAAGGTTGAATGGCAAAAATTGGAGACCCACTATTCCCTGAGTAACCATCCATATTTAGAACATAGTTATCGTCATAGGCAAATTTCATGTCTGGAGGGAACGCCAACTTTCCTCTATAAATGACACCTTTAAATGAAACTTCACTCTGTAAGGACATAGGAAAACCAACCATAAAAATATCAGAATTTAAAATATCTAATTCATTTTCATGTGCAGTAAGATCGTTATCTATAAATTTAAAAGTATGTTGAGTATCGTTTGCAATCCACTTCATCATTAAATCAGATATATTGATAACAGCTAAATCTTGATTTTCATGATTAATGATTCTGTCTTTAACATCTTGGACTGTATACTTTTGATTGTCAGGCACTTCCTCTTTATTGAAAGAGTTTAAGTTATCATAAATGCTAATGCTTGTCACTTTTTCTAAAACGTGTTTATTACTTACTAAACAAATATGAACGTGTTTACCATAATCTTTTCCTGTTCCTAATTTAATTTTATAGAAGAAACCAGTTCCAGTATGTGTGATGGTTCCTTGTTCGTTGTACGCTTCTATATTTACTGCAGTACGTAAAAATTCTTTCATTACTGTATTATTGTTCATAATATCCCACTCCCCCGTTTAATACTTCAATTATACTAAAAGTTTAAAAGGTTGTAGAGAGGACACTATAGGTATGGTGTGTCACTTTTGAAGTTATTTTGCACTTATTTCAGGAGATATTTTGCGCCATATATTTGAAAAGAGATCGGAACAAAACCACTTTTATATGTTTCAACCTCTTTAAGTTTATTTAATCTCAATTACCAAACTGTCCCGTACAACTTCTGTTGTAACGGTTTCAAGATGATTAATCTCAAGTATTCTTTCAATCTGCGTGAAAAATCTTTTGTATCACCCTAAAGTTCCCGCCAGCTATAAACCATTTTTTATCAAATCCTGAAGGATTGATGCTACCTTGTGACATGGTTTAAAATGCATGGGATTTCTCCTTAAATTAAAATTTATCAATTCAAATCAACTAAATGTTCATAAAACTTATTCGCTGCTAATGACAAAGGAATATCACTTTTTGTTATTACACCAACCTTTCTTTCATCTATTCTTTCGTTTAAAAGTACTTCGAATAACTCTGCATTTTCCAATTCTTCTCTTATCAGTTCTTTAGTGACGAAGGCCATACCCATTCCTATTTTTGCACATTCAATCATCAGTTCAACACTTCCAACTTCAATATCGGGCTTAACATTCAAATCCTGTTTCTGAAATAGTTGATTAAGAAATCTTCTTGAACTGCTGGTTTTCGAGAAAGTGATCAGAGGATAGTCTGCTATTTGTTCAAGTGATATAGTTTTTTCAGCTAGTTCTTTATATTTTTGTCCGACGACAAATGTACTGTGAATGTTTAAAAACTCAGTGACTTGAATTTGTTTTTCATTGATGGGTAAGTGGACAAGTCCAATATCAATCGTCCCATTTTTTAATTTATCCAAAATATGAGGTGTTGATCCATGCTGAAGTTTTACCTGTACTTCCGGAAATATCTTCTGAAAAGTTTGTATATGAGGTAACAGATAATGTTTGCATGTAGAGTCGCTGCCTCCAATTGTTACATGACCTGTTTGGAAATTTTTCAGTTTTGAGAGTTTTTGTTCAGCATCATCTACTAATTCAAAAATAGGTCTCATATGTCTAAAGAAAGCCTCACCCTCTGGAGTTAAAATAACGCCCCTTGAAGTTCTTATGAATAACTTCACTCCAAGTTTTTCTTCCAATTGTTTGATAGCGTGACTGACACTTGGTTGAGTAATATATAATCTGTTGGCTGCTTTACTAAAATTTTTTTCCAGAGCTGTTATATAAAAAATATGATAAAGATTCAAATCCATGCTATAGACACCACCTATGACAGTTCTATAATATATGTATTTCAGTTATGACTTAAACCCAATTATACTTAAAATAGATAGATAAATCACATAAATAAGGTGGTAATATCATTGGCTGATAAAAGAGTGGATGTAAAAGCACGCAGTCCGTGGAGTACGCTTAAAAATACGAATACAGTCAATGTCTCACCAGGTGAAAAGGTTCTAGACAGTACTATAACGATTCCTGGAAGCAAAAGTCTAACTAACCGAGCACTTATTCTGAGTGCAATGGCTGATGGAAGTTCAAAAATATCAGGTATATTAAAAAGTGATGATTCCTACTGGTGTATTGAAACCCTGAAAGATTTGGGAATCGACATAGAGGTTCAAAATGAAATAGCATGGGTCAGAGGGAATGGAGGTGAATGGCATTCCAATGATTTATATATAGGTGCTGCAGGAACGATTGCCAGGTTTTTACCTGGAGCATTGGCTGTATCTGGGGAAGGGTCATGGAAAATTGAAGCAAGTCGAAGCATGAGTAAAAGACCAGTTTCTCCTTTAGTAAATGCTTTAAGAGAAATTGGTGCTGATGTAAATTATCTAAATAATGAAGATTACTACCCCTTGAAAATAAAAGGGAGGAAGTTGGCAGGTGGTGAAGTAAACCTTTCCGGAAATATATCCAGTCAGTATATAAGTGGTCTATTGATTGCGGCTCCTTATTTTACAGAACCAGTAACTATAAATATTGAAGATTATATCGTCCAGAATGCTTATGTATTGCTGACAATAGATTTAATGAAGAAATATGGTGCAATTATACAATACGATTATAACCTTAGTAAAATAGCAGTGTCACCATCAAAATATAAAGCTCAAGATGTAAACTTAGAAGCAGATGCTTCAACAGCTTGTTATTTTCTTGCCCTTGCAGCGATGACAAATGGCAGAATTCGAATCGCCAATTTAACTTATGAAACAAAGCAGCCAGATATTAAAATGATGGATATCCTTGAACAGATGGGGTGCAAAGTAACCAGAGGGGATACTTTTATCGAACTGGAAGGGACGCATCAGTTAAGAGGTGGATTTGAAATTTCGATGAGGGAAATGTCTGATCAAGCGTTGACATTAGCAATATTAGCCGTTTTCGCAAATGGTCCGATAACTATAAAAGATGTTGAGCATATACGATATCATGAATCAGATAGAATCAGTGTGATATGTGATTCACTCTCAAAATTGGGTATTAGAGTGGAGCAATTTAAAGATGGATTAAAAGTGTATCCAGGCACCCCGAAACCAACATTACTTGATACCCATGATGACCACAGAGTGGCTATGTCACTGTCACTTTTAGGTTCAAAAATTGAAGGCATACAATTAAATGACCCAGGATGTGTTTCAAAAACTTGTCCTCAATATTTTGAGATATTGGAAAGATTAGGGTTGAGCATCCGTTACATTTAGTATTTGGTTAATATGAGGAGTAGAGTTAGTGTTTCAAATTTCACTTTCGAAAAATTATTTTGTTCCATTATAACTTATTTCTCAACTATTATCGTGTTTTCATAACAAGTTTTATTCAGTTTTAAAACCACAACTGTAAATTCAGGAGTAATTTTGCGTATATTATAATCGCTATTTTGTTTCTGCCTTAAGCAGATAAAGCCTAAGCTCGTTTCCATTTAAATAAGAGGTTAGGCTTCGTCAGTTGAATAAATGTGCCTGATTCTTGTGATGACATTAATCACTTTTTGAATTTTGACACCAATACATCGCTTTTTTCTCTATCTCCGAAACCAGCTGTTCCTTCCCTTTTATATATGCTTCAATATTATCAGGAAAACGTTGGGATAATTCTTTTTTTAAGCGGCCATACTTTTTTACAGCATCAGGATGCGAGCGCAGATAATTACGAAATGCAAGATGTCGATCGATTGCGGGATTGTCTATCTCATAAAAATGAATATGGTGAGTTCGTTTACTTCCGCCTTTTTGGAAAAAGCGACGGTCTGAAAGACCGTTTTCTCCTTTTGGTTCATAACCGGCATTAATCATTGCATTATTAAACTCGTCAACTCGCTCAATATCTTTGACCACAGGCATTATGTCAATGACAGGTTTTGATATTAGACCGTCTACGGATGTACTGCCAATATGATAAATTTTTTCTATTTCAGTCCCGAAAATCTCACATAGTTTTTTTGCTTCTTTTTTATACATCAAAGGCCAATTTATATTATATGGTGTTACCTCGACTTTCCTCAATTTGAATTAACCTCTCTTTTTCCTCCTAATTATTTCAGAAAAATAAACCGTTGTTTAGCATTATTGTATCAAAGCTAATTTCTTAGTAGTATAAATTTCAAAAATCTCAGTTATTTATATTCAATTAATGTGTTGACGTTCTTAAAAGTACACTTTTAAGAACGGTTTGAAAACATTTGAAATAGATCAAAACAATCTTCTGATTAAACAATTTGTAGATGTGTTTTTCTCTCTTAAATTTTTGATTGATTAGAGCAGACCCTAAATAGACATTACAGAGATATTGATTAGGCTGGTTTCCAAGTGTGTGATTAGGGTGTTTGATAAGATCATGCCAAAGAAGAGGTTTTATGAAGATAGGATTTGTGTGTATGTAATCATTTAATCAAAACTTAGACCAATCAATGGAAGTGTTAGAAAATTTGATACTGAGAAGATTTTTTAGAGAAATAATCCGGTTCCATCGTAAATGAACGACTTGTATTTAAAAAAGTGAATCAAAAATTATGCTAAAATTATTATCATCACTTAGTTCACTTCTGTGCTGATATCAAGGAAGATGTAGAACCGATACATCAAAAAAACCTCCAATCTACTAGCATAGAATGGGGGTTCAATGACACCATGAAACTGATTTTTGTTACTTATATTATATCATTCTGATTAATATATTCAAATGATAAATAAGATATTTATGGTATCGGATAACAACTATAGCAATTCAATATTACATTAATATAAGTAAATTATTTGGTGGTGTGAACATTGGTAAAGAAAAATGAGATTGTAAAATTTACAGTTGTTTTTGAGTTTACAGCGGGCGAGGATGCAAATGTAGTAATATCAGATATTGTCAGTTTTCATGATGGGCAAAATATTCATGAAAGAATGGAAAAGGCTGAGAGTGTCGCTAAGGAGCTTGGGGAAAGTCTTAAAAATAAAATCATTGAAGATGAGTTTATATGTGTGGATATTACCTTTTTTCGTAGTAATTTAATTAAAGCATTTACATTAAAACCTGACTATGACAGTTTAAAATAAGAGTTTTTCAGGGCAATAAAAGGGCGAACCATCTGAGAAAGGGCAAATAGTATTGGAAGTCTTCTTAAGAAAATGATTGGGGAAGGTTGATTTAAAAGGGTTTTTATTAACCCTTGTAGAGGGATAATTAGAGATCTTCATTGAGTGGGAATAACGATATAGAAAATCAACCCTCTAACCATGCAGGTCAGAGGGTTGATTTTATTTATTACTAATTTAAATATTCAGATTTTTATAATAGTAGTGTATGATAAGTTTAAAGCATACAAGGGGCAGGGGTGAGCAGATGAGACTCTTATCATTTATATTACTGAGCAGCATCATCCTCGTGGGTTGTAATCAGGAAGAGCCATCAGGTGATGAAAATGTAATCCAAGAAGAAACATCTGAAGAAAATTCAGCAGAAAAAGTTGATTCAGAGGAAGAAACATCAAAAGAAAGCAGCAACGAAGAGGTGGCATCCGAAGAAGGCGCAGATACTCAGACTAATGAGAAAGACGATGAGTCTGGAGGCGGCAACGCTGAGGAAGAGGTTGAAGAAGAACCTCCGCTGGATTTACTGGCTAATATGTCTTTTATTGAAGGGTACTGGATAAACTATAGCGGGGTGAATGATCCTCGCAGTCACATGGCGCGGACAGATTTTATTTCGTATGATCCGGAAAAAGATTATACCCTTACAGCATCATCCTATGTTTCTTACTATTATGGAGAAGAGTTCATCAAGACTAACAACTATGGACACGGAGGATCGCTCATAATTGAAAAAGTGCCTGAGGCGGACCGGATCATCGTCAGTGTGGAGAAGAGCGGGATGGATGAACTGAGCTTTTATGATGCCGCAATGGAAGATGCGAAAGAAGGCGAAGAAGTGAATACCACACCTGAAGAACTTGTCGGCCGGGGCAAACTCGTTGTTGAAGATCTTAAGGGGCAGATTATGTTTGGCCAGGATTTCCTATCGGAAGAAAATTTGACGGCAGGCGAAAGGATTAATGACAATGGGAGCTTTACAGAGGATGAAAATTATATGGTTACCGAAGCGTTGGAATATAACCCCTTAGCAAACTACGTCATTACGGTACCCGCCTCCATCAGTTATTACAGCGGGAGGAACTTCATAGAGACGAAAGAAATCGAAGAGGCACCGGCATATATTCCGCAAGTGCATGGAGCAAACTACATCAATATCAGTTTCGAAGAAGATTATATATATGAGCTGAATGTAATAGAAGCGGATTAAGATTTAATTATATAAATTCTATGGGAGTTTTGATTTAAAATACAAACTTTCAAAATGTATAGCAGCCACCTATAAGACTTTGGTTGTAATCTTATCTTAGAAGCCATATAAAACGCCTTCATTGCCTGGAGATGTTTTCATGCCGTGAGTTGCATGTTACTATGGTAGATGTTGTACGTGATCGGGTTTTTATTTCTTATGTATAAACTAATTTAAAGCTGGGCTGTAAATTGATTTAACATTTCAAGATAATTTCCAATCCAGGAATCGTTTTTAATTTGTAAATTTATCTTCGCTATAATCTTTTCTTTAAATCAATGAGTGAAAGTAATTGAAAAATTGATCGCATGTTTCTAAATGATGGCCCATGTTTATCTTAGTTATATTAAGAAAAACAGACAATACAAATCTATTAGGAGGTTAATTAATGAATACCAAGTCAAAAGTAACACCTGTCTTTTATATTTCCCTTTCCATAGCATTTGTATTTATTCTATGGGGAGCTTTCTTTCCAACAAATGTTGAGACAGTTTTAGGCTACATCAATAACTTTATTTCAAACACATTCGGTTGGGTTTACATGTTGGCAATGACCGGCTTTGTAATCTTTGCACTATTTTTAGTAATCAGTCCATACGGTAAAATCAGACTAGGCAAACAGAACGAAAAAGCACAGTATAGCTATTTCACATGGTTCTCATTCCTGTTTACAGCGGGTATGGGTGTCGGTCTCGTATTCTACGGGGTTACTGAACCACTTACGCACTATTATAACCCGCCTGTATTAGGAGGAGGAGCAACTCCTCAGGCTGCAGAAGAATCATTGCAATACACGTTATTCCATTGGGGATTCCATCCATGGGCAGTATATGCAGTGGTCGGTTTAGCACTTGCATACTTCAACTTCAGACATAATGCACCTTTACTCATGAGTTCAGCACTTTCACCATTACTCGGGAATAGAGTAAATGGCTGGATGGGGACCAGTGTCGACGTTTTAGCTGTATTCGGTACAATCTTCGGTATCGCAACATCACTGGGACTCGGTGCTACACAGATTACGGCCGGTCTCAGCTACAGTTTTGATGCGATTAATAACACGATTCTTACACAGACGATTGTTATCCTTATTATTACAGTTGCCTTTATGATATCGGCATCGACCGGTGTTAATAAAGGGATCCGTTACCTGAGCATGGCCAATGTAATTATCGCAGTTTCGTTGATGGTCTTTGTATTTATCTTTGGTTCATCTATACAAATGATCGAAGCATTTATGACGAACACAGGTAACTACCTTCAAAATTTGGCAAGCATGACGTTTAATATGAATTCATTCGTTGGAGACAGAGGTTTCTTAAATGCATGGACACTATTCTACTGGGCTTGGTGGATTGGCTGGGCTGCCTTCGTCGGCAGTTTCATCGCACGTGTATCACGTGGTAGAACAATCCGCGAATTCATTCTCGGAGTCATCGGGGTACCAGTATTATTCAGTGCCATTTGGTTTGCGATTTTCGGTGTTGCAGGCATTGAAACGGATAATATCCTTGGTGGCGGTCTTTACAGCCTTATGGACACCCAGGGTAATGAAGTTGCACTGTTCGCATTCCTGGAAAACTATCCGGCATCAACAATAATCATGGGAATTGCAGTGTTACTCATTGCATCATTCTTCGTCACTTCAGCAGATAGCGGTACATTCGTGCTGAGTATGCTGACAACAGGCGGCGCTTTAAACCCGCCACTCCAAGTGAAAATAATCTGGGGTGTTATTCTGGCAGGAACAGCTACAGTACTGCTCTGGTCAGGCGGTTTGGCTGCTCTGCAAATGGCAATGCTGATTGCCGCTTTCCCGTTCACTTTTGTAGTTGTTCTGCTCGCAATATCGTTATTCAAAGCCCTCCGCAGCGAATACGATATTATACAGCTTGAAAGAAAACAGCTTGTTTATGAACCGAATTATAAAGAAGAGACCCAAAAAGAGCTGGAAGAGAAACGTGTTGCATTCGAAGAATCACTTCCGGAAGAATCAGTATTGGACGACGAAGAAAAATAAAATTATAAGTAATTGAAGAAGCAGCGATTGCCATCCTAACTATGTGGCAATCGCTGCATTTTTATGGCATAAATTCTGAAGGGATAGTGTAGAAAGGTTATGGAAGCAGTCATTTATAACTTGCTGACCGGGAAAATTATAGATGTGAGTATAATGTGTTGAATCATTCCTCGTTATCCAATAAACATCTTAGCTTAATCTCCCCATCCTCATCTTCCATGATGTAATCAATGATGAATCTGGCCGCCTTTTTCCTCTGTTCATAGGAATAAGGGAGATTTTCAGTGTCATCCACCAATGCGTGATACAGTGCGTAGGGGGTCATCTGATTTGTTTCCAATAAAGCTCTGTATCTATCCGCTGTAAAATTATCGATGTTAAAATGACTGCCCGACGTGATCATTTTATATGCCGGATAATTTAAAATGGATTGCAGAATAATGAGCATCGTAAAATTATTGAGATAGTAGATGGAACTATCCAAGTCTTTCATCTCATCAATATAAAAATGTGATAGCAGCTGGAACGACTTGAGTGCATCATATTTATTTGTATTATTGATGTTGTCTTCAATTCTTTCTTTCAGTACGCCGATGACAATTTCATTGGATGTTCTGTTTGGGTGTTTGAGATAATAGTCATAGGCTTCATATACACTTATGTGGCCATTAAAGTGAAAATAGTTTATGAACTCAGTTTGATTTAAGAATGACTTAAATTCGTTCTTTACGGAATATACACTTTCCAAACCTTCGTTTTTTAAATCAATGATATACCGGTTCTCTATAATCCTTTCAATCAGTACACTTTTATTCCCTGAGACTTTTATGTCACTGTGTTCCAGCAAATTCTTCAATTCAGGGACTTTTAATTTCCTTAAGACTACCGATAAATCATCGTTTTCATAAATGATTCCTCTGTTTATGAGGCGTCCTATTAAATTTTCCGCTTTCGATGAATATTGAGTAAGCCAGAAGTCATATTCAGTTGCTTCGCCATGGGTCCTGCCATTAACGAAGTGCATGTATAGAACTTCGATTGCACTTAACTTCATTACCCTCACATCCTTTATATACAGTTTACATTTTAAGGACAGAAAAGTAATGTACGAATCGTTTTAATGATTATAGAGTTAAGGTTTACATACTTCTGGAAGTGATATAAGAGTTATTATAGAAAAGAGGATGATATTTATGGGACTGTTTAACTTTTTCAAGAAGGATAGGGAGCCGTTGAATGAAGCGCCTGTGGAGGAATACTGGTCGCTGACTACAAATGCCAAAGAGATTACGGATCCTGCGTGGGAACAGGTCGAAGCGGCAGTAAAAAGTGCATTGCCTGAGCAGGATATTTTTGCCTCTCTCGGCTACATGAATTCAGGGTTGGAGATTGAGATTATCCAGGTGACGGGCGGAGAGGGTATTTATCGATTTGAGGCGCTTCCACCAGAAGGATCTTATGATTACGGAGACATTTATATTAATGACAGAATCAGTTATGATGAAGCAATCGGATTTTTTAAAGAATTTTATGAGAATCAGCGAGTTGTCGGCTACAGAAGCTGGGAAACGATGAAAATTTAATGTATAAAAAGAGATATTGCCCGGGCAATATCTCTTTTAAGAAAGTACTGGGCTGGGACCAGCAGTTTTTCGGTTTAGCTCTCTTTGGCAGATAATAGTATCTGGCTTGTTTCGGGAATGTCATAGCTGATCTATAAAATATAAAGCTTTATTTTCTTCCCTGCCGGCATGACACCGCACAGCAGAACGCTATGCTTCATGGTATTTCCCCATTTCATGTTGTAAAATAATCATTTTTAGTATAGAATTTATAAAGTTGAATTTGGAAGTTATTTTTATCACAGGTTCGCAAACTCCCTGTATAAAAAACTAAGGAGATTGATATCATTAAAAATAGAACATTGATTTATAATGCGTTGCTTGCCGCACTGTATGTTGCGACGACGGTGATCAACCCGATCGGGACGATGGCGATCCAGATACGGGTCAGTGAGATGCTCGCAGTCATTCCGTTTTTCAACCGTCAGTACATTCCGGGCATCATTTTAGGTGTGGGTATCGCCAACCTGTTCTCCGGCCTGGGTTTCATGGACGTACTGGTGGGTGTCGGCATTGCCGTTATTTCCTATACGATCAGTTACTTCGTTAAAAATATCTGGGTAAACGTCGGACAGTACAGCATACTCTGCGGTATTTTCGTGGGTTTGATGCTATGGATGGTGCTTGGCATACCATTTTGGTTCAGCTTTATCACCATTACGATCTCGACATTGATGACGACTTCAATCGGAGCGTTTGTATTCTCGAAAATCGGTGACAGGATTCTGCCGGCAATAAAATAGAAGCATTTTTTATCAGGTCCAATGCTGCCGGTGACATAAACATCTGCAGCATTGGATTTTTATTATAAAGCCTCGTTTTACTGTATTTCCCGGGCAATAACTCTTATTTCAATTTCTTCATCGCATCAGCGACTTTATGTGCATTCGGATCTTTCTCTTCATATAACTTGTCTATGACATTTTTATAGTCTTTCTCATTTCTATTCTGACTCAGCTTGTATGCGGCCTGGACTTCTTCCACTTTGATTTTGAATCCGACAATACCGTTGATCTGTTTCTTCGTGTCAGCGGATGTATTTTCCCATACTGCACCGTTCTCCTTGTGGCCTTCGTATTTATGCATCAGGCGTTTGAGATCTTCCTTTAATGCATCTTCATCGAGTATTGACGGTGTGCCGTATATGTGGACGGCCTGGTAATTCCATGTCGATACATTTTCGTCTTCATACCATGTGGATGATATATAGGCATGAGGTCCTTGGTATATGATCAGAACTTTGCCTTCCTGCCCTGTGAGGGTCTTCCATTGCGGATTTGCTTTTGCGAAATGGCCGGTGATGTAGGATTCTCCGTCTATTTCAGTCAGTTCCAGCGGCAGGTGTGTTGCTGTGGGCACACCCTGATTGGTGGTTACAATAATCCCAAATGAATTGCTGCGGATAAAATTCCTGACTTCATTCATGTCTGTGACTTCGAAATGCTTTGGAATAAACATAAATAGCCTCCCTGGTATCAGTTTAACGTCTTTTCCATGATCAGATCTGTCTGTTCTTCATCCCCCATATAGAAAGAGTGGGCGCCGGTCTGTATAAATCCTTTTCTTCTATAGAAGTCGAGTGCATTTTCATTCTTTTCCCAAACTCCGAGCCAAATCTTTTCTTTGTCCGATGAGCGGGCGATTTCAAATGTTTTGTCGAGCAGCAGCTTCCCTAGACCGAGCTTTTGGAAGTTCCGGCTGATATAGATTCTTTCCAGTTCGAGCGCCTCTTTTCCCATTTCTTCAGTTTGTGCATCTCCGGTATTCACCTTCAGGTAACCGGCAACTGCATCATTATGATAGACGAAAAAGAATTGGGAGGATGGGTTTCTGAGTTCTGCAGTCAGTTTTTCTTCGGTAAAGGCATTTTTCAAATATGCTCTCATATTTTCCTCTGTATTCTGGTCTCTGAAAGTCTCATCGAATGTATCATAGCTGATTTTCTGGAGTGTTTTTAAATCTTCGAAGGTGCATTTTTCTATTTTGGATGACATCATATCCCCCCTAATGTGTTCATTATCTATTAATATATATATTAATAGTGTCTGTGTAAAAGAATGCGGGTGAATACGCTTGGGAAATGTAAGTCAGTATAGGTTAATTTTCAAGAATCTGGTATATTATAGGGTATTAGATATGATTTAGGAGGCTGTCATGAGAAATACCATTAAACGGTCAGCAGTCATTGCACTGCTTTTAATATTGCTTCCGGTTCCGGGTCTTGCGGCAAACACAGCAGAAGAAACTTCTATTGAAGAATCGGCGGAACAACAGACGACAGAAGAATCGACGGAGCAGCAGATATCTGAAGAAACGACAGAAGAAGCGACAGGAGAGTCGGTTGAAGAGAATTACAACAAGACTGAAGAACCTGCAGATGAATATGTGCACCCGCAGAATGAGCAGCCCCAATATGAGCAGACGACTGAAGAACCTTATCAAAGTTATGAGGAATCCACAGAAGAATTCTATTATGAGGAAGAGACTGCTGAGCAAACGGTGGAGGAATGGACGGAAGAGGTCACCGAGGAAGTGACTGAAGAGATAACAGAAGAACCGACGGAGGAAAGCTATGTCGAACCTGAAACCGTGGAGGAAACGACAGAAGTGACGATTAATAAAGCGGAAGTGGATGAGTTTTCCATTGCAGGGAAGGTCCTTTCTGATGATGTCGGTCTTGAGGGTGTCACTGTCACTTTGACAGGGGACAAGAAAGATGAAGTGACAACCGATGAAAATGGAAATTTCTCTTTTACAGAAGTGCCGTCCGGCGAATATGAACTTCAGGTGGAAACCCCTGAAGGGTACACTGCTGAAAATGAAATGCTCAGCCTGACCGTTGAAGACCGTGGGAAACGCGGTATTACTTTCGTGTTGGAAGAAACACCTGCCGAAGAGAGTATTGAGACGGATGATCAGGTGATGGCGGATCAGGATGGGGGATCTTCAAATAACCTGACTGTGATTCTTGTCGGTGTCGTACTTCTGGCTCTTGTTGCAATTCTATTCATAGTAAGAGCTTTAAGGAGATAAAATACTATAACATGTCAGAAAGTCTAACATATAATGTTAGGCTTTTTAACATGGATTTTGAATATTCGGAAAACAGTTATATAATGTTCCCATACTTTTAAGGAGTGGTTGAACATGGATACACTTTTATTATTTCTCTGTACTTTGCTCGTTTGGTTAATGACGCCTGGTCTCGCTTTATTCTACGGTGGTCTTGTACAATCTAAAAATGTGCTGAACACATCAATGCACAGTATTGCAGCAATTGTTGTCGTAACGTTCACGTGGGTGATACTTGGTTTTTCTTTAAGTTTTGGCGGGAGCAATCTCTGGATTGGTGATTTCTCGTTTATCGGCTTATCCAATGTAGGATTCGAACCAAACCCGGCATTTTCTGAAACTGTTCCATTTGCTTTATATATGCTTTTTCAATTAACGTTTTGTACGATTTCGGTATCGATACTTACAGGTTCTGTCGCTGAACGTATGAAATTCGAACCATTCATTGTGTTTATGGCATTATGGGTCCTATTGGTATACAGTCCGGTTGCCCACTGGGTCTGGGGCGGCGGATGGATTCATTCTATCGGCGCAATAGACTTTGCCGGAGGGACGGTTGTTCATATATCTTCAGGTGTGTCAGGGCTTGTGCTCGCATTATTACTTGGATCAAGAAAACCTGATAATAAAAAACCGCCGCATAATTTAGTCATTACAATGATCGGTGCCATTCTCGTGTGGTTTGGCTGGTTTGGGTTCAACACAGGCAGTGCACTGACATTTGACTCAATCGCAATGTTCGCATTTGTTAACACAGTACTTGCGTCCACAGCTGGAATCGCCGGCTGGAGTTTTGTGGAATGGATAATGAAGGGGAAAGTATCATTGGTCGGTACATTATCCGGTATGCTTGCAGGACTGGTGGTCATTACGCCGGCAGCTGGTTTTGTTACTTACTTCGGAGCACTGGCTTTGGGACTGATTGGAGGCGCAATATGCTTCTTTGCAATCACGAAAATTAAAGTATTGCTTAACTATGACGATGCACTGGATGCATTTGGCTTACACGGTATCGGCGGTATTGTTGGTGCGATCGGTACAGGTGTATTTCAAACGAACGTCGTGAACCCTGATATCGCAAATGGTTTATTGGCCGGCGGTGGGTTCATACCGTTGCTGGTACAGATTATAGCAGTGACAGCAACAATACTTTTCAGTGCAGTCATGACATTCTGCATCGCCAGGACAATAAGCATATTCACTACATTGCGTACAGACGATAAAGAGGAATTAGAAGGTTTGGATAATGTGTTCCATGGCGAAGCAGCATATGAGCAGTCTAAACCATGAAGATAAAATAAAAACCGCTCTGTCGAGCGGTTTTTATTATTTTCCCGTTAAAATTTTTAACTCAAGTTGATTGAATGCATGTTACTTTTCACAACCTTTGAAAGCCTTTACACAACTGTATAGACATGCTATAGTTAAGGCGATATAATCCAAAATAAGAGGAGTGTGGGAAGAATGGCGGTAAACCGCGACGAGGTCAAAAAAATAATAGCAGCAATCGGTGGCGAAGAGAACGTCAATGCAGCAACACACTGTGTAACACGACTGCGTCTTGCCCTGAATGATGAATCCAAAGTGGATAAAGAGAAATTGGACTCCATCGATCTGGTTAAAGGATCATTCGCAGCGAACAACCAGTTCCAAATTGTTATCGGCCAGGGGACCGTTAATGAGGCATTTAAAATCTTTGAAGAAGAAACAGGGAAAGGCGGCGGCTCCAAAGATGAAGTCAAAGCAGCTGCTGCCCAGAAGATGAATCCGTTTCAAAGATTCATCAAGATGCTGGGAGATATCTTTATCCCGATTCTGCCGGCCATCGTTACAGCCGGTCTGCTGCTCGGTTTGAACAACCTGCTTACTTTGCAGGGGCTTTTCTGGGAAAATGATTCCATAATTACCCGTTTCCCCGGCATTGAAGGAATTGCGAGCATGATCAACTTCATTGCCGTGGCGCCATTCATCTTCCTTCCGGTGCTCATCGGCTGGTCTGCAATGAAAGTGTTCGGCGGTAACCCGCTGCTCGGTATTGCACTGGGTGTGGCATTATGTCACCCGGATCTTGCGAGTCAGTACGGATTGTTCGACAGCGAATCCGGCGGGCTTGCGGAAATTCCAACATGGAATGTGTTCGGACTGGAAGTACAGCAGCTGAACTATCAGGGACAGGTCCTGCCGGTGCTTGTGGCAGCATGGGTGCTTGCAAAAGTGGAACTGTTCCTGAATAAGCGTGTGCACGACATGTTCAAACTGCTTGTTGTTGCACCTGTTGCATTAGTGGTTGTCGGTATTCTTACTTATACAATCATTGGTCCGATTACGCTATGGGGCAGCACGCTCATTACGGATGCGATCATCTGGCTGTTTGAAACAGCAGGTATTCTGGGCGGTGCAGTATATGGTTTATTCTATGCGCCGCTTGTCATCACAGGGATGCACCATATGTTCCTTGCTGTCGATCTGCAGCTGATTGGTACAACAGGCTCGACTTTCCTATGGCCGATTCTTGCGATTTCAAATATTGCACAGGGTTCAGCCGCATTCGGTGCATGGATGATCTACCGCGGTCAGAAAAAGAAAAAAGAAGAAGGTCTGGCAATGACTTCAGGTATTTCCGGCTGGCTGGGTGTAACTGAGCCGGCAATGTTCGGTGTGAACCTGCCGCTTAAATACCCGTTCCTTGCCGCAATTTTAACAACGTCTGTAGTCGGCGGTATTTTCGGGGCCAACATGCTGACAGCTTACAGTGTCGGTGTCGGCGGTGTGCCGGGTGTCATTTCGATTACAGATGGATTCTGGCTGCTGTTCTCAATCGGTATGCTGATTGCCATCGTGGTGCCGTTCTTCCTCACACTTCTGTTCTCAAGATTTGTCAAAGAGAAAACAAAAGACATGGTGGACGTAGACTAATTTATATAAAGGGGTTTTTACATTGGCATCCAACGACTGGAGAAAATCGGTTGTTTATCAAATTTATCCGAAATCATTCAATGATACGACAGGAAGCGGAGAAGGGGATATCCCGGGCATCATAGAAAAACTGGATTATTTCAAGACGCTGGGTGTCGATTATGTATGGCTGACACCCGTCTACAGATCCCCGATGAATGACAATGGTTATGATATCAGCGACTACTATGAAGTGAATCCGCAGTTCGGGACAAAAGAGGATCTTAAAGAACTGCTGGAGCAGGCACACGCACGGGGACTTAAAATAATGATGGATATCGTCATCAACCATACGTCGACCTCCCATAACTGGTTCGTTGAATCCAGAAAATCCAAAGATAACAAGTACCGCGATTATTATATTTGGAAGGACGGCACGGAAGCGGGACCGCCTACGAATTGGGAATCCAAATTTGGCGGTAATGCATGGACATATGATGATAAAACCAACCAGTATTACCTGCGGTTATTTGACGTGTCGCAGGCGGATCTTAACTGGGAGAACGAGAGCTTGCGTAAAGAAATATATGAAATGATCAACTATTGGATCGATTTCGGAGTGGATGGTTTCCGATTCGACGTCGTCAACCTCATTTCGAAAGGCGAATTTAAAAACTCGGACGGTCCCGGCAAGGAGTTCTATACGGATGGTCCGAAAGTGCATGATTACATCAATGAACTCAACCGCAATACTTTCGGTGATAAAGAGGTCATGACGGTGGGTGAAATGTCATCCACCACAATTGATCACTGCCTGAAGTATACAGACCCGAAACGCAATGAGCTGAACTCTGTATTTAACTTCCATCATCTGAAGGTCGATTACCCCGGTGGAGAAAAATGGACACTGGCAAATTATGATTTCATCGAGCTGAAGCGCATCCTTATGGATTGGCAGGTGGCAATGGATGAAGGCGGCGGGTGGAATGCAATCTTCTGGTGCAATCATGACCAGCCGCGCATCATTTCAAGATTTGGGCAGGATGATACGGAGGAAAACCGCGTATTAAGCGGAAAAATGCTCGCCATCGCACTGCATGGACTTAAAGGGACACCTTATATTTACCAGGGCGAAGAAATCGGAATGACAAATCCTAAGTTCACACGGATTGATCAGTACCGTGATGTTGAAAGTCTGAATGCCTACAGTGCGATGAAGGAAAATGGAATGACCAACGCTCAGGTTCTGGATATCCTGGGTTCGAAATCGAGAGACAATGCCAGAACACCGATGCAGTGGAATAAAGACCGGCATGGCGGATTCACGACAGGCGAGCCTTGGATTGATGTTGCTGAAAACTACGCGGATATTAATGTTGAAGCGGCGCTCGAAGATGAAAATTCCATATTCTACACCTATCGGAAACTGATATCACTCCGGCATGAAATGAATCACTTCACCTATGGCAGTGTCATCCCGCATCTTTTAAAAGATGATGCCCTGTTTGTATACGACCGTATATATAATGAAGAAACTGTCACTGTGATTGCCAATTTCAGAAATAAATCAACACCATTTCCGGAGGGTTTTGATACTGAGGGCAAAATCCTCATCTCAAACTATGGAGACAAAAGTACTGAACTCAGACCTTTTGAAGCGTTGATGCTTTATAGACAGACCGTTTAAAAAAATGTATCATTAATGTATTCAATACATGCCAGAAAGCGGTAGGGTGAACGAGATGAATTTGAACAAGTACAACCAGATCTATCAGGATATATCCAACGATATAGCCAGTAGTAAATACACCAAAGATGATGTGTTGCCCTCTGAGCATCGTTTGGTCGAAATGTTCGATGTTTCCAGGGAAACAGTGAGGAAAGCGCTGAACCTTCTCCAGGAGAATGGTTACATTCAGAAGATGAAAGGTAAGGGGTCTGTTGTCATTTACAACCCTTCAATGGACTTCACTGTCTCCCACCTTACGAGTTTTAAAGAAATTCAGCAGCTGAAGACGAAAAAATACTCGACTGCAGTGGTCGAGCTGGAGCAATATCCTGCGGAACGATTTCCAAAAGTGATGGTTGCTTTGAACTTGAACCCCGAGGATAAGATTTGGCAGCTGGTGAGACAGAGAAGATATTCAGGCACTACACATATTGTCGATACAGATTATTTTATTGTTGATATGATACCTGGATTGAATACTAAAATTGCGCAAGACTCCATTTATGAATACATTGAAAAGAAACTGGGACTGGTAATTGCGTATTCTCACAAGGAGATTACATTCGATGCAATGACGGATGATGAAACTAAACTGTTCGATCATACCGATGTACCCTATGTTGCGACAGTCGAGTCCATCGTTCATTTGAATGATGCAAGACCATTCCAGTATAATGTCTCCAAACACCTTGCGAGTGAATTCAGATTCGTGGACTTCTCTAGAAGGTTCCATGGGAGCTGATATATTTACCTTGCATTGAATTACTGATTTTGTTATTATATAGTGTGCCGTGCTAAGTGGGGAGGTAGCGGTGCCCTGTACCTGCAATCCGCTCCAGCAGGACTGAATTCCGTTTCTAAGGACATTCGGTGTGAGGACTGCCTCAAACTCACCAGTGTTGAGATTTCGGTCCTATGCAATAGAACGTCACGAACCATGTCAGGTCCGGAAGGAAGCAGCATTAAGTGGCTTATTCTATGTGCCGTAGGACAGCCGAAGTTGAGCTGGTGGTTTGAGTAACGCTTGTGCCGAGTGTTCGAAGAAACGGTGCACGGTTTACATATCGAATGACTGTATCTAATGATGCAGTCATTTTTTTATTTGTTTTGAGTTATTAGGGCGATATTGCGACATGTGGTATAATAATGGACATAAATTACTAACTACGGAGGTGCTGTTGAATGGAATATCAGGCTTTATACCGGGCTTTCAGACCGCAGACATTCCAGGATGTGGTCGGACAGAAGCACGTAACCAAAACATTGCGCAACGCAATCATCAGGGATAAGGAGTCTCATGCCTATCTGTTCAACGGTCCCCGCGGAACCGGCAAGACAAGTATTGCTAAAATATTTGCGAAAGCACTCAATTGCCGTTTCAGTTCTGAAGGTGAGCCTTGTAATGAATGTGATATTTGTCTGAGCATTACTGAGGGCTCTGCAAATGATGTGATAGAAATTGATGCTGCAAGTAACAATGGTGTCGATGAAATCAGGAATATACGGGAAAAGGTGAAGTACGCGCCGTCTGAAACAAGATATAAGGTGTACATCATCGATGAAGTGCATATGCTGACAACAGGTGCATTCAATGCGCTGCTCAAAACACTCGAAGAGCCGCCGGGGCATGCAATCTTTATACTGGCGACGACAGAGCCCCACAAAATACCGGCAACGATCATTTCAAGATGTCAGCGTTTCGATTTCAAAGCAATCGAGATTAATGAAATCGTCGGCCGGCTCAAATATGTTGCAGATTCGGAATCCCTTGAATATGAAGAAGATGCGATTGAATATATCGCACGTACTTCCGAAGGGGGAATGCGCGATGCCTTAAGCATCATGGACCAGGTAATCGCCTATAGTAACGACTATATTACTTTGGAAGATGCGGTAATGATTACGGGCGGAATTAAATCCGAGGAACTGAATCGCTGGCTCAAGCTTATAGAGCAAAAGGATTCGAGAGAGGCCTTTATTACGTATCATAGATTTATCGATGAAGGAAAAGATCCGACACGTCTGATTCATGAGCTTGTCTACTATATAAGAGATATCATCTTGATGAAGCATTCAGGGGAAGCAGAGGAAGACGTTGCGTTCTATCATACTGAGGATAAAGTGCTCTACGAAATGATAGATGTCCTGAATGATGCAATGGTCATGATGAGATTTTCTGTGAATACAAGTGTCCATCTTGAAGTAGTCATCGTAAAACTGATTCAAGTACTGAATAGAAATGAGCTGGCGGTTGAAACACAAAGTGTCGACCTGTCCCATATTGAACAAAAGTTAACAGAACTCGAACGTCGCCTCTCCAACCAGCCGCAGACAAATCCGGCTCCGGTGCAGGAAAAGAAACAAACGGCTGCTTCATCAAAAGGATTCTTCTCACTGCGTCAGATTGAAAAAGTGCTCGATCATGCGAATAAAGAAGACCTGGTGAAGTTGAAAGATGACTGGCCAAAAGTGTATCAGCATGTCGAGGAAAAAGGGTATCACTCACTCAGATCCCTCATTAAAGATTCAGAACCTGTCGCAGCGAGTGATACACATGTATTGCTTAAGTTTAAAAATGATCTGCACAGTGACTTGATCAATAAGGATGAGAAGAAGCGGGAAGAGCTGGAATCACTCATTCCTTCTATTATAGATAAAGAAGTTAAAGTGGTCGGAGTTCCGGATTCGAGCTGGCTGCAGGTGAGACACGATTACATTCAGGAGAAGAAAGCGAACAAAGAAAAGAAGGAAACGTCCGATGAAAAGAAGCCGTCGGATGTAGCAAAAGAAATATTCGGCAATGATATAGTAGAAACACGGTCGTAATCAGTTTATAAAAACAATCATTTCATATATAATATATAGATAATCATTCTAAACACATTTGGAGGAGAATATCAGTATGAACAATATGCAGGGCATGATGAAACAGATGCAGAAAATGCAGAAGAAAATGCAGGAAGAGCAGGAAAAGCTGAAAGAGGAAAAGGTAGAAGGCACAGCCGGCGGCGGTATGGTCACAGTGACGGTATCCGGACATAAAGAAGTGCTCGACGTGGAAATCTCCGAGGAAGTTATAGATCCTGATGATATTGAAATGCTGCAGGATCTGATCATTGCTGCAACAAATGAAGCAATGACTAAAGCGGATGAGCTCACAAGTGAACGCCTCGGCAAGCATACTAAAGGTATGAACATCCCAGGTATGATGTAATATGCATTATCCAGAACCAATATCCAAGCTGATAGACAGCTTCATGAAACTGCCGGGTATCGGGCCGAAGACAGCCCAGCGCCTGGCATTTTATGTACTTAATATGAAGGAAGACGACGTCGTCAACTTTTCCAGAAGTCTTATGGAAGTGAAAAGAGAGCTTCAATTCTGTTCAATCTGCGGTCATATTACAGATATTGATCCATGTTATATATGCAGCGACAAGAACAGGGACCGGAGTGTTATCTGCGTAGTCCAGGATACGAAAGACGTCATCGCCATGGAAAAGATGCGTGAGTATAAAGGGTTGTATCATGTGTTGCACGGTGCGATCAGTCCGATGGACGGAATAGGACCGGAGGATATCAATGTTCCTTCGTTAATAGAAAGATTAAAGAATGATGAAGTGAAAGAAATCATTCTGGCTACAAATCCGAACATCGAAGGCGAATCGACGGCCATGTATATTTCAAGGCTGGTTAAACCGATCGGCATAAAATCCACGCGGCTTGCAAGCGGTCTGCCGGTAGGCGGAGATTTGGAATATGCCGATGAAGTCACACTGTCCAAAGCAATAGAGCATCGCACGGAGTTATAGAATATACGCGTAATCATGAATGCAGGTTCAGGAGCCGGACAGAATAATGTGCTGATTCCGTGAAAGTTAGAATTTTTACTCCAACTTTTAGGAAGCAGCCGCCTAATGATGGAAGCAGCCCGGCTCTTTCCTTTTTTTAAATTCCCAAAAACGAGACATACCGTATGATGACATGCCCTTGAAAGGATAATAATACACGGATCGATTTTGAGGTGTCATTACAGCTATTGGTACCGATCAACGACAACGATTATAGTGAAAATCCCTTTGCATCGGGATTTTTGGCGCAGAATGAGTTTGGATGGACAAGAGAAAAATAAGAAATAATAGAATCTAAAAACTTTTTTTGAAAAAAGGGTTGCGTTAATAATACAAACCCTGTATAGTAATATCTTGTCGGACGAAATAAAGCACCGACACAACAAATGTGATTAACAACTTTAAAAAGTGTAAAAAAGATGTTGCATCTGATTTTCACTTATGCTATACTAATTAAGTAGTCAACAAAAGCAACACAAAAACGAGAACATTGAAAACTGAATGACAATATGTCAACGTTAATTCCGATAATTAATGAGGTTCAACACAGTTGAACTTCCCGACATTGAGGCGAACAATACAAAACGCAAACAGATACTGTCAGCAGTATCGCGAAGAGCTCTAGACGAGCTTTCCAATTATGGAGAGTTTGATCCTGGCTCAGGATGAACGCTGGCGGCGTGCCTAATACATGCAAGTCGAACGCGAAACCGAGGAGCTTGCTCCTTGGAATCGAGTGGCGGACGGGTGAGTAACACGTAGGCAACCTGCCCATCAGCCGGGGATAACTACGGGAAACCGTAGCTAATACCGGATAACCCTTACTGCCGATGGCGGTAAGTTGAAAGGCGGTCTTCGGGCTGCCGCTGATGGATGGGCCTGCGGCGCATTAGCTAGTTGGTGGGGTAAGGGCCTACCAAGGCGACGATGCGTAGCCGACCTGAGAGGGTGATCGGCCACACTGGGACTGAGACACGGCCCAGACTCCTACGGGAGGCAGCAGTAGGGAATCTTCCGCAATGGACGAAAGTCTGACGGAGCAACGCCGCGTGAGTGAAGAAGGGTTTCGGCTCGTAAAACTCTGTTGTTAAGGAAGAACGCCGGTGAGAGTAACTGCTCACCGGGTGACGGTACTTAACCAGAAAGCCACGGCTAACTACGTGCCAGCAGCCGCGGTAATACGTAGGTGGCAAGCGTTATCCGGAATTATTGGGCGTAAAGCGCGCGTAGGCGGTTTCTTAAGTCTGATGTGAAAGCCCCCGGCTCAACCGGGGAGGGTCATTGGAAACTGGGAGACTTGAGTGCAGAAGAGGAGAGTGGAATTCCATGTGTAGCGGTGAAATGCGCAGAGATATGGAGGAACACCAGTGGCGAAGGCGGCTCTCTGGTCTGTAACTGACGCTGATGTGCGAAAGCGTGGGGATCAAACAGGATTAGATACCCTGGTAGTCCACGCCGTAAACGATGAGTGCTAAGTGTTAGGGGGTTTCCGCCCCTTAGTGCTGCAGCTAACGCATTAAGCACTCCGCCTGGGGAGTACGGCCGCAAGGTTGAAACTCAAAGGAATTGACGGGGACCCGCACAAGCGGTGGAGCATGTGGTTTAATTCGAAGCAACGCGAAGAACCTTACCAAATCTTGACATCCTCTGACAGCCATGGAGACATGGTTTCCCTTCGGGGCAGAGTGACAGGTGGTGCATGGTTGTCGTCAGCTCGTGTCGTGAGATGTTGGGTTAAGTCCCGCAACGAGCGCAACCCTTATTACTAGTTGCCAGCATTCAGTTGGGCACTCTAGTGAGACTGCCGGTGACAAACCGGAGGAAGGTGGGGATGACGTCAAATCATCATGCCCCTTATGATTTGGGCTACACACGTGCTACAATGGGCAGGAACAAAGGGCAGCGAGACCGCGAGGTTCAGCGAATCCCATAAAACTGCTCTCAGTTCGGATTGGAGTCTGCAACTCGACTCCATGAAGCTGGAATCGCTAGTAATCGTGGATCAGAATGCCACGGTGAATACGTTCCCGGGTCTTGTACACACCGCCCGTCACACCACGAAAGTCAGTAACACCTGAAGCCGGTGGGCTAACCCTTTTGGGAAGCAGCCGTCGAAGGTGGGACCGATGATTGGGGTGAAGTCGTAACAAGGTAGCCGTATCGGAAGGTGCGGCTGGATCACCTCCTTTCTAAGGAATATTACGGAGCGGAATTGACGTTTGACATATTGTATTCAGTTTTGAATGTTTTCTGTATTTACAGAAGCATTCGCAAAATATGTACATTGAAAACCGGATAGAGAAGCAATAAATGATTTTTAACCGAAAATCAAAGCGTAGAAAACCGAGAACTAAGATTTAAAAGAGTTCAAAAAACACGCGTTGTATCGCTGTAGGAGCGATACACTCACAAATTCATTGCGATTAAGTAATGAAGGGCGCACGGTGGATGCCTTGGCACTAAGAGCCGATGAAGGACGGAACCAACACCGATATGCTTCGGGGAGCTGTAAGTAGGCGTTGAACCGAAGATTTCCGAATGGGGGAACCCAGCACATTTTTATGTGTTACCGGTCAGTGAATACATAGCTGACGCGGAGGTAGACCCGGGGAACTGAAACATCTCATTACCCGGAGGAAGAGAAAGAAAAATCGATTCCCTGAGTAGCGGCGAGCGAAACGGGAAGAGCCCAAACCAGCTTCGGCTGGGGTTGTAGGACACCGATAATCGGTGGAATGTAAAGCTGAATGGTCTGGAAAGGCCGACCGCAGGGGGTAACAGTCCCGTAGGCATCATACATTCCACCGAGCGGTGGATCCTGAGTACGGCGGAACACGAGGAATTCCGTCGGAATCCGGGAGGACCATCTCCCAAGGCTAAATACTCCTTAGTGACCGATAGTGAACCAGTACCGTGAGGGAAAGGTGAAAAGCACCCCGGAAGGGGAGTGAAATAGATCCTGAAACCGTGTGCCTACAAGTAGTCAGAGCCCGTTAATGGGTGATGGCGTGCCTTTTGTAGAATGAACCGGCGAGTTGTGATTACATGCAAGGTTAAGCAGCGAATGCGGAGCCGCAGCGAAAGCGAGTCTGAAGAGGGCGACAGAGTATGTGATTGCAGACCCGAAACCAGGTGATCTACCCATGTCCAGGCTGAAGTCCAGGTAACACTGGATGGAGGGCCGAACCGACTTACGTTGAAAAGTGACCGGATGAGGTGTGGGTAGCGGAGAAATTCCAATCGAACCTGGAGATAGCTGGTTCTCTCCGAAATATATTTAGGTATAGCCTCATGACAGCATCGTGGAGGTAGAGCACTGTTTGGACGAGGGGCCCATCCCGGGTTACCGAATTCAGACAAACTCCGAATGCCATCGATGCGATTCATGGGAGTCAGACAGCGGGTGATAAGGTCCGTTGTCGAGAGGGAAACAGCCCAGACCACCAGTTAAGGTCCCAAAATATATGTTAAGTGGAAAAGGATGTGGCGTTGCACAGACAACTAGGATGTTGGCTTAGAAGCAGCCATCATTTAAAGAGTGCGTAATAGCTCACTAGTCAAGTGACGCTGCGCCGAAAATGTACCGGGGCTAAACATATTACCGAAACTGTGGATTAATGTATATTAATGGTAGGAGAGCGTTCCAATGGCAGAGAAGCATGATCGTGAGGACATGTGGAGCGATTGGAAGTGAGAATGCCGGTGTGAGTAGCGAAAGACGGGTGGGAATCCCGTCCACCGAATGACTAAGGTTTCCAGAGGAAGGCTCGTCCGCTCTGGGTTAGTCGGGACCTAAGCCGAGGCAGAGATGCGTAGGCGATGGCCAACAGGCAGAAATTCCTGTACCGGTGATATCCGTTTGAGTGATTGTGGTGACGCAGTAGGATAGATGGAGCGTGCGAAAGGTAGAGCACGTTCAAGCAGTGAGTGGTCAGGGCAGGCAAATCCGCCCTGTGATACCATGAGCTGTGATGAGGAGCCGAAAATAGTAGGCGAAGCCATTGATTTCACACTGCCAAGAAAAGCCGCTAGCGAGGATGATCACCGCCCGTACCGTAAACCGACACAGGTAGTTGGGAAGAGAATTCTAAGGTGAGCGAGCGAACTCTCGTTAAGGAACTCGGCAAAATGACCCCGTAACTTCGGGAGAAGGGGTGCTCATAGAGATATGAGCCGCAGTGAATAGGCCCAAGCGACTGTTTATCAAAAACACAGGTCTCTGCCAAACCGAAAGGTGAAGTATAGGGGCTGACGCCTGCCCGGTGCTGGAAGGTTAAGAGGAGCGCTCAGCGTAAGCGAAGGTGCGAATCGAAGCCCCAGTAAACGGCGGCCGTAACTATAACGGTCCTAAGGTAGCGAAATTCCTTGTCAGGTAAGTTCTGACCCGCACGAAAGGCGCAACGATTTGGGCACTGTCTCAACGAGAGGCTCGGTGAAATCATAGTACCTGTGAAGATGCAGGTTACCCGCGACAGGACGGAAAGACCCCGTGGAGCTTTACTGTAACCTGATATTGAATCTGGACCTCACCTGTACAGGATAGGTGGGAGCCAAAGAAGTGTGGACGCCAGTCTACATGGAGGCAGTGGTGGGATACCACCCTGGTGATGTTGAGATTCTAACCCGCGCCCGTAATCCGGGCGGGAGACAGTGTCAGGTGGACAGTTTGACTGGGGCGGTCGCCTCCTAAAGAGTAACGGAGGCGCTCAAAGGTTCCCTCAGAATGGTTGGAAATCATTCATAGAGTGTAAAGGTATAAGGGAGCTTGACTGCGAGACATACAGGTCGAGCAGGGTCGAAAGACGGACTTAGTGATCCGGTGGTTCCGCATGGAAGGGCCATCGCTCAACGGATAAAAGCTACCCCGGGGATAACAGGCTTATCTCCCCCAAGAGTTCACATCGACGGGGAGGTTTGGCACCTCGATGTCGGCTCATCGCATCCTGGGGCTGTAGTCGGTCCCAAGGGTTGGGCTGTTCGCCCATTAAAGCGGTACGCGAGCTGGGTTCAGAACGTCGTGAGACAGTTCGGTCCCTATCCGTCGTGGGCGTAGGAAATTTGAGAGGCGCTGTCCTTAGTACGAGAGGACCGGGATGGACATACCACTGGTGTACCAGTTGTCGTGCCAACGGCATCGCTGGGTAGCTATGTATGGCCGGGATAAGTGCTGAAAGCATCTAAGCATGAAGCCCCCCTCAAGATGAGATTTCCCCATTAGATCCCTCAGAGATGATGAGGTAGATAGGTTCGGCGTGTACGTGTGGCAACACATTCAGCGGACGAATACTAATCGATCGATGACTTATTCAAGAATTTAATGAAGAAACCGTGTTCGGTTTCTGCGCGAGATATTGCTTCTATCCGGTTTTGAATGTGACATATCACATTCCCCATATGTAAGACACTGTCCGGCGGCGATGGCGGAGAGGCCACACCTGTTCCCATGCCGAACACAGCAGTTAAGCTCTCCAGCGCCGATGGTAGTTGGATGAACGTCCCGTGAGAGTAGGACGCTGCCGGGCAGTACAGAATGAATAGTATGGATGCGATGAGCCGCATTGAGACCTTTAGAGGTCTCTTTTTTTTCTTCTATTTTATCCATATCAATATCTTCTGAGTATTAGCTATCCTTTACACATAATGGTTTTGTGGAAGAATTCATTGGATAACAACTAAGGTCCTCTCATAAGCCTTGGTACTTTCTGACAATCATGTTATAAATAAAGTGGTGAGGAATATGAATCTATATAAAACTATTGAAAATATGTTGAATGATGGAAAACCGTATATATCCATGCATGTACCCGGGCATAAAAACAATACTATCGGCTATCTCTCTATGATTGATGCCCGCTTTGACATGACTGAGATCGATGGTCTGGATGATTTGCATGAACCAGAGGGAATTCTAAAAAAGATCAATCAGAACCTGAGCCAGAAATATCCGGGTTATATTGCCCAGATGATGGTGAATGGGACGACGAATGGTATGATATCAGCAATTTTCGCCCTGAAGAATAAGACTGTAAGATTCGTGATTGTCGACCATGCGCATAAGTCCGTTTATCACGGAATGCAGCTGACAGGGGCCGATTACATCGAAGCAGCATCAGCAGAATTGTTCGACTTGCAAATAAACGCCGGAGATACCATAATCCTGACATATCCTACATACACAGGAGATACGATTGATGTGCAGGCAATCATCGCGTACGCCCACCGGCATAATGCCCGTGTAATTACGGATGAAGCCCATGGTGCGCATTTTGATATAGTGCCGGGATTTCCGGAGTCCTCGATGAAGCACGACTCGGATATTACGATCCAGTCCTACCATAAGATGTTGCCGGCATTGACGATGGCCTCTGTTATCTTCACAAAATCGCAACCCCTCCACGATGAAGTGATGAAGTATATAAACTACTTTGAAACATCGAGCCCGTCTTATTTAGTGATGCTTTCTATTGAAAGTGCCCATGAATTTTATAAAACGTACCATCCGGAGAGTTTTTTTGAAAACCGCTCAGTCATTATAGAGGCATTAAGAAAACAGAAGCTCACTGTAGAAAAAAAGGCCGACCCTGCAAAAATCCTGCTCAGCCACCCGGAACTATCATCATACAAGCTGGCAAAAATCCTGGCAGAACAGCATCATATCCATCATGAAATGGTGACAGATGAAGGTGTATTGTGGTGTCTGCCGCTGTTCCATAGAGGAGATAGATATCCACTTGAGACGCTTATCCACCGTATTGGCGATATCACTAGAGATTCCGGCATTCCGATGCAGAGCGTACAAAACATAGAAAGCAAAGAAACCGCAAGGCTTTTATCAGACGTCCGGGTTCTTCTCAATAATGTGTGCAGACGGAACATTGTACCGTATCCGCCGGGGATTCCGCTTGTACGTGAAGGTGAGGTTATCACTGAAGAGCATATTAAAACGATTACGCATAATATGTATAATCGTGTTAGAATAGAGGGTGTAAAGCACAATCTAGAACATTACAAAAATGAGGAAAGTTAATGGGTCATTTCATTACATTTGAAGGTCCGGAAGGCTCCGGAAAGACAACGATAATTTCTAAAGTATATGAACAGCTTGTAAAAACATATGATGCGATTGTTACGCGTGAACCTGGAGGCATTGCGATCAGTGAATTGATCAGAGAGATTCTGCTCGCAAAAGGCAATGACATGGATGCACGTACTGAAGCGTTATTGTTCGCAGCAGCCAGGCGTCAGCATCTTATTGAAAAAGTGGTTCCGGCACTTAAAGCAGATAAGATTGTTCTCTGCGATCGTTTCGTAGACAGTTCCATTGCATATCAGGGGTTTGCAAGAGGCATAGGTACAGATGAGGTTATGAGCATCAATCGTTTTGCCATTGAAGATTACATGCCGGATTTGACAATTTATCTGAAGCTCGATCCTGAAGTTGGACTTCGTCGTATAGAAAGTAATAATCGCGACCACAACAGACTGGATGCAGAAGAAATTAGTTTTCATAGAGATGTTGTTTTGGGGTATAATGAATTATCAGATAATAATCCAGAACGCATTAAGATAGTGGATGCGGATCAGTCTCCTGAAAAGGTTGCTGCTGATGCATTGGAAATAATCAACCAATATTTGGAACAAGGAGTGAATCAGTCATGAAAATGGTTATCGCAATTGTTCAGGATCATGACAGTCAGAGGTTGGCAGACAGGCTGACTAAAAATGACTTTAGAAATACCAAGCTTGCTTCAACAGGCGGATTTTTAAGAGCAGGAAACACAACATTCCTATGTGGTGTGGATGATGCACGTGTCGATGAACTGCTCAGACTGTTGGATGATACTTGTGGAAACAGGGAACAGACAGTGGCGCCTGTGACTCCAATGGGAGGCAATGCGGATTCCTATATCCCATATCCAGTCGAGGTTGAAGTTGGTGGAGCAACAGTATTTGTTCTGCCTATTGAACAATTTGAAAGATTTTAAGCGGTTTAGTGTATGAGTATACAGACAGGAAGCGTAGAACAGCAGCTGAACCGGATCATTGAAAGCGGAAGGCTCAGTCATACCTACATGTTTGAGGGGGATGCCATTGAAACTTTGAGGCGTCATAGTGAATTCTTTGCCCTCAAAATTCTAGGGGACACACCGCGGAACGAAACGCTTATTTCGGAAGGGAATCATCCTGACTATTTTTATCTTCGAACTGATGAAACGGCGATCAAAAAAGAAGCAGTCGAAGATTTGGTACGCAGGATGAACCGTAAACCTACCGAATCAGATTATAAAGTTTATGTAATTGAAGCATTTGAGAAACTAACACCCCAGGCAGAAAACAGCGTCTTGAAATTTCTTGAAGAACCACCGGAAAAGACAATAGCAATCCTGCTTACAATAGATAAGAGCAGTATTTTGCCTACCATTCATTCGAGATCACAGCATATTCATATAAAAGGTGAAAAAGATGACCGTATTAAGTTTTTGGAACATCTCAATGATGCAGAACTTAACACAGTCGATGTGCTGGCGCTCAATGCACAGCATGTCAAAGACCTTGGTGAAAATTTCTCTGCGATGAGAAAAGCGGCGATTGAGTTTTCAGCTAAATGGATTGGCAATCATCCTTTAGTGCTCATAGATATTAAGCCGGTCATCGATATATGCGGAGAACGCAGGGATTATATGCTGATGCTCCAGCTGATTGATGGTTTTGTCCGTCAGTCCATGCATGCAGCGCTCGAACTCGAAAGCTATAAACCCTTCGGTGATGAACAGGTGAACGGCAAAAACTCTATAAAACGGCTGGCTAAAATGTTGGATGAGATTCAAACAGCAAACCGGATGCTGCAGGCCAACGTCCACCCGATGCTCGTATTTGAAAGTATGGTTATCTGCTCGAAAGGTTGAATAATATGATAGAACTCATCACTGCTACTCAGCTGGATTACTTTGATAATATTTATATTGAAAGTGGCCGGGTGACGGCAGAACGCGATGATTATATAATCGCAGAAACGAAACGGGGCACAGAATTACTGCGTGTCGTTAAAGGAAATCACAAAATCCCTAAAGATAATATAGTGGAATCAGATGGAAAATCTGTACGCACAGCAACAGAAGAGGATCTTGAAAAGTACCATGAAAACCAAAGAATGTCCGAAACAGCGATGGAATTCTGTAAATCTGCAATAGAGACCGAAAAATTGGAAATGAATCTGGTGAATGCAAAGTATACCCTGGATTGTAAAAAACTGATTTTTAATTTTACAGCAGATGAACGCGTCGATTTCAGAGGTTTAGTCCGTGTTCTGGCAAACCGTTTTAAAACACGCATAGAATTGCGTCAAATTGGTGTCCGAGATGAGGCGAAGTATCTCGGCGGTATCGGCCCGTGTGGCCGTGCGCATTGCTGTTCCACGTTCCTGGGCGACTTTGTGCCAGTGAGCATACAGATGGCGAAGAACCAGGATCTCTCCCTCAGTCCGACTAAAATTTCAGGTGCCTGCGGCCGCCTGATGTGCTGCCTCAACTATGAAGATGAGTATTATGAAGATGCCCGTGAAAAAATGCCGGATGTGGGCCAGACGATCAATACGCCGGATGGCCGCGGACTCGTAGTGGGTATGAACATCTTGGATCTGGTCGTTAAAGTTAAATATAAAGACGATTACATCCGCGAATTCCACTGCGATGAACTAGATGCAGTCGGAGAGGTGTAAAGATGGATCGTGAACGTTTATTCATGCATATCAGCAAAATGGAAGCGGATATGAATAATATGCACGACGATCTTCAGACTTTAAAGGAGCTTGCTGTGCGTCTGGTTGAAGAAAATGTGACACTGCAAATGGAGAAAGAGAAATATGAAAAACTCCATGAAGAAAATGAATCTGTAGCAGAGGATTCTTTTAAGGGAAACACATTGAACAGTATTTATGAAGAGGGGTTCCATGTGTGCAGTGTGCATTTCGGTACACTGAGAAACGAGGAAGACTGCCTGTTTTGTCAGGGCTTTCTTGAACATAGAGGGAAGTAACAGACGGCTGCGGCCGTCTTTATTATTTACGAGGTGAAAAAGATGTTGAAAGATGGAGAACGTCTGGATGAACTCTTCAGGGAATCCATGCAGATCATTCAGAGCAGGGAAGTATTTTCATTTTCAGTCGATGCGCTCCTGCTCGCCAATTTTACACGGATTGTAAAACGGGATCAGGGCATCATTGATCTGTGCTCCGGTAACGGCGTTATACCGTTACTGCTATCCCATAGGACAGCAAAGCCGATCGAAGCGGTTGAACTTCAGGAACAGCTTGTAAATATGGCTGAGAGAAGCATTGGACTGAATGAAAAAGCTGATCAGATTACGATGCATCATGGTGATATCAAGCAGATTAGAGAGATGTTCGATCATTCCTCGTTTGATGTGATCACGGTGAACCCTCCATACTTTACGAACAATCAGCCTCTTAAACATTTAGGGCCCCACAGCATTGCACGGCATGAAGTACATATCGATTTAAAAGGTGTGATCGGAGCGGTGCGGTTTCTAGTGAAGAATAAAGGACGTCTCTACATGGTCCATCGTGCCGAACGGAGTATGGAAGTTATCAGTGAGCTGTCGAACGCTGGTTTCCGTATCAGGCGTCTGCAGTATGTCTATAATGACAGGAGCTCCGGAACGGCGATGTTCGTGCTTATGGAAGCGATTTTCCACAGCCAGGCTTATGTAGACGTCCTCCCGCCGTTTTATATTTACGATACTGACGGGGAATATTCCAGTGAGATGCTGGAGGTCTACTATGACTGAGTACTACGCATACATCGTTGAATGTGCGGATCATACCCTTTATACAGGGTATGCTGTAGATCTGGACAAACGTATAGAAACCCATAACAGTGGAACGGGTGCGAAATATACCCGTAACAGACTGCCGGTCATACTCAGATACTATGAAAAGTTTGAGACCAAAAGTGAAGCGATGAAGCGGGAATATGCAATTAAAAAACTGTCGAGAACAGCAAAAATCGCATTGATAGAAAAGGAGGGATGAAATATGCATCTATATGTAACGGGTACACCCATCGGAAACCTTGATGATATGACGTTCAGAGCGATAGAGACATTGAAGAATGTGGACACGATTCTTTGTGAGGATACGCGGACGACGCGTAAATTGACCAATCATTTTGATATCGGTACTCCGCTTAGATCCTATCATGATTTCAACAAAGAAGAAGTTGAAGATTTTATCATCGAAGAAATGAAAAATGGAAAAACATTCGCGCTGGTGAGTGATGCTGGAATGCCCGTCGTTTCCGATCCCGGTTTTGAACTGATAGAGCGAATGCAGCGGGAGCACATGGATTATGTGGTCATCCCTTCGGCGTCCGCCTTTACAATGGCGCTTGTCGCAAGCGGAATCCCGTCATATGAATTTACGTATTTTGGGTTTTTACCGAAAACGGGGCGTAAAAGGAAGGATAAGCTCAAAGAAATCATGAACCATCCCTTAACGTCAGTACTTTATGAATCCCCTCATAAAATCAAAGAAACAATCACATCCATAAGAGATATTGATCCAGACAGGAATGTGAGTGTTTCCCGGGAGATAACCAAAAAATTTGAACAGCATGAACGGGCAGCAGCGGTGGAAATGACTGAAATGCTTGAGAAGGAAATCCCCTTAAAAGGAGAGTTTGTCATTGTCATTGAGGGAGCACCGGAAATTGAAGAAACCTTTGATATGCCGGTCAATGCCCATATTGAACAATTGATAGAAGAAGGGATGAAAACGAAACAGGCCATCAAGACAGTTGCTGATTTAAGAAGCCTGCGTAAGCAGGATGTGTATGATGAATACCACAAAAAATAACCGATGGAGCTTTTAAAGTTCCATCGGTTGGCTAATGTAATCTATTTAGTCCATTTTTGATTTGATTTCATCAATAAGCTGTTGTGCACCGTCCTGGCTCAAAATGATACGGCCATCTGCAAGACGCATATTCTTCTCAGATACATCACCAGTGACGGCGCAAGTCATCTGTGGTTTGTATTTTTTGAGAATGATTGTATCGTCATCAGTATAAATTTCGAGTGCATCCTTTACTTCGATATCAAGTACACGTCTGAGTTCTATAGGGATAACCACTCTCCCTAACTCATCGACTTTACGTACAATTCCTGTTGATTTCATAAAAAAACCCCTCCATACTTTCCGCTCTTCATCAAATTTCATTTTTTTATATTGGCTGATGAATCGTATTAAGAATATAACCTCTGATACCCGAAAAAATCAATTCAAAACATGTGTCTATCATATGTCTTGGATGATGTCAACGGATTTTTCCGTTTATGTTCAAGTTCCTGCTGATTATAGCACAGTACCCACACAAGACGCCACTGATATCATTGAAAATAAAGGCAAAATTAGTTATATTTAATAAATGAACTAATAGGAGGAAAAGGCATGGAAAAACCAACTTACTATATCACCACTCCGATATATTACCCAAGCGGTAAGTTACATATCGGTAACGCTTATACAACAATCGCATGTGATGTAATGGCGAGATACAAACGCATGCGCGGGTTTGATGTCTACTACCTGACCGGTGCAGACGAACACGGTCAAAAAATTGAACAAAAGGCGGAGAAAATGGGTATTTCCCCGCAGAAGTACGTGGATGATATGGCTGCATACATGAAAGAATTATGGTCTGTTCTGGAAATCACCAATGATCAATTCATCCGCACAACCAGTGAAAACCATAAAAAAGCAATTCAACAGATTTTCGAGCAGCTTCTTGAACAGGGAGATATCTATCTCGGTGAGTATGAAGGGTGGTATTCTGTACAGGACGAGGAGTTCTTCACAGAAACTCAGCTCGAAGAAGTTTATAAAGATGAAGACGGCAATATGATTGGCGGAGTCGCGCCAAGTGGGCATGAAGTGGAACTTGTTAAAGAGGAAAGCTATTTCTTCAAAATGAGTAAATACGCGGATCGGCTGGAAAAATTCTATGAAGATAATCCCGGTTTCATTAAACCGGCTTCACGCAGAAATGAAATGCTGAATAATTTCATCCGGCCAGGACTGGAGGATCTCGCAGTATCCAGAACGACTTTCTCATGGGGCGTGCCGGTTTCCTCAGATCCTAAGCACGTAGTATATGTATGGATTGATGCACTGTGCAACTACATCACGGCGCTGGGATACGGCTCTGATGATGACGGTCTGTTTAAAAAATTCTGGCCGGCTGATGTACACATGATCGGTAAGGAAATCGTCCGGTTCCATGCTATTTATTGGCCTATTATGCTGATGGCTTTAGACTTGCCGCTTCCTAAAAAACTTTTAGGACATGGATGGCTGGTAATGAAAGATGGTAAGATGTCAAAATCCAAAGGCAATGTCATTTATCCTGAAACAGTAGTTGAACGCTATGGTCTCGATGCGCTCCGTTATTATCTGATGCGCGAAGTCCCTTTTGGTTCTGACGGTGTATTCACACCGGAAGCATTCGTTGATCGTACGAACTATGATTTGGCAAACGATTTAGGTAACCTGGTCAACCGTACGATTTCCATGGTCAATAAATACTTCGACGGCAAATTGCCTGAGTATAAAGGCCATCAGAACGAATTTGATGAGAGTCTTGAAGCGACAGTGAAAGAGAACGTCCAACTTTATGAGGATAGCATGGAAGAGATGGAATTCAATAAGTCGCTCAGAGCGGTATGGACAATCATCAGCCGTACGAACAAGTACATCGATGAGACTGCGCCGTGGGTGCTTGCCAAAGATGAGGCAAACCGTGAAGCACTGGGCAATGTAATGGTCCATCTTGCGGAAAACATCCGTATTGCGGCAATACTGCTCAAACCTTATTTAACGCATGGACCGAAAGAAATCTTCAGACAGATGAACATCACAGACAATGCCCTGCAGACTTTCGATTCAGTGTTCAAATACGGCAGCGTCAAGATAGAAGAACAAATGATATCCAAACCGCAGCCGATCTATCCGAGACTTGATGTGGAAGCGGAAGTGGCACACATCAAAGAATTGATGACGCCGGATAAAAAAGATGAAATCGAAGAAGAGCAAGAAGAATCCGCAGAAGGGCTTATCAACATCAAGGACTTTGACAAAGTTGAGATTAGAGTCGCAACAGTGATCAATGCGGAAGGTGTCAGGAAAGCCGATAAGCTTCTTAAGATAAAAGTCGACCTTGGCAATGAAGAACGTCAGATTGTTTCCGGTATCCGGGCGCAGTACGAGCCGGAGGATATCATCGGCAAGAAGGTGCTGGTCGTTACGAATCTCGAGCCTGTTAAACTGCGCGGCGAACGTTCCGAAGGCATGATTTTAACAGCGGAAAAAGGCAAGAACCTGACGCTTATTTCTGTACCGGATGGTATTGAAAATGGCAGCACTGTAAAATAACTGTTGGAGTGATTGCAATGTTGATAGATACGCATGTACATCTCAATGCAGATCAGTATGATGAGGATTTGGAAGAGGTCATGGAACGTGCCAGAGAAGCTGGAATTGAAAAGATGGTCGTCGTAGGTTTCGATCGTAAAACGATTGAACGTACAATGTCTCTCATAGAACAGTATGACAATGTGTATGGAGTCATCGGGTGGCATCCTGTAGACGCAATAGACTGTACAGACGAGGACCTGGCATGGATTGAATCATTGTCGGCCCACGAAAAAATTGTAGGGATTGGGGAGACGGGACTCGATTATCATTGGGACAAGTCTCCGCATGATGTGCAGAAAACAGTCTTTAAAAAGCAGATTGCATTGGCAAAAAGGGTCCAGCTTCCGATCATCATCCATAACAGGAATGCAACAGAAGATTGCATTGAGATTTTAAAATCAGAAAGTGCCCATGAAATTGGAGGCATCATGCATGCTTTCAGTGGTAATGAAGCGGACGCCGACACGATTATCGATATGAATTTCTATGTTTCTTTAGGCGGTCCTGTCACATTTAAAAATGCACAGGAGCCAAAAGATATCGCCGTACATGTCCCGATTGACAAACTGCTGGTGGAGACGGATGCACCCTATTTGGCGCCGCATCCGTACAGGGGCAAAAGGAATGAGCCGGCACATGTGAAGCTCGTCGCAGAAAAGATTGCTGAGCTGCGCGGTATCAGTTATGAGCAGCTGGCGGCACAGACAACTAAAAATGCCGAAGCATTTTTTGGCATATAGTAATAAAATCACCGTTCAGACGGTGATTTTATTTTTGCAGTAAATAATTATGGTATGATGAATCCAAGGAGCGAAAAGTATGGAAAAACCGGTTATAAAAGAAGTCGTTATCGTGGAAGGACGCGATGATACAAGGCGTTTGAACGAAGCCGTTTCTTGTGAAACAATTGAAACAAACGGCTCAGCAATCAACGAAACTGTATTAAAAGAGATTGAAGTTGCTCTAGCTACGCGCGGAGCGATTATTTTTACTGATCCTGACTTTCCGGGCCATAAAATCCGCAATACTATATTAGAGAGATTTCCAAACATCAAAGAAGCCTTCCTGCCGAGGGAAAAAGCGAAAGGTAAATTGGGTGGAATAGGAATCGAGCATGCGAGCGTCGAGGCGATTCGGGAAAGTCTGTCACAAGTCTATACAAACATGCCGGACACAGAAGAAACCATCACACTGGCTGATATGACCGCATGGGGGCTCTCCGGCAGTTCTGAAGCGGCCATTAGGCGCAGATATCTCTGTGACCGTCTGAATATCGGTTACGCCAATGCAGGTCAGCTGAGGAAGAAGCTGAACCGCTACAGTATCGACAAACCGCGCATAGTAAATATATTGGAAGAGTTGACGGGTGAGTAATATGAAAGATATTGCAACGATAGGCAGAACAAAACAAATACTTGAGACACATGGTTTTTCATTTAAGAAAAGTCTGGGACAGAACTTTCTTGTGGATTTGAATGTCATCAGGGAAGTGCTGGATAAGGCGGATATTGATGAAAAAACGGGAGTCATAGAAGTGGGGCCGGGAATCGGGTCGCTTACGGAGCAGCTGGCCAAACGTGCCGGTAAAGTTGTTGCTTTTGAAATCGACCAAAGGCTGGTTCCTGTCCTGGCTGACACACTTTCGCCCTATGGCAATGTGGCAGTTATAAACGAAGATATTTTAAAAGCGGATATCCGTGCGGAAATTGCAGCGCATTTTTCAGAATGCGATGAAGTGGTCGTCGTGGCAAATCTGCCTTACTATATTACAACGCCGATACTCATGAACTTTTTGGAGCAGAATCTGCCGATTGAACGATTTTATGTAATGATGCAAAAAGAAGTCGGGGAACGCATCAGTGCGCGGCCGAACAGTAAATCCTACGGCTCACTGACCATAGCGATCGACTACTATACTGAAGCGCGTGTAGTGCAGCAGGTGCCTAAAACAGTGTTTATGCCGCCGCCAAACGTTGATTCTATCATTGTGGAAATGGTAAGGCGGAAAACGAAGAAAGTCGATATAGATGATGAGGCATCTTTCTTCAAATTAACGCGCGGTGCATTCGGCCAAAGGCGTAAGACAATTTTAAATAACTATATGACTGTTTTTGAGGATGGAAAAAATCATAAGGATGATATTCGCCAGTTGTTGCAGGCAGCGGATGTGGACCCGAGACGACGCGGTGAGAGCATGTCGATTGAAGAATATGCGGCGATTTACCAGGAGCTTAAAAACTTCCCGGAATTGAAAATAATTTCCCAATAGAAACAAAAGTAAATAATTTTCCTTAAATTTTGACAGAATTATGTAAACTTGCTATAATGAATATAGTGAGGTGGGCCAAATGCCAAAAACTTTAGTCGACATCAAAAATATTCTTGAATGTCAATTGGGGAACCCAGTTTTACTTCGTGCAAACGGAGGGCGCAAGAAATTGATTGAACGACGAGGTATTCTTAGAGAAACATATCCTTCGATTTTCGTCGTAGAACTTGATCAGGAGGAACATAACTTTGAAAGAGTGTCATATACATATACCGATGTATTGACATCAAACGTTGAAGTGACATTCTATAATGATGAACGAGAAGCATTTGTAATCCAATAATTGAACGAGAAAAACCATCATCCGTCATCGGTGATGGTTTTTTATTATGTCTTAATAGAGAGAGGCGGACTGTATAAATGAATCCACAGTCCGTCTCTTTTTATATTATCTGATTGTTTTAAGGCCCTGTGCCCAGTTGACAGTCGTTGTTACAACATTTTCAATTGTTGTATCATGAATTTCTGCAGGTTTGAAAGTGCTCATGTTTTCAAAGTCGGTGAACAGGCTGAATGCACCGAAAGGAGCCACTGTAGCTACGTTTAGATTACCGAGGATCTGGCGCAGTGATAAAGTTGCAGCTACTGCAAGTGTGGAACCGTATCCTACGATGCCCGCAGATTTGTTGCCCCATTCCGGCCCGATATAGTCAATTGCGTTTTTAAGTGAAGCTGTAACGCTTTTATTGTACTCGGGTGTGATGAAGATGAAACCATCCAATTCATCAATTTTATTGGACCACGCTTTGATAGCGTCTGTAGAGTATTCTTTATTCGCCATTGCCGGTGGGAGATCTTCGTTGAACATCGGGAAGTCATATTCTTGAATATCAACGATTTCAAATTCTGCATCGATATCCATTTTATCCGCGAAATCTCTGACCCATTCTGCAACCTGCAGGTTAACACGTGCTTTACGGGTACTGCCTGTAATGATACCTATTTTAACCATAAATGAATTCCTCCGTTATTTTAAATTACCAATTGATTATTACTTATAAAAAGTAAGTACATGATATATATTACATGCTTCAGAAAACATTTCAACCATTTTGTTTCAGATTTCTTTAATGTTCCCCCATGGTAATGATGGACTTATATATCAGACTATAATATAAATATGAATTTTGTAGGCGAAACGTATCCAGTAAGATATAAGATGGATATTCACCATTACCCATATATGCAGCGTGGGCATTCCAAAAGCGGATGAAGAATGAAAACAAATAGAAAATTTTCAGACTACTTGGGAATATGGTACATTAAATGTATCTGTTTCTAAGTTTTTTATTATAAAATATTGTGTAAGGAAGTGTTTTTCATGGAAGATCGTACTTTTAGAAATGCAATGGGAAGATTTGCTACAGGTGTGACTGTAATTACTGTGAACGAGGGCGGGGAAACGCATGGCATGACTGCAAATGCATTTATGTCTGTGTCACTCGATCCAAAACTCGTTTTGATTTCTATAGATAACCGTGCAACGATGTTGGAAAAGATGAAGGGTGCTGAATCTTTTGGCATCAGCCTTTTGACAGAGGAGCAGAAGTATCTGTCCATGCATTTCGCCAAACAAAAGATATACGAAGGGGAAATCAAATTCGATGTGATTGATGAAGTGCGAGTGCTAAGGAACAGTCTGGCGGCACTTATCTGCAAATCATATCAGCAGATTCCGGCAGGCGACCATACACTCATATTGGGAGAAGTTGAGGAGATTTTGTTCGATGATGGAGACCCTCTGACGTTCTTCAAAGGACAATATGGCGGTATTAAAAGCGAAATTGAATAAAGCATGGGCAACTTTATGATAAACGCGTATATTGCATGAGGAGGATTTATGGTAAACTGATACAAAAATGAACGAACAAATGGAAGTGAAAGAATGCATTTTGAGACTGCACCGGCAAAAATCAATTTGACGCTGGATACTTTGTTCAAGAGAGAGGATGGCTTTCATGAAGTCAACATGGTCATGACGACTGTGGATCTGAATGACCAGCTCTCTTTTTGCAAACGTAAGGATAAAAAGATAACAATCGACTCGGAGCATCAGTATGTACCGACAGACAGACGCAACCTGGCCTACCAGGCGGCGGACCTGATGATGAAAACATATAATATAAAAACCGGGGTCAATATTATAATTGATAAGAGAATTCCTATTGCAGCAGGACTTGCCGGAGGGTCGGCAGACGCAGCAGCAACATTCCGCGGGATGAATGCCCTGTACAATCTGGGAATAAAAACCGATGAACTTGCTGAGCTATCCGCAAAATTGGGGTCAGACATCCCTTTTTGTGTGCATGGCGGCACTGCGATTGCGACAGGCAGAGGAGAAAAAATTGAACATCTGCCCAAACCGCCGAATGCCTGGGTTATTTTAGCGAAACCGAAGATTAATGTGTCGACAAAGACCATTTATCAGGCTTTAAAGCCGGGGAAGAACCCGTCGGGTTCTGAAAGAATGGTCGGTGCCATTAAAGATGGGGATTATCCGCTGATCATCTCTCTGATGAAGAATGACCTGCAGGAAGTCACCTGCAGAAAGTACCCGGATGTTAAAAAATTAATAGACAGCATGGCTGCAAGCGGTGCAGATTGTGCAATGATGAGCGGCAGCGGTCCGACGGTATTTGGTTTCGTGCAAAAAGAAAGGCAGGCCACTCATCTTTATAATGCAATGAAGGGATGCTGTGACGAAGTTTATAAAGTAAGACTGCTCGGATAATTGCTTAAATCCGAACTTTTATGATAATATTTTATATAAAATACGGTTTAGGAGCTTTTCTTATGAAATATAAACGCAGTGAACGTTTAGTGTTTATGACCCAGCACTTAACTGCTCACCCAAATCAGCTGATTCCCCTTACTTTTTTTGTGGATAAATTTAATCAGGCTAAATCGTCCATCAGTGAAGATATACGGATCATCAAAGATGTATTCGAAAGCGATGGTATCGGCATTGTACAAACGACAGCAGGTGCAGGCGGAGGCGTGACGTTTCAGCCGAGAATCAGCTACGGGCGTGCTGAAGAGATCGTTAAAGATTTTATGGGTATGCTGAAGACCAAGGAACGTCTTCTCCCGGGCGGCTATCTTTACATGTCCGACATCATGGGACACCCGACACTTATGGACAGCATCGGTGAGCTGATTGCCACAATGTACAGTGATGAGGAAATCGATGCGGTTGTAACTATCGCAACAAAAGGGATTTCCCTCGCAAACGCTGTCGCCCGCAAGCTGAATGTACCTGTTGCAGTGATCCGTAAAGATAACAAAGTGACAGAAGGATCCACTGTGTCTGTAAACTACGTATCCGGTTCGACAAGGAAGATAGAAACAATGGTACTTTCCAAACGGACATTAAAAGAAGGGTCAAGGGTACTCGTCGTAGATGATTTCCTGAGGGCAGGCGGCTCGATTACCGGCGTCATCAATCTCATGGAGGAATTCTCTGCCCAGGTGGTGGGCGTCAGTGTGCTTGTCGAAGCGAAACAGGTGGAGCACCGGCGCTTCAATGACTACACGTCTTTGCTGAAAGTATCTGATATCGATGAGTTTAATCAATCCTTCCTGGTGGAAGAAGGCAACTGTTTAGAGTATATTGAAAACGAGTTTCAAAAAGCATAAATCTTAAACATTCAAAGGAGACTTTATAACTATGGAACCGATTAATTCTAAAAATGCACCTGAAGCACTTGGACCCTACAGCCACGGAATGAAAGTCGGAGACATGTTTTATTCCTCCGGGCAAATTCCGCTCACATTGGAGGGGAAAGTAGTATCGGACGATGTGGAGGAACAGACTAAACAGGTGATGGAAAATATTGGAGCAGTGCTCGAAGCAGCTGATTTAGGCTATGAAAATGTTGTAAAGACAATGATTTTCATCAAAGACATGGGAGACTTCCCGTTGATCAATGACGTTTACGGCGCTTATTTTACGGGTAAACTACCTGCAAGATCATGTGTAGAAGTCAGTCGTCTACCTAAAGATGTAAAAGTTGAAATAGAAGTCATTGCATCGAAAACGCAATAATGTAAAAGTATTGGTGGACTGAAGCAGTACACATACGATCCAACAATAATTTTATTGGGGGAAGCAGACAATGAAGATAACAGATGTAAGACTGCGGAAAGTGAATAACCAAGACAACAGGATGAAAGCGCTCGTATCCATTACGTTTGATGATGCATTTGTAATTCACGACTTGAGAGTCATTGAAGGGAATAATGGACAGTTTGTGGCAATGCCAAGCAAACGGACTCCGGATGGAGAATTCCGTGACATTGCACATCCGATCCACTCAGATATGCGCCAGCATGTGCAGGAAGAAGTAATGAGAGTCTACGAAGAGTCGGAAGCGGCTGAGGCTGAAGAAGGCGGACAAGAGAACGGAACCGACTCTGGTGAATCTGAAGAAACAGCTGAACCAGTAGCCGATCCGACTAAGGACAAAGTAGACCGCAATGAAGATGAGCACCGGGATGAGCCCAAAGAAGGCGAACTCGAAATTGACGAAGATAAATAATGACTTGACCCCATAAAGCTTATAATATTGCTTTGTGGGTTTTTTATTTTCCAGAACAAACAATAATGATGTCCGATTTTTGAAAACGATTTTTTGAAACCTTTTGTCACTTATCCTTCTTTCGCCTTGAAAGTACATAGGTAGTAAAATATAATTAGAGTAGTCATAAACTGGAGGTAGAGTATGCAAACGAGAGCGATTATTCTGGCGGCTGGAAAAGGCACGAGGATGAAATCCGAAAAATACAAGGTGCTTCACGAAGTATGCGGCACTCCGATGATCCAGCATGTAATCAACAATTTGAATAAGTCGGGAATAAACGACATCTATGCTGTGCTGGGTCACGGGTCTGAAACTGTAAGCACTTATTTAGGCGGGAGGATTCACAAAACGATTCAGGAAGAGCAGCTGGGAACTGCACATGCAGTGATGCAGTGGAAAGAAGAGCTGGCAGACCTCGAAGGTCATACAATGGTCGTTTGTGGAGATACACCGCTCATTACAGAGACGACGATGCAGGAATTCATGAAGTATCACCTGGATACGGGTTCCAAAGCGACGATTCTTTCTTCCCGCACCAGGACACCGTTTGGATACGGTCGTATTGTCAGAAAAGAGAATGGCTCGGTCAAGCGTATTGTGGAAGAGAAAGATGCGACTGATTTGGAAAGAGAAATTAAAGAAGTCAGCTCCGGAACTTTCATATTCGATAATCAGTCATTGTTTGAGGCGCTTGAAAAAGTGGATAACGATAATGCACAGGACGAATATTACCTTCCGGATGTTGTCTCTATCCTTCGTGATAAGGGGGCACGGGTGGAAGCTTATATCACTCCGGATTTTGAAGAAACGCTTGGCATCAACGATAGGGTAGCTCTCGCAAATGCTGAAGAGATATTGAAAAAACGCATTAATACAATGCATATGCAAAATGGTGTGACAATGATCCACCCAGATACAACATACATCGATGCTGAAGTTGAAATTGGAATGGATTCCATTATTTATCCAGGGGCTATCATCCGTGGAAACACAAAGATCGGTAAAAATGTTATTATATCTTCTGGAACTGAAATTAAAGATTCCATCATAGATGATGATGCGGAAATCAAACGTTCTGTAGTGACCGAAGCCAAAGTGGGCAGAGGGACAAAAGTGGGGCCATTCGCCCAGCTCCGGCCGCAGTCTGAACTTGGAGAAGAAGTGAAGATCGGGAATTTCGTTGAAGTGAAGAAATCCAAACTTGAAAATGAATCCAAAGTTTCCCATCTGAGCTATATTGGTGATGCATTTATCGGCGCCCGTACGAATGTCGGATGCGGAACGATTACAGTGAACTATGATGGCAAAAATAAATTCAGGACTGAAATCGGTATGGATTCATTCATCGGCTGTAACTCCAACCTTGTAGCACCGGTCACGATCGGTGACAGGTCGTTCATTGCAGCGGGATCGACAATTACTGATGAAGTTCCTGAGGATAGTTTGGCAATCGCAAGAAACAGGCAGACGACTAAGACAGGTTACTACAAAAAAGATAATTAATGGAGGATGAACATGTTAGCTTCTAGCAACCAATACAAAAATTCCAGCTTACGCCTTTTCTCTTTAAAGGGTAACCAGCCTCTCGCAGAAGAGATTGCCGAGCATATCGGTATTCCATTAGGTAAAATCACGGTACAGCATTTCTCTGATGAAGAAGTGCAGGTCAATATTGAAGAGAGTGTGCGCGGGTGTGACGTATTTGTTGTCCAGCCGACAAGTCAGCCGGTCAATGAACACCTGATGCAGCTTCTGATCATGATTGATGCATTGAAGCGTGCTTCAGCGGCAACAATCAATATTGTAATGCCCTATTATGGGTATGCACGCCAGGACCGTAAAAGCCGTGCACGTGAACCGATTACTGCCAAGCTTGTTGCGAACCTGATAGAAACAGCGGGAGCGGACCGCGTAATCTCCCTCGATCTGCATGCGCCGCAGCTTCAAGGTTTCTTCGATATTCCAATCGATCACCTCATGGGTGTGCCGATTTTAAGTGATTATTTCCTTGAGCACAAAGACATGAATTTCGACGAAGTTGTAGTCGTGTCTCCGGACCACGGCGGCGTGACACGCGCCCGTAAAATGGCGGATCGTCTGAAAACACCGATCGCAATCATTGATAAACGCCGTCCAAGACCCAATGTTGCTGAAGTAATGAACATTGTCGGTGAAATCGAAGGACGCACCGCGATCATCATCGATGACATCATCGATACAGGCGGTACAATGAAACTGGCCGCACAGGCGCTTTTGGATAAAGGTGCAAAAGAAGTATACGCATGCTGTACGCACCCTGTACTCTCAGGACCTGCAATCTCCAGAATCGAAGAGTCCGTCATTAAAGAATTGGTTGTAACTAACTCCATCCAGATGCCTGAAGAAAAGAAGATAGATAAGATTGTTGAACTCTCTGTTGGAGAGTTAATGGCGCAGGCAATTGTCCGCGTTTATGAGGAAGAATCAGTCAGCATCTTATTCGACAACTAATTTGTCAATGTTTCTTTTACAAATGGGCGGGTAATATGCTATTATTATGCATGGCTATGTGTTAAATTAGGCAAAGTAAAACTGTCTGTAAATGAAAGGTGGAAATATACCATGGCAAATTTGGCTTCAGCAAGCAGAGAAGGCAAGACAAATCGTTCGGAAGTTAACCAACTCCGTTCAGCAGGGAAAATTCCTGCAGTAGTTTATGGATACGAAGTGGAAAACACTAACGTATCAGTAGACGAAAACGAATTTATTAAAGTAATTCGTGAAGTGGGCCGTAACGGCGTAATCGAATTGGACCTTAATGGCAAAGCAGTTAAAGTAATGGTAACTGACTATCAATTCGATTCACTTAAAAACCAGATTACTCATATCGACTTCGTTGCAATCAACATGAAGTCTGAAGTTACAGTAGATGTAACGATTGAATTGATTGGTGAAGCAGCTGGAGTTAAAGAAGGCGGCGTCGTTGAGCAGCCTAACTTCCAGGTGCAGGTAACAGCAACTCCGGATAACATTCCTGAGTCTATTGAAGTTAACGTAGAGTCTCTTGAGATCGGTGATGCAGTCCATGTATCCGACATCCGTGAAACTGGAAACTTCACAATTGAAAACGAAGACGATGAAACGCTTGTAAGCATCGTTCCTCCACAAAAAGAGGAAGAGCCTGACGAAGATGCTGAAGGCGAAGAAGTTGAAGCATCTGAAGATGGCGAAGAAGCATCTGAAGAAGCTAAGGACGAAGAGTAATAATTATAATGTTTTAACGGCGGTGGAGTTCCCATCGCCTTTTTTAACGTTGTATGAGGTGATATGATGAAGTGCATCATTGGACTGGGAAATCCAGGAAGAAAATATGAAAACACGCGTCACAACATAGGGTTTATGGTGATAGATCAGCTGTCGGAAGATCTGGGAGTCGATCTGACACAGAATAAATTCAAATGTCATTACGGAGTAGGCTACGTGAATGGTAAGAAAGTCATGCTTGTAAAACCGCAGACGTTTATGAACCTTTCCGGTGAAGGTGTGCGCCCTCTGATCGATTATTATAAAATTGATGCCGCGGATATTTTAGTACTTTATGATGACCTCGATCTGCCGGTCGGCAAATTAAGACTCAGACAAAAAGGCAGCGGCGGGGGGCATAATGGTATCAAATCACTGAATCAGCATCTGGCTACAGATAAATATAAACGCATCCGTATCGGTATTGACCGTCCGGAACAAGGGGGTTCAATCATCGGATATGTACTCGGCAAGTTTCCAAAAAGTGAAAGTGCACTGATTGAAAAGGTTGTATACAGATCTGCAGATGCATCCACTGCATTTGTAACGGTGCCGTTTCAGGATGTTATGACTGAATATAATGGTGATGTCAATGAATAGTAAAGTATCGGAAAGAATCCAGCAGGACGAGCGGTTCCTGGAAGTTGCGAATCACTCTGACCGGCTTAATATGATGGTGGCCGGAGTCAATGATGACTTTAAACCGACATTGTTATACGAACTGTCACAGAAAGAAAAACGGCCAATCATCCTGTTTGTACAAAATAACCATCAGATGGAAAAAATAGCGAATCCGTTGATGGATATGATGGATAGCGTCTATACGTTCCCGGTAGGCGATATCATGATAGAGAACCATGCCAAACAAAGCCCTGAATTTATGAAATCCAGGATGAGTGCATTGTTTGCTCTGGCACACAACGAGCCAGGGCTATTTGTCGTACCGATACATGCGCTGCTGAAACCGCTGATGCCAAAAGAAAAATTACTCAGTTATGAGAAGACGATAAAAATCGGAAGTATATTGGACTATGACCAGTTCATCGAAGACTTGGTGAGTTTAGGATATAGAAGAATGAACCAGGCTGTTCACTTCGGAGAGTTTGCAGTCCGTGGGGATATTATCGACATCCATATGCCTGATCAGCTTGTCCGTATCGAATTGTTTGATGATGAAGTGGATTCCCTGAGGTCCATCGATCCGGAAACCCAGCGTTCCATCGGGAATATCGAATCTGTAACAATGGAGCCCTATGCCGAATATATTATAGAGCCAAAAGAGCGTAATGTTCTTTTAGAGAAGATTGAAGCGCTGTATGAAGCGACAAAGGAAGATTTGAATTCTGCGGCGCTTGAAACGTTATCGGAGTACTATGATACCGTCACTCATCCGGACCAGACATTCAACCATCTGGTGCACTACAGCCGTCTTCTGCAAGATAAAGAGATTTCCATCATAGATTACATCACGGATGACCACCGGGTCATCGTAGATGAGGTCAAAAATCTCGCAGCGGCATATGAAACAGAGTTCAGCTCTGTCGGAAGCTATTATGAATCGATGGTGGAAGCGGGACGTATGTTCAAAGGCGGCGGAAACTTTTTGGAAGGGCAGTATGAGCGATTGCTTTCACTTAAAGGCAGTACATACTTCACTTTATTCACAAAAAGCATGCCGGTTGAAATCGGCCACATCGTGAAGATTTCTGTCCGTCCAACGGAAATTTACTATGGCCAGTACGATATACTGGCATCCAATTTAAATAAAATGCTGAATGATGATTACATGGTCAGCATTGTATTAAGAGATGACGATGAAATCGAGAAAACCCGCCAGCTGCTGGAAGATCTTAAAATTCCAAGCTATATCAAAGAGATCCCGGTGGATTCCGGGATTGTATTGACTACGGGAACACTGGCAAAGGGATTCATACTGCCGTTTATGAAAGTGGCCGTACTGGGATCAAAAGAACTGTACAATAAAACAACACGCAAGAAAAAACGGACGAAGAAACTGACCAATGCCGAGAAGATCAAATCGTACCAGGAATTGAATGTCGGTGACTACGTGGTTCACGTCCATCATGGTGTCGGGCGGTACATGGGTATCGAAACACTTGAAGTGAACGGAATCCACAATGATTATATGAAGCTTCAGTACAGGGGCACGGACCAGCTCTATATACCTGTCGATCAGATGGATCTGGTCCAGAAGTATGTTTCCAGTGACGATGGCCAGCCGAAGATGCACAAACTCGGCGGTGCTGAATGGAAGAAGACGAAAGCTAAAGTTGAAGCGAATGTTAACGAAATTGCAGATGAACTGCTCAAACTTTATCAGGAACGTTCCCAGGCACGAGGTTTCCAGTTCTCCGAGGATACTGAAATGCAGTCTTCATTCGAAACGCGGTTCCCCTATGAACCGACACCCGACCAGTATGCTTCAGTCAATGAAATCAAAAAAGATATGGAAGATATCCGTCCGATGGACCGCCTGCTGTGCGGTGATGTGGGGTATGGTAAAACTGAAGTGGCAATCCGGGCAGCGTTTAAAGCTGTGCAGGATGGCAAACAAGTTGCATTTTTAGTGCCGACGACCATCCTGGCGGCACAGCATTTTGAAAGCTTAATTGAACGTATTGAAGATTTTCCTGTCAATGTGGACATGATGAGCCGTTTCAGAACAGCGGGACAGTTGAAGAAAACGAGGGAAGGCCTCAAAAAAGGGACGATAGACATCGTTGTCGGAACGCATAAGATCCTTGGGAATGCTGTCGAATATAAAGATCTTGGTCTTCTGATTATTGATGAGGAGCAGCGTTTTGGTGTAAAGCACAAAGAGAAAATCAAACAGCTGAAAACAAACGTCGATGTACTGACATTGACGGCAACACCGATTCCGAGAACGCTGCACATGAGCCTATCCGGTGTGCGTGATTTATCCGTTATTGAAACGCCGCCCGAGAACCGCTTCCCTGTACAGACTTATGTGCTCGAGTTTCAGCTGAATTTCGTAAAAGAAGCCATAGAACGTGAGCTTGCGCGTGATGGGCAGGTCTTCTATCTCCACAACCGCGTCGATACGATCTATCAAAAGAAGGCACATGTTGAAGCACTCGTTCCGGATGCTGAAGTTGCCGTGATGCATGCAAAAATGAACGAGAAAGAAGTGGAGGAGACGATGCTCGCGTTTGTAAACGGCGAGTATGACGTGCTCGTAACCACGACGATTATTGAAACAGGGGTCGATGTGCCAAATGCCAATACACTGATCATTGAAGATGCCGACCGCTTTGGTCTCAGCCAGCTGTACCAGCTTCGCGGCCGCGTAGGCAGAAGCAGCCGTATCAGCTATGCATATTTATTCCATCAGCCGGATAAAGTGCTGACGGAAGTTGCGGAAAAGCGATTGGAAGCAATCAAGGAATATACGGAACTCGGAAGCGGGTTCAAGATTGCGATGCGTGATTTGAATATCCGCGGCGCCGGTAACCTGCTGGGTAAACACCAATCCGGGTTTATCGATTCTGTGGGTTACGAACTTTATTCAGAGATGCTGGAAACTGCTGTCAAAGAGAAGCAGGGACTGGAGCCTGAACCTGAACCGGTGAATATTCCGGTGGATATCACACTGGATGCGTATATCCCCGGAACATATATTACGCACGAACAGTCTAAAATTGATATTTATAAGCGTTTGAGAAAAGCGGATTCCATCGAAGCCATTCAGGATATTGAAGATGAACTGCTCGATCGCTTCGGAGATTATCCTGTGGAAGTGGAAAGGCTGATGCAGCTGGTCCGCATTAAAGTGTATGCACTCATGTTCGGCATATACCAGGTAAAAGAGGACAACCGCCATTTCTATCTCTATGTCTCTAAAAATGCAACGGAGCAGATTGACGGGCAGAAACTGTTTATGGATACTGAAGAATATGGGCGCATCATGAAGATTTCCGTTCAGGATAATGAGATGAGAATCACAATCAGAAGTAAAGATGTCGCGCAGCTGCTCAGCATTATGAAGGCAATTCAGAACAGCAGGCTGGAGGAAGCAATATGAATAAAATAGAAATTATTGGACTTGGAACATCAGACCTGGATCAAATGCCGCTGGGAATTTGGAAACGTCTGGTAAAAGCAGAAAAAATCTATTTGCGCACAGATGATCATCCGGCAGTTAGGGCACTGGCTGATGAAGGCGTGGAAACAGAGAGTTTTGATCATCTTTATGAACAGAATGATAATTTTGAAGACACATATCAGGCGATTGTAAATTCACTTGTTGAAGAAGCCCGGAAGCGGGATGTCATATATGCCGTGCCGGGACATCCCATGTTTTATGAAACGACAACCGAGCTGCTCCTTGAGAAAAGCGGATCAGGGGAGATAGAAGTGGAAATCTCCGGCGGCCAGAGTTTCATCGATGTCGTCATCGGCGCGTTGAAGGTGCCGGTGAATGAAGGGTTCCAGGTGATTGATGGAATGTCATTTTCGATGCGCGACCTCAACTACAGCCAGCATACATTGGTTACACAGGTATATGACACTTTCAGTTTAGGGGAAGTGAAATTAACACTGCTTGAATATTATTCTTCCGGGACCCGGGTGAAACTCATCGATGCAGCCGGGAGCAGTGATGAAAAAATATACGAGCTGCCGCTCCATGAAATCGATCACCTGGATATAAAGAGCAATCTGCTCTGTCTCTATATACCAAAAACAGATGATGTGGAAGTGGCGGAACGCGATATTTATTATATGGCTGAGGCGTTTGATACACTGGTGGGTGAGAACGGCTGTCCATGGGATAAGATCCAGACTCATGAGACACTTGAAAAGCATCTGATCGAAGAAACATTCGAGGTCATTGAAGCGATAGAGCACGCAGACGATGATGCGATTGTTGAAGAACTCGGTGATATACTGCTGCAGGTCGCATTGCACAGTGCCATCGGAAAAAAAGAGGGCTACTTTGATTTCTTCGATGTACTCCAGAGCTTAAACGCGAAGATTGTCAGACGGCATCCCCATGTATTCGGGGATGAAGATGCTGAATCCCTCGATGATCTGAATCGTATCTGGTCGGCGGCCAAGAAAAAAGAAGGCAAAAAAGAAAAGATCAAATACGAGAAGGAATACGGCGAGAAAGTGCTTGAGTGGATGAAAGAGACCATTCATGAAAAACGAACACTGGAAGAGATATTGAACAAAAGGGGTGAGTAGTATGAGATTGGATAAATTTCTTAAAGTGTCGCGTGTAATCAAGCGTCGTGCACTTGCAAAAGAAGTCAGTGATGAAGGCCGTGTTAAAGTAAATGACCGGGTGGCGAAAGCAGGAACCGTCCTGTCCGCCGGAGATGTCGTTGAAATCCAGTTCGGCCGTAAAATCGTTACGCTTGAAGTGCTTCAGCTGGAAGCGCACGCAAAAAAAGAAGATGCAGACCGCATGTATAAGATCATAAAAGAAGAGAAAATTGAGAAGGAAACCGATTTTCTCTAGTAAACACGGACTTAATGGTGTATTTTATTAGGGGTCGTCAGAGAGAAAACCTATGGTTTTAACCATAGGATGCATCTCGTCCTGGACGACTTGTACTTTGACTAAACATTTGAGATGACAGCGTTTTAATGGTATATTTCAGATAGGCGATAACCAAGCCATCTTGCAATACAAATAATATCTGAAAGGCCCGGGACGGGCCGTAGTAAAATAATCCAACCACTGTTCGGTTGCAATGTTTAAGTTGCCTGAACAAGTTAGATGTTCCTAGAAACCCGTTACTTTAGTGACGACGTAGTTCATAGATAGAGATTGCACAATTAAGGGATGTGATGCAGTGCCTAACAAAGTTGTTAGAATGATCAACAGCTACACAAAAAGACGTGAAACAGAGAAAAAAGTACGTCAGAGTGAAAACCGTGTTGCTAAAAGGCGCACACTGCTATTTGGAAGTTTAATGCTGATTATGGCAGGCATCCTGCTGATCGTAGCCTTCAACCAGAAAAACCAGAACCATCTCCTGAATGAGGAACTGCTTCAAACGCAGGAAGTGATGGATGAGCGCATCGAAGAAGAAAAGGACCTTGAACAGCAGATAAAGCAGCTCAATGATGAGGATTATATTGCAAGAATTGCGCGCAGTGAATTTTTCTTTTCTGAAGAAGGAGAGATCATTTTCAATTTGCCGGAGGCAGATGATGAAAATATGAAAAAAGACGAATAAGAAAAGTAATCGTTACAATATAGTAATGATTATTTTTCTTTTTAATGGTATTATGAAGAGAGAGTAAATGATAATTGGGAGGATAATATATAAAGATGTCAGTTGAAGTGGGCAGTAAAGTTAACGGGAAAGTCACGGGTATCAAGAATTTCGGTGCGTTTGTTGAATTACCGGGAGGAAAGACAGGACTAGTGCACATTAGTGAGGTTGCGGATCAGTATGTAGAGGATATAAATGAGCACCTTAGCGTGGGCCAGGAGATTGAAGTGAAAGTCCTATCTGTCGGAGACGATGGTAAAATCAGTCTGTCCATCAAAAAAGCAAAAGAGCAGAAACCAAAACCAAAACCGCGTCAAGAAAGTAAACCGGAGGACTTCGAGAAGAAATTGTCAAGCTTCCTGAAAGACAGCGAGGACCGTTTATCTACAATAAAGAGACAAACGGAATCGCGCCGCGGCGGCAGAGGTAAAAAATAATAGACATATATAGACGATTCCTGTAATCGTCTTATTTTATTTTGTGGAGAGTGTGAGACTATGGAACTAAAATGTTCCTGGAGCAAGAGTGAAACGGTGGCACTCGCAATTTCTGGCGGAGTGGACTCAATGGTGCTTTACCATCTGTTGAAAACTTCATATTCAGAAACGTTCCGGCGTCTGATCCTGCTCCATGTCAATCATGGCCAGAGAGCAGCTTCTATGAAAGAAGCTGCCTACATAGAAGTGATGGCGCAACGGGATAATGTTCATTGTGAAACGATTAAACTCGATCTTCCACATGAGGATTTCAGTCAAGCAAGAGCACGGGAGGAACGCTATCGTTTCTTTGATGAGATGATGGTGCGGCACGGGGCTGCCGTCCTTCTTACCGCGCATCATCTGGATGATCAATACGAATCAGTACTGCACCAGGTACTTACCGGCAGATATTTACCGGGGAAGATGGGAATCCCTGCCGTAAGAACCGCGGAAGGCTATCGCATTGCCCGTCCACTGATAAAAGTGACGAGAAACGAGATAGAAGATTATGCCGGTGCAGAAGGTGTCACTTATTTCGAAGATGAGACAAACAACGAGACGGCTTACACACGTAATTATATCCGCCATAATCTAGTGCCTCATATCAAGACTTCATCCCACCTTCAGCAATCACAGCTGCTCAATCTGGCTGATGATCTGAGTGAAGTGGATGACATGCTGAGGGAAGATGCGCTGCGCTTTTTAAAAGATGCGCCGTCCGTATTATCAAGAGCGGTCATTAATAAGAAGCGTAGAATCAGCCGGATTTATATATTGAACCACTGGCTCTCTTCAGCTGGATTGTATCCGAGACGAAAATACATCGAAGAAATGCTGGATATTGCCGATTCAGATGTTGCGCAGGCTGAATTTCCCATAGGAGATTCTCTTCTGGTTATCTCCTATGATGAGATTTATCTCGAACAAAGAGGGAAGAAGATAATCAAACGGCTTGAAATCCCCAGGAATGGCGTTTATGATTTCAATGGATATAAAATCACGGTTGAAATGGATGAGGATGACCTGCCTTTAACAGCGAGGACCAGGCAGGATGGTGACCGGATCAAACTGCTGGGAGTGGGCCATAAAAAAATTTCCCGCCTCTTCATCGATCATAAAGTAAGTAAGAGTGATCGTGAAAGCATGCCGGTCATAACAGACCGGCATCATCAAATTATTGCAGTAGGGACAATTTATAATATAATGGAGACACAGAGAAAACACAGTCGATTACTTATCGAAAAAGGAGTAAAGCAATGAGTATTAAAAATGACATTAGCGAGGTTGTATTGTCAGAAGAAGAAATCCAGGCAATCGCCAAAAGATTGGGTGAGCGTATCACTGAAGACTATGAAGGGAAAACGCCTATACTGGTAGGGCTGCTTAAAGGCTCAATCATGTTTATGTCTGACCTGATCAAGTACATAGATACGCATTTGGAAATAGACTTCATGGATGTTTCCAGCTATGTAGGCACAAAATCTTCCGGGGAAGTTAAAATATTGAAGGATCTTTCCAATTCGGTGGAGGGCCGTCATATTCTAATTGTCGAAGATATCATCGAAACAGGGGCGACTTTAAATTCGATTGTCGATCTTATCGAATACAGAAACGCAGAATCGCTTGAAATTGTCACACTCCTCGATAAGCCGGTTAACCGCAAGCTGCATGTGGATGTCAAATATGCAGGAACAGAAATTCTTGATGGATTTGTAGTTGGATATGGTTTGGATTTCGATGAAAAGTATAGAAATCTGCCGTACATCGGACTTTTAAAACCAGAACTTTATCAATAAGTCAAAACAGTGGAATAATATTGTGAAATTATGGTATTATTTCTCTTAGTTGTATTAGAAATGGAGGTTTACGGATGCCTAAAAATGTAGGCCGTAACATAGTGCTGATATTGATATTATCAGTAATAATGTTTGGTATTTTTCAAAGTTTTAATGGCGATTCCGCTCTCGAGGAAGAACTTCAGTATAATGAATTCCTTGAAGCGTTGAATGCCGGTAACATAGAAGAGCTGACAATTCAGCCGGAACAGAATGTTTATTTAATTGAAGGTAAACTATCCGGCCAAAATGAAGAGGAATCCTTTACTTCGGTGATTCCGTACAATAGTACCCAAGATCTCGATCAGATTCTGGAAACAGCGAAAGCCCAGGAGGATCTGAACTTTACTATTGAACCGGCCGAGGAACAAAATCCTTGGACGAGCATGCTGTTTACATTTATCCCGCTATTACTCATCCTCTTCCTGTTCCTGTTCTTAATGAGCCAGGCACAAGGCGGCGGCGGTGGCGGCGGCAAAGTGATGAATTTCGGCAAGAGCAAAGCGAAACTATATGACGAGAACAAGAAAAAAGTACGTTTCGAAGATGTCGCAGGGGCGGATGAAGAGAAGCAGGAACTTATCGAGGTTGTTGACTTCTTGAAAGATCCGCGCCGTTTTGACCGCATCGGTGCAAAAATCCCTAAAGGCGTGCTGCTCGTCGGCCCGCCAGGTACAGGTAAGACACTGATTGCAAAAGCGGTTGCCGGTGAAGCGGGCGTACCTTTCTTCTCAATCAGTGGTTCGGACTTCGTGGAAATGTTCGTCGGTGTCGGTGCATCCCGTGTACGTGACCTGTTCGAAAATGCGAAGAAGAATGCACCGTGTATCATCTTCATTGATGAAATTGACGCAGTAGGCCGTCAGCGTGGTGCAGGTGTCGGCGGTGGTCACGATGAACGTGAACAGACACTTAACCAGCTGCTTGTGGAAATGGATGGTTTCGGAGAAAACGAAGGTATCATCTTGATTGCCGCTACAAACAGACCCGATATTCTAGACCCGGCACTGTTGCGTCCTGGTCGTTTTGACAGACAGATTCCTGTCGGCCGTCCGGATGTTAAAGGCCGTGAAGCAGTACTTAAAGTACATGCCAAAAATAAACCTTTCGATGAAACAGTCGATCTGGCAGCACTTGCTGCAAGAACGCCCGGTTTCTCAGGTGCCGATTTAGAGAACCTGCTTAATGAAGCGGCATTGGTAGCTGCAAGAGGGAACAAGCGCAAGATTGATATGCGTGATATTGACGAAGCAACTGACAGAGTCATTGCCGGTCCTGCTAAGAAGAGCAAAGTCATTTCCCAGAAAGAACGCAACATCGTCGCATTCCATGAAGCAGGCCACACAGTAATCGGTATGGTGCTTGATGATGCAGATATGGTGCACAAAGTGACGATCGTGCCACGCGGACAGGCGGGCGGTTATGCTGTAATGCTTCCTAAGGAAGACCGTTACTTCATGACAAAACCGGAGCTTGAAGACAAGATCGTTGGTCTTCTCGGTGGACGTGTATCTGAAGAAGTCAACTTCGGCGAAGTATCCACCGGTGCACATAATGACTTCCAGAGATCTACTGGCATTGCACGCAGTATGGTCGTTGAATACGGTATGAGTGAGAAACTCGGACCACTTCAATTCGGAGATTCAAACGGTCAGGTATTCCTTGGGAAAGACATGCAGTCAGATCCGAACTATTCTGATGCGATTGCATTCGAAATCGACCAGGAAATGCAAAATATCGTTAAAACGCAGTATGAACGCTGCCGTCAGATTCTGACTGAGCACCAGGAGCAGCTCACACTGATTGCGGAAACGCTTCTTGTTGAAGAAACGCTCGACCGTGAACAAATCGAAGGTCTCTTCTATCATGGCAAGTTACCGGAACGCAACTTCGAAGATCACACAGTGGATGAAGACGAAGAAAAAATCGGTCCATCCTATGAAGATGTCAAAAAAGGTATGAATAACGCCTCAGATGATGATAATGAGGAACGCGAAATGGTGGAAAGGGAAGAGACTTCCCGTGAATACAGCCGCCGTGAAGAAGAACGCCGCGAAGAAGAGCGCCAGAACCAGCACAGACTGGCTGAAGAAAAAACGGATTCGGATGAATCTGCCCAGGGACATGAAGGTCGGGACAGAGAATTCGATAATGATAACAGAAGAAATTAAAACGCCTGTAAAGTCGCCCCTCCGGGCGACTTTTGTGCGGTAAAAGGGAGGATTCCAATGGATCATTTGATTAGAGGAATTGGAATGAATGACGAAATAAGAGTTTTTTCTGTCGATACGACAGAAACAGTAAACGAAGCAGTGACAAGACACGGAGCATATCCTACAGCTGCTGCAGCATTGGGACGCACAATGACTGCCGGACTCATGATGGGTGCAATGCTTAAAAACGAAGAAAAGGTCACTGTGACTGTCCAGGGCGGCGGGCCGATCGGGGCGATTGTTGTAGACAGCAACGCCAAAGGCAAAGTGCGGGGCTATCTGAGCAATCCGCAGGTGCATTTCCCGTTGAACGATAAGGGCAAGCTGGATGTACGCCGTGCAGTAGGGACAGATGGATTTATCAGTGTCGCCAAAGATATCGGATTAAAAGAGCACTTTACCGGTTCGACAGAAATCATTTCCGGTGAAATCGGGGAGGATTTCTCCTATTACTTCTACAGCAGTGAGCAGGTGCCTTCCATCGTGGCGCTCGGTGTTCTTGTGAATCCGGATAACACAATTAAAGCCGCCGGCGGTTTCATCATTCAGGTCATGCCTGGTGCAAGTGATGAAACAATCAGCTTCCTGGATCAGCGTGCGCAGGAAATGACACCCGTGTCCAAACTGATTGATGAAGGTTTATCCCCATCTGAAATCATTGATGAAGTCATCGGTGCAGATAACTGGCGCTCTTTAGATGAAATGCCGGTTGAATTTGAATGCACGTGTTCAAAGGAACGATTCCTGAACGCTATTGCTACACTTGACCCGCAGGAAATTGTTACAATGATTAAAGAAGATGGCGGCGCGGAAGCAGATTGCCATTTCTGCCGTAACAAAGTCTGGATTGAGAAGGAAGAACTCGAGGAGCTCATTACGTATTAGAGTTGATTTTCCAGCGTGAAAATGATACATTATCCATAGTTATTAACTAGGAATAAAAGGAGCAGATTATGAGTAAACTTTATAACAATATTTCAGAAGTAATCGGAAACACACCACTTGTAAAATTGAACAACCTTACTGATGATGACGCAGCTGATATTTACGTTAAGCTTGAATTCATGAACCCTGGCAGCTCAGTTAAAGACAGAATTGCACTCGCAATGATTGAGGCGGCAGAAAAAGAAGGAAAGCTTGATAAAGATACAACAATCATTGAACCGACAAGTGGCAACACGGGTATCGGTTTGGCAATGGTTGCAGCCAGCAAAGGATATAAAGCATTGCTCGTTATGCCTGACACAATGAGTAAAGAACGCCGTAACCTGCTCAAAGCGTACGGTGCGGAACTGATTCTTACACCGGGTGCCGAAGGAATGAAGGGCGCAATTAAAAAAGCGGAAGAGCTCGTTGAAAAACACGGCTACTTCATGCCCCAGCAATTCGAAAATATGGCGAACCCGCAAATTCACGCTGAAACAACAGGTAAAGAACTTGTAGAACAGACAGAAGGCCTTACTGTTGACGGATTCGTTTCAGGTATCGGTACTGGCGGAACGATTTCAGGGGCAGGCAAAGTGTTAAAAGAGGCGCATCCTGAAGTCAAAATCTATGCACTTGAGCCTGAAGATTCCGCAATACTCAGCGGCGGTGAACCTGGTCCGCATAAACTTCAAGGTTTAGGCGCAGGCTTTATTCCCGGTACGCTGGATACTGAAATTTACGATGAAGTCATTACAGTAGGCAACGAAATTGCTATGGAAAGAGCGCGTGAACTCTCAGCTAAAGAAGGAATCCTCGGCGGTATTTCTTCCGGAGCAGCAGTTGAAGCATCAATCCAGGTAGCTAAAAAACTAGGAAAAGGCAAGAACGTCATTACAGTTCTGCCGTCCAATGGTGAGAGATACCTTTCTACACCACTTTTCAATTTCGAAGATTAAAACCAATGAAAACGATGGATAAAATACCATGTCCCCCAGGGGATGTGGTATTTTATTTTCTATATCTGCCATTATATTTCACCTTGGAATCATGTTATAATATGTCTATTATTGTGGAATAGAGGATGATAATATGAAGCGGCTCAAAATAATGGGCATTCTTAATGTAACGCCGGATTCATTCAGTGACGGCGGCAAGTATCATTCTGTAGAAGATGCAGTCGGACATGCGCGCAGAATGGTTGAAGAAGGTGTGGATATCATAGATGTCGGCGGATATTCAACCCGCCCCGGATATACGGAAATTACGGAAGCGGAAGAGATCGGCCGCGTTGTGCCTGTAATAGAAGCGATTCGGGATTTCGGAGTTGAAATTTCGATCGACACTTTCCGCGGCCCTGTGGCAAAAAGAGCATTGCAAGCGGGCGCAACCATGATCAATGACCAGTGGCGCGGAACATATGATGAAACGATCCTGGATGCAGCACGCGACTTTGATGCGCCGATATTTTTGATGCACAACAATGATCACGGGAAATATGACGATGTCGTGGAAGATATGATCCGTGAGCTCAAGGAGTCGGCAGCCCTCGCAAAATCACATGGTGTCAAAGACGAAAATATCTGGCTGGATCCAGGCATAGGTTTTGTGAAGTCGCGCGAGGAAGAACTCGAAGTCATGCGCCGGCTGGATGAGCTGGTTGATGTGGGATATCCGGTGCTGCTTGCGACGAGCCGCAAACGCATGATCCGCGAGCTTATGGATGAAAATCTGCCGGCGGCTCAGCGGGACGAAGCGACGGCGGCGACGACAATTCACGGTATCGACAAGGGCATCGATGCAGTGCGCGTTCATAATGTTGCTTTAAACCGCAAGCTGTCAGATGCCTATATAACGCTTAAGGGGGAGCTTGATGGACAACATCAAAATTAATGGGATTAAAACATACGCATATCATGGTGTGTTTGATGCCGAACGTCAGCTCGGCCAGTTTTTTGTTACAGATGTAATCATGTATCTGGACTTGAAAGGGGCTTCTGTGGCTGATGACCTGGAACAGACCGTTCACTACGGTGAAGCGTATGAAATGATCGAAGAAATCATTAAAGGCGAATCGGTGAATCTAATCGAACATTTGGCGGAAAGAGTGTCGAAGTCCTTATTTGACCGGTATGATAAAATAATAGGGACAGAAGTGACAATAACGAAAACAAACCCTCCGATTGAGGGGAATTATGACAATGTCAGCATTACATTGAATAGAAAGCGGGAAGAATAATGGCAGTTGCATATTTGGGTCTCGGGAGCAACCTGGGGAACCGCAGGGAGAACCTGGAATCTGCCATCCGCAGGCTCGGGGAACAAGTTGAAATAAATGTGACGAAACGTTCGTCACTGTATGACACGGAGCCGTACGGAAAGACGGATCAGCCGGACTTTATGAACATGTGCGTAGAGATTGAAACGCGTATCTCACCTCTGGACCTTTTGGAGAGTGTGTTGTCAATTGAGCACGAATTGGGCCGGGTACGTAAAGAGGTCTGGGGTCCGCGCACAATAGATATTGATATTTTACTGTATGAGGATCTGGAGCTTTCACTGGATGATCTAAGCATCCCGCACACTCAGATGCATAAGCGGGCTTTTGTACTTGATCCGTTATCGGAAATAGCGGGCGATGCAGTACACCCGGGTTTTAACAAGACGATAGAGACTTTGAGAAAAGAATTGGAAGCAGGTGAAACAAATCTTTAAAATCGGAGATGTAGAGATCGAAAACCGTGTAGTATTGGCACCGATGGCCGGTGTGTGCAATGCTGCCTTCAGATTGACTGTAAAGGAATTTGGCGTAGGTCTTGTGTGCGCTGAAATGATCAGTGACAAGGCACTTTTATTCGGCAATGAAAGAACGATGAAAATGCTGTATATCGATGAGAATGAACGTCCCTTATCCCTTCAGATATTCGGCGGGGAGAAAGAGACCCTCGTTGAGGCGGCGAAGTATGTGGATCAGAATACGACTGCGGATATCATCGATATCAACATGGGATGCCCGGTATCGAAAATCATCCGCTGTGAAGCGGGGGCCCGCTGGCTGCTCGATCCAGAAAAGATCTATGATATGGTGAGTGCTGTTGTCGAGAATGTATCAAAACCGGTCACGGTGAAAATGCGTATCGGCTGGGACAGCGAACATATTTATGCGGTTGAGAACGCAAAGATGGCAGAGAAGGCGGGAGCCGCTGCCATCAGTATGCATGGACGTACAAGAGAACAGATGTATGAAGGTACGGCCGACTGGGATATTATCAGGCAGGTAAAAGAAGCGGTGAATATCCCTGTCATCGGCAACGGTGATGTGGCATCTCCTGAACTTGCTGAAAAGATGCTGGAGGAAACAGGAGTTGACGCTGTGATGATCGGAAGGGAAGCGCTCGGTAACCCCTGGATGATTTACAGGACAGTGCACTATCTTGAAACCGGCGAGCTTGCAGGCGAGCCTGAAATGGAAGAAAAGATGGAAGTGCTCAAGCTCCATATGGATCGCCTGATCCATCTCAAAGGTGAGAAAGTTGCCGTCATGGAAATGCGCAAACATGCTTCATGGTACTTAAAAGGAATCAAGGGCAACGGGAAGATGCGCAAACTGATCAACCAGTCGGAAACTCGGGATGAGCTTGCCGGCATTATAGACGGATTTATCGAAGAGCATCAGGAAAATAAAAAAGAATTGACAGTATAGGAGAGAGATACGTGAGCGAAGAAATAAATGACCAGTTGGCGGTAAGACGCGAAAAAATGCAGCAGCTAGTCGATCTTGGAATCGATCCATTTGGTGAAAAATTCGAGCGGACTGCTTATTCAGATCAGCTTAAAACGGAATGGGACCAGTTTTCCAAAGAGGAACTGGCGGAGAAAGAAGATGAGTCCGGTACTGTAATCGCAGGGCGTATAATGACAAAGCGCGGTAAAGGTAAAGCGGGATTCGCACATATCCAGGATATTAAAGGCCAGATTCAGATTTATGTACGCAAGGATCAGATCGGTGAGGAGGCTTTTGATATTTGGAATCAGGCGGACCTTGGTGACATTGTTGGTATTAAAGGTGTCATGTTTAAAACAAACACGGGTGAGCTGTCTGTCAAAGCGAAGGAATTCTCCTTGCTTACCAAGGCACTCAGACCACTGCCGGATAAATATCACGGGCTTAAAGATGTCGAAGAACGCTATCGTAAACGTTACCTGGATCTGATTGTGAGTGAAGACTCCAAAGAGACTTTCATCAAGAGAAGTCTTATTATCCAGGAAATGCGCAATTACTTGAATCAGCGTGGTTTCCTCGAAGTTGAGACGCCGATGATGCATACAATCGCCGGAGGTGCACAGGCACGTCCGTTCGTGACCCATCATAACGCGCTCGACATGGAACTGTTCATGCGTATTGCGATTGAACTCCATCTGAAACGTCTGATTGTCGGCGGGCTGGAGAAAGTATATGAAATCGGCCGTGTATTCAGAAACGAAGGGATTTCGACAAGACACAACCCTGAGTTCACAATGATCGAGCTCTATGAAGCATATGCAGACTTCCACGACATCATGGATCTTACAGAAGAAATGATCGAACACATTGCGGACCATGTAACAGGTTCAACTGTCGTCGAATACGGCGGAGAACAGATCGACCTGACTCCGAAGTGGAAACGCGTGCACATGGTGGATGCTGTCAAAGAGCAGACCGGTGTTGATTTCTATGAGGTGAAAACGGACGAAGAAGCGCATGCGCTCGCAAAAGAGCATGGTGTCCAAGTGCAGTCCACTATGGCATACGGCCATATTCTGAATGAATTCTTTGAACAGAAAGTAGAAGAAACTCTGATTCAACCGACCTTTGTATTCGGACATCCGATTGAAATTTCGCCGCTTGCCAAGCAAAACCCGGAAGATCCGAGATTCACGGACCGTTTCGAACTCTTTATCGTTGGACGTGAGCATGCGAATGCATTCACGGAACTTAACGACCCGATCGATCAGAGAAGACGTTTCGAAGCGCAGGTTGCGGAAAAAGAAGCGGGTAACGACGAAGCGCATGAAATGGATGAAGACTTCCTGGAAGCACTTGAATACGGTATGCCGCCAACAGGCGGACTCGGTATCGGTATCGACCGTCTGATCATGTTGCTGACAGACTCAGCATCCATCAGAGATGTACTATTGTTCCCTTATATGAGAATGAAATGATGTAAAAGTTCAAAAATAATGCACCCGTGGTGATGCGGGTGTATTATTTCATTAATAAAAACTGTATAAACATTGACTTTAACAGCCAATATAGTATATTATAAAAAAGTCGATGTTATTAATAAGTTCCACAGGAGAATTAGCTCAGCTGGGAGAGCATCTGCCTTACAAGCAGAGGGTCGGCGGTTCGAACCCGTCATTCTCCACCATTAATAGCCGGCCTAGCTCAACTGGTAGAGCAACTGACTTGTAATCAGTAGGTTGGGGGTTCAAGTCCTCTGGCCGGCATTATTACTATATTGCGGAAGTAGTTCAGTGGTAGAACATCACCTTGCCAAGGTGGGGGTCGCGGGTTCGAATCCCGTCTTCCGCTCCATTTTTATTAACGGTCATGCCGTTTTATTTTTTTGCAGCTAAACAGATTTTATTTATATATACATTTATGCGCCCGTAGCTCAATTGGATAGAGCGTCTGACTACGGATCAGAAGGCTAGGGGTTCGAGTCCTCTCGGGCGCGCTTGTACAACCACGGGAAGTAGCTCAGCTTGGTAGAGCACTTGGTTTGGGACCAAGGGGTCGCAGGTTCGAATCCTGTCTTCCCGATTTTAATACGCGGGTGTGGCGGAATTGGCAGACGCGCTAGAATCAGGATCTAGTGTCTTTATCGACGTGGGGGTTCGAGTCCCTTCACCCGCATTATTTTAATAATATTTTTTTGGGGGCTTAGCTCAGATGGGAGAGCGCCTGCTTTGCACGCAGGAGGTCAGCGGTTCGATCCCGCTAGTCTCCACTTATTTTTCAATTACATATTAGATTGAGGGCCTATAGCTCAGCTGGTTAGAGCGCACGCCTGATAAGCGTGAGGTCGGTGGTTCGAGTCCACTTAGGCCCATTCAAAAAGCACGGAAATATCCGTGCTTTTTTATTTTGGAAAAATATCATCCAGAAATGCGGATAGTATCCTTATGATTTCTTCAGTTTCCTTTTCCCCGATTCCGATCAGCACTGTATCGGTCATCTTTCTCTCATGGGAGTATTTGTTGCCATGGACGATATTGTGTCTCTCAGCTGAATCTCCAAGGTCTTTTCCCGGAATCCGGATCAGAAAATGCATGCCGGTATGCTCCCCGTATATTTCAACGTCTATATATTCCGTTCTGATCCATTGAGTAATCGTCTCCATCTTTGTTCTGTAGATTTTGCGGACCCTGTTAATATGCCGGTTCAGATATCCGCGCTCCATAAATGCTGCGACGATGTGCTGCATCTGTCTGGGTACGTTGCAGGAAAGCTGCTTTGTATAATAAAGTTCGGCAAGCGGCTTCGGCAGCACCATGCAGGAGAGCCTCAGGGAGGGATAGAGCGATTTGGAGAACGTACTCATATAAATGGTCCTGTCGTTCTGATCCAGCCCCTGCAGTGAGGATAAGGGCCTTCCGGTGTACCTGAACTCACTGTCATAGTCATCTTCGATTATGTAGCTGTCTGTGACACTGGCATGATTCAGTAATTGAATGCGTTTCTTTAAAGACAGGACCACACCGCTTGGAAATTGATGCGAGGGTGTTACATGGACTACCGGGTTATTCAATGCCCGCACCGCTTCAACATCCACGCCGTCTTCAAGCACCGCAGCAAAGTCCACTTCACTTTCAAGACGGTTCAGCACCTTCTTAATCACCGGATAGCCCGGATCTTCAATTGTCATTTGGGGGTATTTCAGCAGATATAAAACCTGCTCAAGCAAAAATTCGGTAGAAGGGCCGATAAAAATCTGATCAGTCGAACATATCACTCCCCGGTTGATGTGCAGGTAATGTCTGATCTGTTCTTTAAGCTTCCGCTCTCCGCTTTCATCCCCCAGGTTCAACAGCTCATCATCCGAATAGATTTCCCGTGCAATGTGCTTCAATACATCACTCTGGACGATTGTCGTGTCGATGGAACCAAGCGGCAGCGCATATTCTTTTTTCTTCTCCCTTTTTATATTATGGACAGAAGTTTTATCTCCCTGTTTCAGCTGCTCGATCGGTGTGACAAAGTAGCCGCTTTTTTCCCTGCTGTATATCAAATCTTCATCAGCCAGCCGGCCGTAGGCATTTTCGATCGTTGTCTGGCTGATGGACAAATCGCTTTGCAGCTGGCGTTTACTCGGCAGTTTCTCATTATTCGCCAGCTCCCCCTCAATAATCTGCTTCTTTATACTGTTATAAATCTGTTCGAATAGAGCCACTTCTGAACTTTTATCCAAAGTGATCAGCATAATCTGACCTCCTCAATTTAATTCAAACTGATACTTTTGAGTATTCAGATTTTATTCTATACTATTTCAATATAAACGCAAACAAGAAAGGGAGTCGTAAAGAATGCAGCAGACAGGTACAGAAAGAGTTAAAAGAGGAATGGCGGAAATGCAAAAGGGTGGCGTAATCATGGATGTGGTCAATGCCGAGCAGGCGAAAGTTGCAGAAGCAGCAGGGGCAGTCGCTGTGATGGCACTTGAACGTGTGCCGTCCGACATCAGGGCAGCAGGCGGTGTCGCAAGGGCATGTGATCCAAGAATCGTTGAGGAAGTCGTCAATGCGGTATCAATTCCGGTAATGGCAAAATGCAGAATCGGCCATATTACAGAAGCGAGGGTATTGGAATCTCTCGGAGTGGACTATATAGATGAATCTGAAGTGCTTACACCGGCAGATGAAGTATTCCACCTGAAGAAAGATGAATATACAGTTCCATTCGTATGCGGGTGCCGTAACATCGGCGAAGCGGCAAGACGTATCGGAGAAGGCGCATCCATGCTGAGAACAAAAGGGGAACCGGGCACCGGCAATATCGTTGAGGCAGTCAGACACCTGAGACTGGTCAATCAGGAAGTACGTCAGATTTCAGTAATGAGTGATGATGAACTGATGACTGAAGCAAAAAACCATGGCGCACCGTATGATGTACTGAAAGAAATAAAAGAACTGGGCAAACTGCCGGTAGTCAACTTCGCAGCAGGCGGCGTTGCAACACCGCAGGATGCGGCACTTATGATGGAACTCGGCGCAGACGGTGTATTTGTCGGATCAGGTGTATTCAAATCAGAGAATCCTGAGAAATTTGCCAAAGCGATCGTAGAAGCGACAACACACTACCAGGACTACGAATTAATCGGCAGACTCGCAAAAGAGCTCGGCACTGCAATGAAAGGCATCGATATCAACCAGCTTTCATTAGAAGAAAGAATGCAGGAGCGCGGATGGTAATGAAAATCGGCATACTCGCGCTGCAGGGCGCAGTAAGGGAACACGCAGGACTCGTAGAAGCGTGCGGGCATGAAGCACTGCCGATTAAAAAGGTTGAAGCGCTGGATCTGGTGGATGGACTCATTATACCCGGGGGAGAATCCACTACAATGCGCCGTCTGATGGATCGTTACGGCTTCACGGAAGCACTTCGCAGGAGTGAGCTGCCGATGTTCGGCACATGTGCCGGCCTGATACTGCTTGCTGAAAATGTCGTCGGATCCGAAGAAGGGCATTTGGGCAAGCTCGATATCACAGTGGAAAGAAATTCATTCGGCAGGCAGATCGACAGTTTTGAAGCGGACCTCGACGTCCGGGGCATCGATGAAAAAGCCGCCGCGGTCTTCATCAGAGCGCCCCACATCACCTCAACGGGTACAGGAGTAGAGATTCTCTCCCAGGTTGAAGGGAAAATTGTTGCGGTACGGTCAGACAGACATTTGGGGATTTCATTCCATCCCGAACTTACGGATTCAACTGTGTTTCATCAGTACTTTATAGATATGGTGGAAGCATGCGTGCAGAAAGAATTATCGGTTGAAATATAAAATAAGAGAGAACCATTCCCATTATAACGGGAATGGTTCTCTCTTAAATTTTTAATATGATCTTTGAACAATGCTAATCCTTTTTATTTTTCTTATCCGCCTTCATCCGGTCACGCAATCCGGCCGACACTTCCGTGCCGCCGTCCATCGGCTCATGCAGGCTTCCTGAGGTGTCCGGGACGGGCGGCGCATCTTCAATGACATTCTGTACATGATTGGCATTGAATTTTTCGGTCAATCCAGGCAGCAGGCTTTCTGAAATTGCCGAACCTTTTGTCTTCACACCGACTTCCACACTTTCCTGTGGATTGTCGATGAGATCGATGATTGCATCATTCACACTTTCCGGGTCATCCATCGGTTTCATCTGGGCACGGTGTCCGGAATAGTTGCCGGAGTGGTCGAACCATGGCGTATCGGTTGCCCATGGGTGAACCGTGCACACTTTAATTTCTTCATATCCTTCGGCTTCCATTTCTCTCTGCAGGGCATAACTCAAACCGGATACTGCATATTTGCTCGCACTGTAGCTCGTATAATAAGGGAACGGCACTTTGGCAGCGATCGATCCTATATTGATCAGTGTGCCCGTATCCTGTTTTTTGAAATGCCTCAGGGCATACTGGCTGGCAATCATCGTACCCAGTACGTTTATCTCGAGTATGCGTTTAAAATCTTCGACGGGAATCTCAGTGTAGGGGCCAATCAGGCCGACACCCGCTGTGTTGATCCATACGTCAATGCTTCCGTGTTTTTCAATCGCTGTATCGGAGAGCTTTTTGACGTCTTCCTCTCTGCTGATATCCATCGTTACGGCCGTGGCAGCAGGGCCCAGTTCTTCTGCCAACGCTTCGACGAGGTGTGTACGCCGTGCACCCAGCACAACGTTCGCTCCCTCTTCTGCAAGTCTGCGCGCCACACCTTTACCGAATCCGCTCGATGCACCGGCAATGACTACGGTCAATCCATTACGATTCTTCTTTGCCATTATAGACGCCTCCATTTTATATAAGTGATATTCTTCATTTCCCGATATAGGATGGAATATTCTTAATCAGTGCCAAATATATCTTTCGCGGTAATCCGGCGATCGGCGTCAATGCCTGTAATTTCCGGTTCCCCCCAGCAGGTTCACAACGGGTATACCGTTTACAATTAAACCGGGACGTATTACTTTTATTTTGCAAATTCCAATATGACCTTTCCGATCTATAAAAGCAGCATTCATAATCGTCTGGTATATTGACAATGTTTTAAAGAGTCTTATAATTGATTAAGTATTTTAACTGAATACAACCCGGAAGAACCTTTTGGATGAACAGGAAAATCAGAGAGCTGTGGCAGGTGTGAAGCGGCCGAAGTTGATTCAGAATATCAAATCTTCTAAGGGTGGATTGCTGAAATCAGTAAGCGATCCCGTGTTGATTACATGTTATCAAAATCTATATTGAACGGTTCTTACAGCTGGTTGGAGCCGGAGATTATTAGAGGTGGTACCACGGTTATATGACCGTCCTTTATTAATGGTACTTTTTTATTGAGGGGGATTTTGATGAATCGTTTAGTATTAATATCCGGCCTGATGTTGTTTTCGTTGTTTTTTGGTGCAGGAAATCTGATTTTCCCACCGATGCTCGGACATCTGGCGGGTGAGAAGATGTGGGTTGCGATGACAGGGTTCACGGTCACCGGTATACTGCTGCCATTTATTACGGTAATCGTTGTCGCTTATTATGATGAAGGGGTGGAAAGAATAGGGAAGCCTGTACATCCCTTATTCGGTCTGATATTCGCTATCCTGATCTACATGTCGATCGGTGCATTCTACGGTATTCCGAGAGCTGCGAACGTCGCTTATGAGATTGGAACAGGGAATCTTCTGCCCGTACATAATTCCATTACTTTGATTATATTTTCCATAATCTTTTTCATCGTTGTCTACATCGCTGCATTGAACCCCACGAAAATAGTGAATAATATAGGAAAACTGCTGACACCTTTGCTGTTGATTGGGATTGCACTGCTTTCCATATACGCAATTTTCCGTCCGGAAGCCCCGTTGCAGGCTTCAGAGGGCAAGTATAGCGGGACGCCTTTTATCTCGGGCGTTCTGGAAGGATATTTCACAATGGATCTGATTGCGGCACTTGCTTTTTCAATCGTGATCGTCAATGGTTTTAAATATGCAGGGATTACGGATAAGTCCAAAATTATATTTTCTGTAATCAAAGCCGGTATCCTTTCATCCGGACTTCTGGCTATAGTCTATTTTTCCCTGGCATATATCGGCGGGACGACGAGCAGGAATGGCTATCAGGATGGCACGGATATACTTACGTATAATTCCTTGCGCATTTTCGGAAACTTTGGAGACCTGCTGTTCTCCTCCATTGTGGTTCTGGCATGTCTGACGACATGCACCGGACTGGTCAATGCCTGTGCGGAATTCGCCTTCAGACAATATAACAGGATTTCATATAAGATCTATGTCACAATCTTCACTGCTGTAGGCTTTTTCTTTACAACTCTTGGATTGGAGACGATACTCAGTCTGGCATTGCCTTTGCTGACATTCCTCTATCCGTTGTCCATCGTGCTTGTTCTGGTATCCTTGATAAATATATTTATCGGTTTCGAATTGAAATATGCTTATATACTGCCAGTCATTGTAACGCTTAGCATTTCCATAATGGAAATCATATATACTAACGGTCTGCTGAATAGTGACTCCATATCTGCTGTATATCTTGCTATTCCGTTATCAAGAGATGGACTCGGCTGGCTGCTGCCTTTTGTAATATTGACGTTAATTGGTCTGTTCATAGATCATAGGGGCAAAAGGGACGCGCTTGAAACAAAGAAGCAAACAAAATGATGACTCCGGGAGAAGGGTTCAAACGAATATAATAAGAAGGCGGGATGTGAAAATTCACATCCCGCCTTCCTGTTTTTCTATTGGATATCTCTATTCATTTTCCAATGCAGCATCCAAAAACTCAGTGTTGACGAGTCCTTCGATATCATCGGAGGGTGTGTAATCCGCTTCATTACTGATTGTCGCCATCTCCTGCAGGACTTCCTCATTGATTTCATACGTTGGATTTAAACGGTTGCTTGCTTTTAATGTCTCTTCGAAATCAAGCTCCTGACCGGAGATTTCTGCAATATGATCAACGAATATCTGTACAGCTTCTTCCTGATTCTGTTCAAAGAATTCAATGGCTTTCATATGTGCGCGGATGTATGCTTCTGTCAGCTCCGGGTTATTGTCTGTAAATCCCTGGCGGGCTGTGACGACTGTCGTTGTGGATTCAGTTCCCCATGCGAACTCCTCTTCATCGAGAAGGATGTCTGCGTTCGTCTGGGTCTCCAGGAATACACCCCATGGTTCCTGTGTGGCTGCAGCATCTACATCTTCCTGGAGGAAGAGTGTGGAAGTGTCAGCGGGAGCCTGCGGCATCATTTCTACGTCTTCTGCCGTGAGTCCTGCATCCTGAAGCACTTTACGCAGCATGATGTCCTGGGTGGAACCGATAGTCGGAATTGCAATTCTTGTCCCTTTAAGGTCCTCTGCACTCTCTATATCTGAGTGCTCTGCAGTCGCAAGGACGGCACCGCCATTCACAGCACCTGCAATGATTTCATGGGCGGGATTTCTCAGGTAAGTATTTGTTGTCGGTGACGGGCCGACTGTTCCGATGTCAAATTCATCTGTCGACAGGGCTTCCATAAATGCGCTTCCGTCAGGGAAAGTCATTGTATCGATGTTAATGTCTTCTCCGAATTCTTCCTGAAAGTAGCCATTTTCAAGTGCAATGATTGTTGTGATATGTGTGAAGTTAGGGAAGTAGCCGATACGCACTTCTTCTGCGGACTCTCCCGAGCCACCGCCGCCGCACCCGGAAATGATGAGTGCCAGCATAGTTAACAAGCCAAACAGTGTTTTTTTCATGTGAATTATTCTCTCCTTTATGTTCTAAGGCCCCATTTTCTGGCAACAGAGCGTTCCATTCTTAAGAATATCTGGTTATCTATAATCGTACCGATGACACCGATGACAATCATGATCGAAAGGACCAGGTCCATCGCCTGCGTGGAGCGTCCCAAGTCAAGCAGATACCCCAAGCCGCCTGCTGCGCCAAGCAGTTCCCCGGCCATGATTGCACGCCAGGCAAAGGCCCAGGCGACACGGAGCCCCGAAATGATATGGGGGACGGAAGCGGGTAGAATAACTGTTCTGAGCAGATGGGCCCCGGACGATCCAAGTGTTCGTGCGGCATTGATATAAATGCTTGGAACGTTTTTGAACCCTGCACTGGAGTTGACCGTCATTGTCCATGTCGCACCAATTGCGACGATGAATAAAATTGCAGTGGTACCGAGACCGAACCATACAATCGCAAGCGGGAACCATACGATACTCGGGATGGACTGTAATGCTGTGACGAAATATCCCAGCGTGTCATCCACCCATTTGTAGCGTGCGATCAAAAAGCCGAACGTGAGTCCGAGTACCACTGCTATGAAGAATCCGATGAGCAGACGGCTGAGGGTCACACCCGTCGCACTGAGGATCTGACCGGACAATATGCCGCTGAACAATGTTTTTAAAACTGTGACTCCACCCGGATCATTCGGGATGATCAGAGGTGGAAACATGAAAGTGGGAAAGATACCCAGTTTAGATATGACTTCCCATATGGCTATTATCACTATCGTGAATGTTACTCTTCGCAAGAGTGTAGTCATCGCCGAATTCCTCCTTCAGCACTTTTTCCATTTCTTCTTCCAGTTCATGCATCACGCGCCGCTCCAGCTCCACAATATTACTGTCAGAAGGATCTCTGGGCCTTGCAGCCTGCACGGTGAACTCCTGCTTAATCGCACCGGGTCTCGTGCTCATGAGCAACACCCTGTCTGAGAGTGTCAACGCTTCGCGGATGTTATGGGTGATGAATAAAATCGTCTTGCCGGTCTCTGCCCAGATGGATTGGAGTTCTTTATGGAGGACAAGCCGGGTCTGCTCATCAAGTGCAGCAAAGGGTTCGTCCATCAAAAGTACATCGGGGTCCATGACGAGGGCACGGGCGATTGCAACCCGCTGCTTCATTCCGCCTGAGAGTTCATGCGGATATGACTGTATGAAGTTCCCAAGGTGGACCATTTTGAGACCTTCCATCGCTTTTTCCTCTGCTTCTTTTTTAGTCATCTTTTTACGTAAAAGTCCATATGTAACGTTTTCGAATACGGTCATCCAGGGGAATAAGCCGCCTTCCTGGAACACAACCACACGGTCTGTCCCGGGCCCCTTGATCTTTTTATCGTTCATGAGCACTTCTCCTGAAGTGGGATAATCCAGACCGGCGATTAATTTTAATATGGTCGATTTACCGCACCCGGAAGGCCCGATTAGAGACACGAACTCTCCTTCATTGATGTTGAAATCAATATTATCCAGAACATTAAGCGAGTCATTCTTGCCTTTTTGGAAAGATTTATTAACCTGCTTCAGCCTTACTTTCATAGTGCACCTCGCCTCCTCAAAAAATCCTACTAAACCTATATGGATTATATGTTAATTTTGAAGCAACTGTCAAGGCGGTGGGCAAGGGGTCATTCAATAATACGGACAAGACATAATGAACGTTCATTTCATCATTTCGCTTCATTGTTTTACAGTTTAGTATCCGTATAAGCAAGCTGTTGAACTTGAAAAAGACTGAGGAATATAAAAAATCCTCAGTCTTTCTTATCTTCTTCATGTTTCATAATTTCTTTGGCAGATCTGTTCTTGCCTTTGGCCATGGGAACTGCAAGGATAATACCGAATATTATGCCGAGTGGAATGCCGGCTGCCCATAAATAAACATAGTTTTCTGTCAGTATAGTAATCATGTAGCCGAATACCAGGCCGACGGGTATCCCGATGACGAAGGAAGTCACGACAGACTTCATATCCATGTTTTTCATTTTGATCCCCTTTCATCTTCAAAATCATAATGTGCGAATTTAAATAAAAACTGTTATGCTTCTGCGTGCGTACTGGATTCATTATATATGTACCCGAATTCGAATCTTCTATTCTTAAAGCCTCTAAAACCGGGAAAAGACTGAGGCGCCTACGCCTCAGTCTTTTCCATGCTCCTTATCATGTTGTTTATTTTTATTTCTGCCAAAAGCTGCACCGAACAGGAGACCTGCAGTAAGGCCTAATGTGATGCCCACGGGGAGGAACATGATATTATCCAGAACTATATGGAGGAGATAGCCTAATATCGCTCCTAAAACGACGCCCAGGCTTAATCCCAGGGCAATATACTTACTCTGAACACCGTGCATATTATTTTCGCTCATTTAAAGACACTCCTCGGATATCGGCATCTTTATCCTACCACTCTTCAATTTCCCCGCGCACTTTATATGACAGATTTTCTCCATGGCGTTCTCCCAATCTGTCCTCAACATCCTTCAGGGAAACATCCTGGTTTTTCAGCAGAACGAGCAGATGATAGAGCAGGTCGCTTGTTTCATCAACGAGTTCAGTGCTGTCATTGTTTTTCGCAGCAATCACAACTTCCGTCATCTCTTCGCCGCATTTCTTAAGTATTTTATCCGTGCCTTCTTCTGTTAAGTATTTCGTGTAGGACCCTTCCTGTGGGTTTCCAACTTTCTGGTCCACTATCTTTTCCAAAGTCTGCAGGTTGAAGAAGTCATCCCCGAAGCAGCTCTGTGTACCCAAATGACAGGTTGGCCCTTTGGGTTCGACCTGGATGAGCAGTGCGTCCTGGTCGCAGTCGAGGGCCATCTCTTTCACAGCTTGTATGTGACCGCTCGTTTCCCCTTTTTTCCACAGTCTCTCTTTCGTGCGGGAATAAAACCAGACGACCCTGTCTTCGAGCGTCTTCCGGTAGGCCTCTTCGTTCATGAAGCCGTTCATCAGCACCTGTTTTGTTTTGTAGTCCTGCAGAATGACGGATAATAGGCCGTTTCCTTTTTCAAAATTCGGTTTCATGAAAGTCTCACCTCGAATCCTTCCTCCTGCAATTTCTGTTTCAGATCTTTTATTTCCACTTCTTTGTTATGGAATATGGAAGCGGCGAGTCCGGCGGATACACCCGTTTCTTTGAACACTTCGGCGAAGTGCACTTCGTTTCCGGCACCGCCGCTTGCGATGATCGGTATATTGACGAGTGCATTTGCCTGTTTCAGAAAATCAACATCGAATCCCTGTTTCACCCCGTCGTGATCCATGCTTGTGATGAGCAGTTCGCCGGCGCCGCGTTCGGCACATTGGACGACCCAGTCGAATGCACGAATGCCGGTATCTTTTGATCCGCCATGGGTAAATACGAAATAATCCGCTTTCTCCGGATCGTATTTCACATCGATTGCGATGCAGATGCATTGTTTGCCGAATACCGCTGACGCCGTTTCGATCAGATCCGGATCCTTCAATGCGGCAGAATTGATGCTGACTTTATCTGCGCCCGCATTAAGTAGTTGCCGTATGTCTTCAATCGAAGATATGCCGCCGCCGATTGTCAGCGGGATGAAGAGTTCTTTTGCTGTTTCTCTGATGACATCTATCATCAGGTCGTGGCCATCCTGTGTTTTTGAAATATCCAAAAAGACGAGTTCGTCCGCACCCTCTTCGTTGTATCTCTTGGCAAGTTCGACCGGATCCCCGATATCCCTGAGCCCGACGAAATTGACGCCTTTTACAACGCGGCCTTCTTTAACATCCAAACAGGGGGTGATTCTTTTTTTAATCATTTGATATCCCTCCAAAATGAATCAGTGTGACTGGCTTTGCCGACAATCGCATTATTGATGCCCATGGACTCGAGCTTATCGAGATCGGTTTTATCCCTGACACCGCCGCTTGCTATGACTGTATGCCGTGTCAATTCGTTTATGCGTTGCGTATTCTCGAAGTTCGGTCCCTGGTTCATGCCATCCTTGTTGATATCGGTGTAGATGATGCCCGCGATGTCCAGATTCTCGATTTCTTTAATATAGTCGTCGATGGTGATATTGCTGTTTTCTGTCCATCCGTTGACATAAATATCGTTCTCTTTGGCATCAGTGCCCACAAATACACGATCGGGGAACTGTTCAGCCACATCTTTCAGCCATTCGATATCCAGAATCGCTTTTGTACCCAGAATGAAATAATCGATGCCGATCGCATCATATTGTTCAATCGTTTCAATGCTTCTCAGGCCGCCGCCGATTTGAAGGGGGAGATCCGTCAGTGATTTCAGCTGCTCAATCACTGTCGTTTCCTGCGCATTTTGTTTAAGTGCACCCATCAGGTCAACAATATGGATTCGTTTGACCTGTTCAAAACTTGAATAAAACTGGATCGCTTCCTCCGGTGTGCGCTTCATTGCTGTTTTCTGATCGTAATCCCCTTGGGTGAGGCGGACGTTTTTACCGTCGATGATGTCGATGGCAGGGATGATATTCATTTTTAAAATCCTCCTTCAATGGCGTGTTTTAATATTTCCAATCCAGCATCTCCTGATTTCTCGGGATGGAACTGGATTCCGATGATATTATCCTTTTGGGCAATTGCGGGTACATCAGCACCATAGTCACTCGTTGCGATGATGTCGGCCGCATCTTCGACCATATAACTATGGATGAAATAAACATCTTTGCCGTTTAGTTTTTCATTATTGCTGTTCAGGGTATTCCATCCTAAATGTGGAATGACATACGGTGTATCTATTTTACGGACATGTCCTTTTAAAAGTCCCAGGCCTTTGACATTTCCTTCTTCGCTGGATTCGAACAACAGCTGCATCCCGAGACAGATGCCGATGATCCTTTTAGTTTTGGCGATCTCAAGCAATTCATCTTTGATTCCAAGTGCATCGATGGTGTTGATGGCACTTCCGAAATGGCCCACACCCGGCAGGATGACGACATCACAGTTTAAAAGGTCACTGTGTCTGCTGGATAACATATATGGATAGCCAAGTTTATCGAGTGCATTTTTGATATTTTGAATATTTCCCAGGGAATAATCTACGATGCCGATCATTCGATAACCCCTTTGGAGGAAGGGATTCCCGATTCACTGGGTGCAAGTGCCGCTTTTAAACTTCTCGAAAAGGCCTTGAAGACCGCTTCGATTTCATGGTGGGTATTCCCGCCTTTAAGCAGATCGACATGCAGTGTCATCCGGCTGTTCATGCTGAGGGCATTGAAAAACTCCATGACGAGTTCCGTATCAAAATTGCCGACCTTCTCTTTTGAGAATTCCGCCTGGAAGTTCAAGTGCGGACGTCCGGACAGGTCGAGTACAACACGGGCCAGGGATTCATCCATCGGGATGTATGTTGTGCCGTACCGCTGATAGGACTGTTTTTCTGTATAGAGCTCCCGGATCAGCTGGCCCAGTATGATGCCCACATCTTCCACCGTGTGATGGTCATCGACTGCGTTATCGCCGTCTGCTTTCACATCAAGATAAAGTTCCGAATGGAAGCTGAGGAGCGTCAGCATATGGTCAAAAAAACCGACGTTCGTTGAAATCTGCGATTCTTTGAATGATTTCTTATCATCGATTGAAATTGAGATTTGTGTTTCCTGTGTTGCTCTTTCCTTCTTGATCATATTGATTGCTCCATTCATTGATTAATTTTTTCAATCCATCATAGTCCTCGAGTTTAATGATTGAATATCGGACAACATCGTTCAGGGGATCGATGTTGTACATCCTTGGCTGATACCCATTATCCCATAAATACTGTCCGAGGGATTTCGCATTTCTCCCATAGGTAAATATGAAGTTGGTGTTGGATTCGATAATATTCACTTTATCTTCAACCGCTTGAAATGCTTCTGCCAGCTGTCTTTTGGATTCGAGCTGGTAGTCTGTAAATGTCCCGAGTTCACTTTTATCTTCGAATATTCTGCTCGCCAGGTTTAAAGACAGTGCGTTCACAGGATAGGGGTGGTTGAGCTGCGTTATCTTCCTGTATGTTTCCCCGTCGGCAATCGCCATTCCCACTCTGAGCCCGGCGATGCCGAAAATCTTGCTCAAAGTCCGGATGATGACGATATGCTCCCCTTCAGGTCTTTTATAATCCGCTGCAAATTCGGCATAGGCTTCATCAAGCACCACATATCCGCCGACGGATTTCATCGCTTCTGAAAGGCGTTCGAGTGCAGTGTCCTCAAACAACTGGCCTGTCGGATTATGCGGCATGGATATCAGGAATAAAGACGGGCGCTTCTCGTTGATTGCATCGATTACTTTATCGAAATCGAATTGGAAGTTTTCGTCGCAGGGAATGGTATCGAATGTGAAATTCATCTGGCCCGAATATTCCTGGTACATCACAAAGTCGGGGGATAATGCCATGACACCGTCTTTCCCGAGGGTCATGATCGTCTTCTGGATCCATTCGTCAGAACCGTTCGCTACTTCCACCTGTTCCGGCCTGATATTATAGTAATCGGCATAGAGCTGTTTGAATCGTACAATTTCATCACTTGGATATTCGTAGAGGACAGTATTTTCAACGACTTCCCTGACGGCTGCATCAGACAATGGGGAAATCGGACTGGTATTCCGGTCCATGTGGATCATTAGATCACTCCGTTCTGATTTTCAATGATTGATAGTGTGCGTCCAGCTGTTCCCGTCTCGCGACTGTCATTGCCGGATCTGCTATTTCGTTAAAAGTATCTTCTTTAAGTGAAATGACCGCATGGCTTGTCAGGAAGTCATTTACATTCAACCCGTGGCTGAATCGTCCTGTCCGGTCTGTGGGCAATACGTGGGATGGTCCCGCTGCATAGTCACCGATCGCTTCCGGTGAGTAGTAGCCTTCAAACACCGCCCCTGCATATTTGATATTGCTGATGATCATTTCAGAATCCTTATGCTGGACGGAAACATGTTCCGGAGCGATGAAATTCACAAGGCCGAGCAGTGATTCACGTGAATCCACAACTGCGTAGTGATTGTTTTCTATGGATTCCCTTATGATTTCAGCGCGGGGCTGTGCGTCAATGAGTGCGCTCATCCTGTCTTCAATCGAATCGATGATTGCCCGGTCTTCACTGAGCAGGAACGTACGCGCATTCCGGTCGTGTTCGGATTGGGCGAAAATATCATATACGATCGCATCCACATGCACATCAGAATCGATATAGATCAGAATTTCACTCGGCCCGGCAATCATGTCGATGCCCACTTCGCCGAATAAAAGCCGCTTCGCCAGAGCCACATAGTAGTTGCCCGGACCGACGATCTTATCCACTTTGGGAATGGATTCCGTCCCGAAGGCGAGGGCGGCAATCGCCTGGGCCCCGCCGATTGTGTATACGTCTGTAATGCCGCATATATGAAGTGCGGCGAATGTAATATTGTTCTCTTCGAATGTCGGCGTCACCACATGGATTTCCCTGACTCCGGCAGCAAGAGCCGGCACGACCGTCATAAGGACGCTCGATGGATATAATGCCGTTCCGCCCGGTACGTAGACACCGACCTTTTCGATCGGGTGATACACGTACTTGAACTCCCCGTCATCCTGATCTTCATATTTGATTGTTCTCTGGTAGGCTTCAATCCTCTTTTTGATCTTTTCCAAAGCCTGCCTCTCCGCATCCGGGAGGGCGTTATAGCTGTCTTCCAGTTTTTCGGCGGGCACTTTGAAAGAATCCAGCGTGCGGCCGTCAAATTTCTCGGTATATTGTCTGAGTGCGGCGTCTTTTTCCTGTCTGACTGCCTCGATGATTTCCATGACGTCCGCCATGCCCTCGAATCCGGCTGTCTCTGTGTTATTCTGAAAAATTTCTTTGAATTCCGAAACGTTCATCAGACCACCCCGATTTCTGTAAGGAAGTCATATATTTCGTCTTCTTTAGTATAGAACGTTCTTTTATTGGCAATCAGGCGTGCATGGATGTCCATGATTTTTTCGTACTCGATCAGACCGTTATCCTTCAGTGTGCTGCCTGTCTGTACAATATCGACAATCGCATCGGAAAGTCCGAGAAGCGGTGCCAGCTCGACGGAACCGTTGAGATGCACGAGTGACACATCTTTTTTCTTGCTTTTGAAATGTTCAAAAGCCACGTTCGTGTATTTTGTGGCGATTGTATCGAATGCTTCCTGGCCGGGCAGGGCGGCGACAGAGAAATGGCAGTCACCAAACGGCAGCTGGGAAACGTTTAAAATATTGAATTCATCTTCTGTGATGATGTCCGAACCGACGATTCCGATATCGGCAACGCCGCTTTCCACATACGTCGGCACATCCGGTCCTTTGGCAAAGATGAATTTCACGTTATCCACGACTGTATAGAGGGAGCGGGTTTCCCCGGTCAATGCCCCGATATAATCACTCAGATTGTTTTCTTCCATATATTTGATGAAGTCTTTAAAAAGACGACCTTTGGTCAGCGCGACAGTAATCATAAGAGTCCTCCATTGGATAGATTGACCGCAATGCCGAATGCACTGCTGTTGTATTCCCCGCCGCTTAAGAGCGGATAGTCATGATTTAAAAATATCTGGAAATAAAAACCGTTGTAATAGGACTGGGGTGAACGGAAAGAAAGATCCAGGATGAACTTCATATTGTATTTTTCAAGGTATGCATTCAGATGGTTCAGGAACTTCATGATATCGGTGTCCCCAAATTCATTATTTACAAGGTTGATCTGTTCACTTACTTTTGCCGCCATCAGAATGTATAGTGGGTGTTCGCTGCCGAGCCTCTTCTTGAGTTCGGACAGGTTTTTTTCATATACAAGTTTGCGGATATCTGTGTCCAGTCCATACTTTTCGATATAAAAGTCGAGAAGCTTGTCATCGTTGACGACGATGGACCTGAACTCCCCGCCATTCCTGTCCTCGATGAATGACAGATGCATGTCGATACTTTTCAGTACTTCATCTTCGGTAGGGCCGTAAAGCTCGACACCGGCCTGATAGAATGTTTTATAGTTCCTTACCACCGGGCCAAAGTATCCAAAGAAACGATGGCTGAGGTAGTAGTTCTCATTATAATTCAACAGTGATCTTGTCCAGTCGCTGCGGATCGAGAAAATCTGTTCATTTTTTTCAAAAATGATTGTGGAGGAATGATGGCGCTTATCCTCGATTTGAAAAGGCTCGACCATATTCATATCAATCAGCTGGTAGCCTTCCTGATCAAGCAGCCGGGTATAATCCTGTGCAAGTTTCAAACGGTTCATAATCAATGCGTTCTCCATACAGCGTCTCCTTTAATACTTTAGTGTGGTAAAGAATAATCAATAAATAAAATATTAACAAATAAAATAAGCAGATGCAAGACATTTCAGATAATTGGTTTAATGCTTTAAATAGCTAAAGTGTTTTGTTATGATGGTCGTATTACTGGAGGGGAGCAATATGCAGATAGATAAGTTAAGAGGGGAACAACTCGATGATCTATTCGAAGGGATATTGAAACTCGAAACCCTGGACGATTGCTATCATTTTTTCGATGACTTATGCACAACCAATGAGCTGGTGTCCCTGAAGCAGAGGTTCCAGGTTGCCAAGAGGATCAAAGAAGGACAGACCTATCAGAAAGTCCAGGATGAAACCGGCGCGTCCAGCGCGACAGTCTCACGGGTGAAGCGATGCCTGGATTATGGAAGCGATGGCTATCATAGAATCATAGACCGTATGGAATAGTGAAAACGTAAGCGGCACAATGATGTGATGACTTGCGTTTCATAATATTAATTATATTTCTATCACCTGCAAAGTATTCTTGATTTCCGTGCGGATATCATCAGTCCGCCATTCCCGCGGGTATCCGAGACATGCACAAATATAAGTCAGGCCATCCTGCGTAAATTGATGGCGGAAATGCACGTGCCCCATGATGCTGTACTTTATGGGGTACTTTTTATAGAGATCATCAAAATCGGATGTACCGATGAAAGCGTTGAAATAATCAAACAGACGGTGGGGCATGGGAACGGCATATCTTCTGTGTGTGACCACATGGGTCATCAGGATGATTTTCCTGTCTCCCACCTTTCCCATGTCCTTTTCCGCTTTATCCGCAAACACTTTTGACAGTTCCCTGTCGTTAAGCTGCCAGTCTATCTTCAATTTATCCTGCCACGTGCCGCCGTAGAATTTACCTCTTTCCAATTTTTCTGTACTGAAACGTTCATCTGCATAAGTGTAGTCATACCAGCCGCTGTGACCGACAATCGCCCAACCCTCATTTATAAGGTAGGGGGACTCCAAAAGGCTGCCCGGCATTTTCTTATAGAAATCGTAGACTTCCCTGGTTGTTTTACCGTCGCCTTCTGTTAGCCAGTAGTCGTGATTTCCTGGTACAAAAAGGACTTCGACACCGGTCAGGTCAGCGACTGTCTTTAAAAAATCTGAAGTCATTTCATAATGGCTGGAAACATCTCCGGCAACCAGGAGGATATCCAGGCCCCGGATTTTCACTTCCTCTGCCAAAAGTGTTTCATATGTTTTTATACCTATATTTCCCCGGTCAATGTGTAAATCGGAAATAATACCAATTTTCATAATAAATCTCTCCGTATTTCTATTCATAATCCAATTCTATCATCGTAAATTTCAAATGCCATTCTAAACAGTTCCATTGACGATATATTGATGTACCGATATACTGACAAGCATTCCTATTGTTCAAGTATGAATTATAAGGGTGATATAGAATAAATTGTTTTCCCGGAGGTACAGAATGTCAGAAGATATTATTAGAGTTGCAACTAAAAAAGATGCCGAAGAATTTTTGGCTTTGATGAAAACAGCGTTTAAACCGCTCAAGGATCTTGGGATAGAGTGGCCGTCGGTGAATGTCGGGTTGGAGGATGTTACTGCCAATATAGTGAATTCGACCGCCTATGTTCTGGAGCGTGACGGGGAGATCATTTCGACCATCACGATAAAATTTCCGTGGGAGGCAGGAATTAATATTTCAGGATATCCTTTTGTCTGGTGGTTCGCGACCAAACCGGAGTATAAAGGGCAGGGGGTTGGAGATAAGCTGCTCACCTACGTTGAAGAAACTATTTTAAGGGATACTTTAAAAGCGCCCGCTGTAGTGCTCGGCACTTCACTGAAGTTCCACCCCTGGCTGAAGGGGATTTATGAGAGAAGGGGCTATACGGTCTATTACGAAAGGGAACAGGAATATGGCGATGTGGACGGACTCATGTATAAAGTGCTTATTCCTGAAAACTTTGATAAAGAGGTTTTGGGTGTACCTGTACTCGATTAGAAATAGGCAAAGGGCCGGAAAATGATTTTTCCGGCCCTTTGCTTTTACGCATTGCATTCTATTATTTAGACTCATTTAACTGGTTCGCCTGCATATAATACAAAGGTTGATATGTGGAGTGCAGTAATCATTGATGCAGGGAGAATAATACTCTTTTTGATAAAATGAAAAATTATTTACTAACAGTAAAAAAGAGGCTGAGGAGATTCCCCGGCCTCTTAATGAAATCTTTGTTGGATTATGCAAAGAAACCAACAATTGTTGCTGTAAGCAGACTTACGAGTGAAGCACCATAAACGAGTTTCAGACCGAACTTCGCGACTTTGTCTCCACTTTCGTTGTGGAGCCCTTTAACAGAACCGGCGATGATACCGATACTTGAGAAGTTGGCGAATGAAACCAGGAATACTGAAATCATTGCCTGTGATTTGCGGCTGAATTCATCCGCAATTGCCGTATAATCCAGCATCGCAACGAATTCATTCGTGATTAGTTTTGTAGCCATAAGGCTCCCGGCCTGCTGTGCTTCGGACCAAGGAAATCCAATCAGGAATGCGATTGGCATGAAGATGTAGCCGAGAACATCCTGGAATGTAATGCTCACACCCGGAATGAGCAGGAACGCTTCGTTTAAAATAGCGATCAAAGCGATATAACCGACCAGCATTGCTGCAACGGTCATCGCGACTTTTGCGCCATCCATGATGTAGTCCCCAAGAATCTGGAAGAAAGATTTACCGTCATCCGGGCTTTCGCCGATATCAGTGGCTGCTTCTTCCTCTTCCGTCAGTTCATATGGATTGATGACATGAACAATAACATATGCACCGAACAGGTTAAGCACAATCGCCGTCACGACGTACTGCGGTTCCAGCATGGTCATGTATGCACCCACAATGGATAATGACACGGAACTCATAGATTGCGCGGAAAGTGTGTACAACCTGTGTCTCGGCAGCTTTGCAAGCTGATTTTTCAGGGAAATGAATACTTCGGATTGCCCCAGAACCATGGAAGCGGCCCCGTTATACGATTCCAGGTACCCCATACCGGTTATTTTTGTAAGCAGAATACCCAGTCCGCGAATGATGAGCGGAAGAATTTTAGTAAACTGCAAAATCCCGATCAATGCCGAAATTACAATGATAGGCAGAAGCACATTAAAGAAGAACACATCTGCGGGACTGCCGTCCTCTAAAGTTGTAAGATCTCCCATTACAAATGCGACACCTTCCGCTGCGAATCCGAGCAGAACGTTAAACGCGTCTGCCAGCACCTCAATAACTGCCTGTCCTGCGCCTGTAGAAAGAAGTAGGAAAGCAAAGAAAAGCTGGACGACAAGAAGGACTAGAATATTCTTCCAGTGTCTGAAGGCAATTTTTCGGTTGCTGCTGGCAATCCATGCTAAAAACAGTGTAAAAGCAATGCCGATAATGCCGAGTAGTATACTCAATACGGTCACCTCATGATTTTTATTTACATTATATAATATGTATATAGGACATGCGCCTGGTCTCGTTGTAAATTGGTCCTTGCTTATTATAATGCAAACGTTTACAGAAATAAAGGGGGAATTGATAAAACTTTACATTTGCCTTATTGGAAATGAGATTATATAATTATAGTCAAAGAAGGTCAAAAGAGGTGATGAAATGCGTAATATGTCGGACATCATCGAGCAATATTTAAAACAGCTGATCCAAGACTCCGGTGGAGAGGTTGTAGAAATTAAAAGGGCACATATTGCAGAGAAATTTGATTGCGTACCCTCTCAGTTAAATTATGTCATCAAAACCCGCTTTACCAACGAACATGGCTATACCGTTGAAAGCAAGCGCGGCGGCGGGGGATATATAAGGATTACCAAAGTAGAAACACATTCAAAAGCTGAATATCTTGCCCATTTACAAAAACTCGTTGGCGATGGTGTATCAGAACAAAATGCAAATCGTATTGTACAGTCGATGTTTGAAAATGCGGTCATAACGATTAAAGAAGCGAAAATTATAAATGCCGCGATAGAACGGGAAACACTGATGCTGGAACTTCCATACCGCGATACATTAAGGGCGAACATTTTAAGAAGAGTGATAGACGTTATTCTATACAGCGAGGAGTGATCGGATGAAATGTGAGACATGCAATGAACGGGAAGCGACCATCCATATTACTAAAGGCAGCGGATTGGACAAGTCAGAGAAGTTTTTGTGTGAGCGATGTGCAAATGCTTCCTTCGAAAATGACTTCAGCTATCCGGATGACTCTTTTAACATCCACCAATTGTTGAAATCACTTTCACAGCAGCAATCGATGCATCAGCAGCAAAGGCGCCGGAAACAATGTGAAACGTGTGGTTCCACTATAGATACAATTGTAAAAAACGGGAAATTCGGCTGCCCGGACTGCTACACTTCATTTGACGGACAGGTGCCTGAAATCATCACACGGGTCCAGGCGCACCAGACAGAGCATATTGGTAAAGTGCCGAAGAAATCCCGGTCACAGATAAAAGTGAAAAAGCAAATTGAAAAATTGAAGATGGAACTGTCAGAACTCATCGAGTCCCAAGAGTTCGAGGAAGCGGCAGTCATTCGTGATGAAATCAAGGAATTGGAAAAGGCAGGTGGAATGGATGACGCAAAATAATGTGAGTCCGTGGATTGAAAACGCTGTTGAATCGCCTGTCGAAATGTCAGCAAGAATACGACTCGCCAGAAATATTAAACATATTCCTTTTCCGCATATGGTGAGAGATGAAGACGCGCTGGATTCTGTATTGGACAAATTAAGTACAGTATTTGAAGATTATCAGAAGGTGCCCATGAATATGCTGAAGTTCGAAGACAAGGCGTTGCTCGTTGAGAAACATCTGATCAGTCCTCTGTTCACGCGGCAGGGATTGCACAGCTACATCAATGAAGATGAATCGGTGTCCATCATGATCAATGAAGAAGATCATATCCGCATACAGACAATGGGCGCGGGCATCCCCATCCAGGATTTATACAAAGAGGCCGAAGAGATAGATGAATCCCTGGAAGATGTGGTCGATTACGCTTTTGATGAGAAGTTCGGATATTTAACTGCATGTCCCACCAATGTGGGCACAGGGATGCGGGCATCCATCATGCTCCATCTGCCCGCTTTATCACTCGGCAGCAAAATTGAACGGCTGGCAGGGAATTTAAACCGTTTCGGATTTACTTTAAGAGGTATATATGGAGAAGGGTCCGTTCCTCTGGGCCATATCTATCAATTATCAAATCAGCTTACACTCGGCCAGACAGAGGAAGAAATCATCCATAACCTGGCCCAGCTGAAATCACAGATTATCGAAGAAGAACTCGAGATGCGCTCACGATTGCAAAGTGAACATCTTCTGGACGTAAAAGATTCAGTATACCGCTCATACGGGATACTGAAGCACGCATACAAGATGTCTTTAAAAGAAACGGCAAAATGTCTGAGCGATGTTAAACTGGGTATTGATTTAGAAATTTTGGAATATGATGATTTCAAGTTCCAAAAATGGATCCAGCTGATCCAGCCTGCTTTTTTGAAAATGAGGCTCAATGCACAGCGTAAGGACTATACATCTCTTGAGCAGGCCGTCGATGAAGAACGTGCAACGCTTATGAGAGAATTATTAGGAGGGAAATGAATATGCTATTTGGCAGATTAACAGAACGCGCACAGAAAGTACTTGCATACGCGCAAGAAGAAGCGATTAGCCTCAAACATTCCAACATTGGTACAGAACACCTGCTCCTGGGTCTCGTTAAAGAAAATGAAGGTATAGCAGCAAAAGTGCTGGCATCATTCAATATTACAGAAGACAAAGTTAAAGAAGAGGTGTTCAACCTCATTAATGAAGGCTCTGAAGGGTCATCATCCATCCATTACACACCAAGAGCAAAGAAAGTCATCGAACTTTCAATGGATGAAGCGAGAAAACTCCATCATAATTTTGTTGGTACAGAGCACCTGCTCCTGGGACTGATCCGTGAAAGTGAAGGGGTGGCTGCCCGCGTATTATCCAATCTTGATTTAAATATTACCAAAGCACGTGCTGCCGTAATTAAAATGCTGGGCAATCCGGATTCATTCCAGCAAAAAGAGAATATGAAGAAAGATCACAATACACCTACACTGGATTCACTCGCACGTGATCTAACACAGATCGCCCGCGATGATATGCTGGATCCGGTAATTGGACGTTCCAAGGAAATCACACGTGTAATCGAAGTGCTGAGCAGAAGAACGAAAAACAACCCGGTATTAATCGGTGAGCCCGGTGTCGGTAAAACAGCAATTGCCGAAGGGCTGGCACAGCAGATCGTTAAGAATGAAGTGCCTGAGACACTTAAAGATAAACGCGTTATGTCACTGGATATGGGAACGGTAGTAGCCGGTACCAAGTATCGCGGTGAGTTTGAAGAACGTATGAAGAAAGTCATGGAAGAAATCCACAAGGCGGGTAACGTAGTTCTGTTCATCGATGAGCTGCACACACTTATTGGTGCCGGCGGTGCTGAAGGTGCAATCGACGCATCCAATATTCTTAAGCCAGCACTCGCACGCGGTGAAATGCAATGTATCGGTGCGACGACGCTGGAAGAATACCGTAAGCACATTGAGAAGGATGCAGCGCTTGAACGCCGTTTCCAGCCGGTACAGGTGGATGAGCCTAATGTGGAAGATGCGATTCTCATCCTTAAAGGCCTGCGCGACCGCTATGAGGCCCATCACAGAATCACAATTACCGATGAAGCGGTGGAAGCAGCGGTGACAATGAGTGCCCGTTATGTACAGGACAGGTTCCTGCCGGATAAAGCGATCGACCTTATCGATGAAGCTTCATCCAAAGTGAGACTCCGCAGCTACACTTCTCCGCCTGATCTGAAAGACTTGGAGAATAAGCTGGAGGAAATCAAAAAAGAGAAGAATGCAGCGGTGCAGAGCCAGGAGTTTGAAGCAGCCGCGAATTTCCGCGATCAGCAGACGAAACTTGAAAAAGAGCTTGAAGACCGTGAAGACAACTGGAAGAAAGAACAGGGCCAGGCCTCACAGTCTGTGACCACGAGTGATATTGAACTGGTGATCAGCAGCATCACGGGTATTCCATTATCCAAAATAGCTGAAGAGGAATCAGATAGATTATTGAATCTCGAATCCATCCTCCACAACCGTGTGATTGGTCAAAAAGATGCGGTCGGATCTATTTCCAAAGCGGTCAGACGTGCCCGTGCCGGACTTAAAAACCCTAAACGTCCAATCGGCAGCTTTATCTTCCTGGGACCTACAGGTGTAGGTAAGACCGAGCTTGCCAGAGCATTGAGCGAAGCGATGTTCGGTGAAGAAGATGCAATGATCCGTGTTGATATGAGTGAGTACATGGAGAAACATTCCGTGTCCAGGCTCGTCGGTTCACCTCCTGGTTATGTAGGTTATGATGACGGGGGCCAGCTTACTGAAAAAGTGAGAAGGAAACCATATTCACTCATCCTGTTCGACGAGATTGAAAAAGCGCACCCGGATGTATTCAACATGCTGCTGCAAGTGCTGGATGACGGACGTCTGACAGACTCCAATGGACGTACTGTAGACTTCAGAAACACAATCATCGTCATGACATCCAACATCGGTGCGCAGGAACTCAAAGACCAAAAATTCGCTGGTTTCGGTACGACGGAAAATGTCAGAGACTACGATACGGTCAGGAACACAATGATGAAAGAAATGAAGAACACATTCCGTCCGGAGTTCATCAACCGTGTTGACGATATCATTGTCTTCCACAGCCTTGAAAAAGAGCATCTTAAGAAAATCGTGTCACTCATGATTGACCAGCTTAAAGAACGACTTGTCGATCAGGAGATTCATCTTGAAGTGACGGAAGCGGCAAAAGAGAAGATCGCCGACGACGGTTACGATCCGGAATACGGTGCAAGACCGCTTGCCCGTTCAATCCAGCGCCACATCGAAGACAGATTGAGTGAATCATTACTGTCCGGTGAGGAGCTGGAAGACAGAGTCGTGACAATCGATTATAAAGATGAAGAGTTTGATGTTCAAACCGAGAAGAAAGAAACAGTGGAATAGCATATCATTTTAAAAAAGCCATGGGCCCTTGTAATCGAAGAGCCCATGGCTTTTATTGCCTGACGGACTATTCCATATCATCTTCCCGAAGCTCAACAAACAGCACATGTTCGATAAATGAAGTGTGGATTCTGCCTTCCTCGCTCTTTTCGATCAATTGAAGTTCCTGACTGAAAGAATCACCGATGGGAATAATCATTTTCCCGCCGGGTGACAGCTGGTCGGTAAGGGCACGGGGCACTTCTTTGGCAGCGGCAGTGACCATGATCCTGTCATAGGGTGCATGCTTTTTCCAGCCCAGACTGCCGTCGCCCAAATGGAAATGGACATTGGAATATCCTTCTGCGGCCAGCCGTTCTTGAACCTTCTGGTAAAGTGCTTCAATCCGTTCGACGGTATAGACGCTTTCTGCAAACCCTGCAAGAAGTGCGGTCTGGAAGCCGGAGCCGGTTCCTATCTCCAATACCTTATCGCCTTCTGCAAGGTCAAGGTGGAGCGTCATATCTAATACAAGGGAAGGCTGGGAGATTGTCTGTCCATGGCCAATGGGGAAAGGTCTGTCAAATTCTGCCGCTTCCTTGTTACTGTCCATGAATTTACTCCGGTCCAGCCTGTGGAAGAATGCAGTAATCTCTTTTTTGGAGTATCCCATGAAATTCACCTGCCTTTTTAAATGAATACCCGGTTTTTCGCGAAATCATGCGGTTCCTTTACATTGGCAGAAATCCCCGTTCAATATTTCTCTTCATTAAATATTAAATGGGATATGAGTGGTGCATGCTTTAAAATTATATTAAATAGTAATACAATAGGAATAATAAACTTAAATAAAATTGGAGGAATAATGCCTGATGGCTAAAGCGAAAAATGTATTTGAATGTATGGCCTGTGGCTATGAGTCTCCGAAGTGGGCAGGGAAGTGTCCAAACTGCGGAGCGTGGAACCAGATGGAGGAAAAGCTGGTTCACAAAGAGACTGCAGGCAGGGGGACGTTCGGCAAACCGGAACAGAAGGAACGGCAGCGCAGCCGCAAACTTGATCGTGTCAAGCAGAGTCACACGCCCAGAACACTTACTCAGAGCGGTGAATTCGACCGTGTTCTCGGCGGCGGCATCGTAGACGGTTCACTGATACTCATCGGCGGAGATCCGGGGATTGGTAAATCTACCATTCTGCTTCAGACAGCCCTGAAATTATCCGAGAAACATGAAGTGCTCTATGTATCGGGAGAAGAGTCACTCGAGCAGATAAAATTACGAGCAGACCGTTTGATAGAAGCAAGTGATAATCTTAATGTATATAGTGAAACGAATCTCTTCCATATCCACGATGAAATCAAGAACACCAAACCGGATTTTCTCATCATCGACTCCATACAAACCGTATTCAATCCAGATGTCACAAGTGCTCCAGGCAGTGTTGCACAAGTTCGTGAATGTACACAAAGTCTTATGAATATCGCTAAAAACGGCAACATTGCAACGTTCATTGTCGGCCATGTAACGAAAGAAGGGCAGATTGCCGGTCCTAGAATGCTGGAACACATGGTGGATACAGTACTTTATTTTGAAGGGGATCAGCATCATACCTACCGTATTCTAAGAGCTGTGAAAAATCGTTTCGGTTCAACGAACGAAATGGGTATGTTCGAAATGAAGAACGTCGGTCTTACAGAGGTACTGAATCCGTCGGAGATCTTTTTGGAGGAACGCTCCAAAAATGTACCGGGTTCTGCGATTGTCGCAACCATGGAAGGCACACGGGCAATGCTTGTGGAAGTACAGGCGCTCGTTACTCCCACGCATTTCCATAATCCGAGGCGGATGGCAACGGGAATAGACCAGAACCGCCTGTCACTTCTTATGGCAGTGCTTGAAAAAAGTGAAGGTCTGCTCATGCAGCAGCACGATGCCTATATCAAAGTTGCCGGCGGTGGTAAACTGGAAGAGCCGGCGGTGGACCTGAGCGTCATCATCAGTATCGCATCAAGCTTTAAAGGCGCAGCGGTACGGGGCGATGACTGTTTTATCGGCGAGGTCGGGCTGACCGGTGAAGTAAGACGCGTGACGAAAATTGACCAGCGGTTGATTGAAGCGGCGAAGCTGGGATTCAAACGCGCAATCATTCCATCCTCGAATATGAAAGATCTGAATGTGCCTGAAGGGATTGAAGTCATCGGGGCACAAACGTTGAAAGACGCCTTGAAAACGGCAGTAAAATAAAATGATAAGGAGGTGGAGTAATTATGCTGAAATATTTGTTATATGTGCTTTATTTTCTTATAGGGATTTCACTCGGAGTCTGGCTGCTCCCTGAACTTGCTCAGCTGCTGCCGGTGGATCTGCCCGCAATTGTAGGCAATGTTCTTGTGTACGGAGTCATTGGCGGGATACTTTTCATGCTATTATTCCTCTGGACGGTGCCGAAGTTTGAATCCTTGATAAGAAAAGGTGAAGGGCTGATTATGAACCGCAACCTTTCGGAAATAGTATCCGCCACATTGGGAATGATCATAGGACTTTTAATTGCTGTCTTAATTTCATTATTGATAAATACTATGAATATTCCTATCTTCGGTGACATTATTCCGTTTGTCCTTGCGGTGGTCCTCGGTTATCTGGGCTTCCAGATTGGTCTTAAGAAAATTAGCGAAGTACTTGATCTGTTTCCGAGGAATACTGTTGGAAATGGTTCTGGAGAAGTGGTTGCCGGTCAGAAGAAATTTCTTGATACGAGTGCAATTATTGATGGTAGAATAGTGGATGTGACGAAGACGGGATTTGTTGAAGGAGAGCTGGTCATCCCTCAGTTCGTGCTGGATGAACTTCAGCTTATTGCAGACGCAACTGATCCAATAAAGCGGGATAAAGGCCAGCGCGGCCTCGATATGCTGAATGCTTTGCAGGATTTGAGCGAAAATGTCAGCATTATGCCGATCAATTATGAAAAGCTGGATGTCGATCATCAATTGATCGATTTGGCAAAGGCCGAAAAAGGGGCGATCATTACAACGGATTATAACCTCAATAAAATTTGCCAGCTTCATCAGATTAAAGTCCTTAATGTCAATGAACTCTCTGATTCCATTAAAATGGTCGTTGTTCAGGGAGACGAATTTAATTTGCTCATATCAAAAGCGGGTAAAGAAGAAAATCAGGGTGTCGGCTATCTGGAAGACGGTACAATGGTTGTCGTCGAAGAAGGTAAACCGTTGATAAACCAAACGGTTACCATTGAAGTAACGAGTGTGCTTCAAACGAATTCAGGCCGAATCATTTTTGCTAAGAAAGCGAGAAAGAAATGAAATATACAGCAATAATTCCGGCTGCAGGAATGGGCAGCCGCATGGGAATTAACTTTAATAAAATATTTATCAAAATCGGTGAAACGCCGATTATACGTATGACGGTCGAAAAGTTCCAGAATGATCCCAACTGTGAAGCGATTCACCTTGCCGGCAGAGCAGGCGAGATAGGCAGTCTGCGTGAAATGCTGGGCGGACTTTCGAAAGTGAAAGGGATTCATATCGGCGGCATCGAGCGTCAGGACAGTATCTTTAACGCACTGCAGGCGATCGAGCCGACGGAATATGTATTCATCCATGATGGCGCAAGACCATTTGTGAGGCCGGAAACCCTGAACGCACTGTCAGAAGCAGTCGTTAAACATGACGCGGCGATCTGCGGGGTGAAACCCAAAGATACACTTAAGAGGATTTCAAACAGTCAGGTGCAGGAAACGGTGGACAGGGAAGCGGTGGTCATCGTCCATACGCCGCAGGCTTTCCGGTACGATCTGATCATGGACGCGCATAGGAATGCTGTTGACAGTAACCTTGCGGTGACAGACGACTCGATGATGGTGGAAGCATTGGGCAATGTGGTGCATGTCGTACCATCCACTTATGATAATATTAAAATAACGACTGAAGAAGACCTTAAAGTCGCTGAATCCATTCTGAGGAAAGAGAGTGAATTAGATGTTTAGAATTGGTCACGGTTTTGACGTCCATGCATTCGCCGCAGGCAGGCCGCTCATCATCGGCGGAATTGAAATTCCACATGACCGTGGATTGAAGGGGCACTCGGATGCCGACGTTCTGCTTCATACGATGGCGGATGCGATCCTTGGTGCGCTGGCGCTCGGGGACATCGGCAAGTTTTTCCCGGACACTGATAAAGCATTTAAGGATATGGATTCGAAAGTGCTGTTGTCCGAAGTTGTGGATATGATGGAACGAAAAGGATACAGGCTGGGTAATATTGATGCTGTAATTATGGCTGAAAAGCCGAAGTTCAGACGGTATATAGATGAGATGCGTGAAGTGTCTGCATCTATTTTGAACACGGACCCGGGTAATGTTAATATTAAGGCGACTACTACAGAAAAGCTCGGTTTTACCGGCAGAGGCGAAGGGATCGCGTCTGAAGCGGTCGTTCTACTTGAAAAAATGGAGGAATCATAATGGATAAAGTCAGAGTGAGATATGCGCCAAGTCCCACAGGATACTTGCACATAGGCAATGCAAGATCTGCATTGTTCAACTATTTGTTTGCACGTCGTTACAATGGAGATTTCATCATCCGTATCGAGGATACTGATAAGGCGAGAAACGTGGAAACAGGAGAAGAATCCCAGCTTCATTATTTAAAATGGCTCGGTCTTGAATGGAACGAGAGTGTTGATAAAGATGGCGGATACGGACCTTACCGTCAGTCTGAACGCGGACATATTTATGATCCGCTTGTCCAGCAGCTGCTGGATGAAGGTAAAGCTTACCGCTGCTACATGACTTCCGAAGAGCTGGAAGCTGAGCGCGAGGCACAGATTGCCCGCGGGGAAATGCCGCGCTATGGCGGCCAGCATGCCGGCTTGACTGAGGAAGAAGAAAAGGCGCTGGTTGCAGAAGGCCGGGAACCAAGCATCAGACTCCGGGTCCCGAAAGATAAAACATACACGTTCAATGACATCGTCAAAGGGGATGTATCATTTGAATCCAACGGTATCGGCGACTGGGTCATCGTTAAAAAAGACGGTGTTCCGACCTACAACTTTGCGGTAGTGGTGGATGACCACTTCATGGAAATTTCCCATGTCCTCCGCGGAGACGACCACATTTCCAATACGCCTAAACAGCAGATGGTCTATGAGGCATTTGGCTGGGAAGAACCGAAGTTCGGCCATATGACGCTTATCGTTAACGAAGACAAGAAGAAATTGTCCAAACGTGATGGTTCAATCATCCAGTTTATCGAGCAGTACAAGGATTTGGGCTATCTGCCTGAAGCATTGTTCAACTTTATCGCTCTGCTCGGATGGACGCCTGAAGGGGAGGAAGAGATTTTCTCCAAGGAAGAGTTCATTGAATTATTCGATGAAAAGCGTCTGTCCAAATCCCCTGCGTTCTTCGATAAGCAGAAACTGACTTGGATCAACAACCAGTACATGAAAGAGAAAGATACAGAAACCGTATTTGAAATGGCATTGCCGCATCTGATCAAAGAAGGACTTGTAGAGGAGAATGCTTCCGAAGCAGAATTGGACTGGGCGCGTAAACTAGTAGCACTCTACCAGGAACAGATGAGTTTTGCGGGAGAGATCACAACGCTTTCCGAGCAGTTCTTCAAAGAAGATATTGAATTCGATGAAGCGGCGAATGCAGTGATTTCGGATGAGCATATCCCGGAATTGATGACAGCCCTCCATTCACGTTTTGGCGAGTTGGAAGATTTCTCTCCCCAGACGATCAAAGCTGCGATCAAAGATGTCCAGAAATCGACCGGCTATAAAGGCAAGAAACTCTTCATGCCGATCCGTGTGGCTGTTACCGGCCAGACGAAAGGGCCGGAACTTCCGGATACCATTTCCCTGATCGGCAAAGAAAAAACGCTGAGCCGCATCGCAAAACTCAAGTAAGCAGACAAACAGCTTGCAGGCCTCATGCATATGGATTATGATAAAGACGATATAGAGACTTTAAGTATGATCATTGACGGAAACCAGAGATTATCCGGATGCTGAAAGGATGACCGGTCACCGATCAGAATTGCCCTCTATATATAATTCCATAACTTTAAAGTGCAGATGATACAGACTGCAAGCAGAGTGGAACCGTGCAAATTGCGCCTCTGTCCTATTATTGGGACAGGGGTTTTTTATTTGGATTATCAGACTAGGAGGGACGAGCAATGTTTGGAAGAATAAAGGAAGACATCGACATGGTGCTTGAAATGGACCCGGCGGCAAAAAACGGTCTTGAAGTATTCTTTACGTATTCCGGGCTTCACGCAGTATGGTCACACCTGCTGGCGCACAGGCTCTATAAAAAGAACTTTACGACGAGTGCCCGCATAATCTCACAGGTGAGCCGTTTTATCACCGGTATTGAAATTCATCCCGGTGCTCAAATAGGCAGAAGGATTTTCATCGACCATGGCATGGGAACCGTAATCGGGGAAACATGCCGTATCGGCAACAATGTGACGATCTACCAGGGCGTGACTCTTGGCGGTACGGGTAAAGAAGAGAAGAAGAGGCATCCGGATGTAGATGACAATGTTCTGGTCGCCGCCGGTGCAAAAATATTGGGCAATATCCGCATACATGAAAATTCAAAAGTGGGTGCCAATTCGGTGGTATTGCACGATGTACCCCGTGATTCCACCGTCGTCGGTATTCCGGGGCATGTGGTCAAACAGGCCGGCGAAAAAGTGAAAAATGCCCGGGACTTGAACCAGACTGATCTGCCGGATCCGATTCTGGATATGATTCTGGGGATAGAAGATGAAATCAGGGACTTTAGAAATGAAGTCAGAAACGAGGTAGAGAATGGTTCGCATATTTAACTCTTTAACGAGACAAAAAGAAGAATTCAAGCCGATGGAAGAAGGCAAAGTGAAAATGTACGTGTGTGGTCCGACGGTCTACAACTATATCCATATCGGCAACGCAAGGCCTGCCATTGCGTTTGATACAGTAAGACGTTATTTGGAGTATAAAGGGTATGACGTGAACTATGTCTCCAATTTCACCGATGTGGATGATAAACTCATCAAAGCCTCTATTGAACTTAAGGAAGAAGTGCCTGCCATTGCGGACAGGTTCATCGATGCATTTTTCGAAGATACCGGTGCACTCAATGTGAAGCGGGCAACTGAACATCCGAGAGTGATGGACCATATGGATGACATCATCGAATTCATCAAAGTGCTGGTCGATAAAGGGCATGCCTATGAATCGGATGGCGATGTTTATTTTAAAACCCGCTCCTTTGACGAGTACGGCAAGCTTTCCCATCAATCAGTGAATGATCTGAAGGTCGGGGCAAGGATCGAATCCGGTGAAAAGAAAGAAGACCCGCTCGACTTCGTGCTGTGGAAACAGGCGAAACAAGGTGAAATAAAGTGGGATTCCCCATGGGGGGAAGGCCGTCCGGGCTGGCACATTGAATGCAGCGTGATGGCGCGCCATCACCTGGGGGATACCATTGATATTCATGCGGGCGGACAAGATCTGACTTTCCCGCACCATGAGAATGAGATAGCACAAAGTGAATGTATGACGGATGCAACATTCTCAAATTACTGGATGCATAACGGCTACATCAATATCGATAACGAAAAGATGTCCAAATCACTCGGGAACTTTATTCTGGTGCATGACATCATTAAGGAAATCGATCCGAATGTACTCAGATTCTTTATGATCAGCGTACATTACCGCAACCCGATCAACTATAACCGCGAACTGGTGGAAGCGGCGGCAGCCGGTCTGGAACGCATCCAGTCCAGCTACACCCAGGCGAAAGAGCGTATGGAAACGTCAGTGGGCAGCGGTGATGACGAGGTGTTCAAGAATCTGGTCGATGAGAAAACCGCTTCGTTTGAGCGGCACATGGATGATGATTTCAACACTGCCAATGCCATTACCGTCTGGCATGAACTTGCAACTGAGCTCAACAAATATATGCGCCAGGCAACGACGGATAAAGCAGTGCTTGAAGTTTTCGTCGAAGCATTTGATGTGTTCAGCGAGGTTCTGGGTGTGAAATTGACCCAGGAGAAGATTCTGCTTGATGAAGAAGTTGAAGCATTGATCGAAGAGCGCAACGCTGCAAGGAGAGACAGGGATTTCGAACGCGCGGATGAAATTCGCGATATGCTGAAAGAACAAGGTATCGTATTGGAGGATACCAAGGAAGGTGTGCGATTCCGACGTGGCTAAGTTCACTATAGAAGATGTCCCGCCACTGTCACTGGCATTTTTGGGAGATGCGATATTTGCCGTGCACATCCGTACATTTCTGATAAAAGAAAAACCATACTTGAAACCGGATCAGCTGCATAGGGAAGCCAATAAGCTGGTCAGTGCACGGGCGCAGTCCGAAGCACTGCTTTATTTGAGGAGTGAAGCGGTTTTGACACCGGAAGAATGGGATGTCGCTAAGCGCGCACGCAACAAATCGAGTGCCACACGCGCCAAAAATGCAACGATTAAAGAATACCGCAATGCTTCGGGGATAGAAGCATTGATCGGCTGGCTGGATTTGCATGATGAGCATGAACGTATAGAAGTTCTGATGGAAAAAATCATAGAAAGAAGGAGGGATGACGATGAGTGATTCCGTAATCGCCGGACGCCATGCAGTGAAAGAGGCGCTCAGCAGTGATGCTGATATCAATAAACTACTGATACAGGATTCGGTCAATAAAGGCCAGATCAGAGAAATATTGGATATAGCAAAAAACCGAAAAATTGTTGTCCAGACCGTCCCGAAAAATAAGATAGACGGCATGACCGATGAACGCCACCAGGGTGTGGTAGCTCTTGCGAGTCCGCACGAATACATGCCGCTTGAAAAACTGCTTGAGAATATTGAAGGCAAGCAGGCGAATGTAGTTATTCTTGATGGCCTGGAAGACCCGCATAACCTGGGATCGATTTTGAGGACGTGTGATGCCACAGGTTTTGACGGGGTGATCATTCCGAACCGCAGATCGGTTCAATTGACGGATACCGTTGCGAGAACGTCAACAGGCGCGATTGAACATGTGCCCGTAGCCAGAGTGACAAATATCAATCAGACGATCGATCGGCTCAAAGAAAAAGGATTCTGGGTTGCCGGAAGTGACGGAAAGGGCGCGATGGATTACCGCGACCTTGCAGCCGATGTGAATACGGCTTTGATCATCGGCAGTGAGGGGAAAGGAATCAGCAAAAAAACTTTGGAGAAATGCGATTTCATCCTTCAAATCCCGATGGTGGGCCATATTACAAGCTTGAATGCATCAGTGTCTGCAGCACTTCTGATGTATGAAGTGTTCCGCAAACAGAATCCCGCCGGAAGTGAATAGTCATGAGGCGGAAGAAGCGGCGTCTGCTCGTAGTGGACGGCTATAATCTGATCGGGGCAAACAAGGAACTTCACCGTGAATCCCTTCATTCCATGGAGATTCCCAGGGAAAAAGTGCTTGCTGCATTGTCCGAGTACCAGTCTGTTGCAACTTATGAAATCATTTGTGTATTTGATGCCTATGAAGTGAAGTCGAAAGAAAGTGTAGTCGATTTCCATGGAGTGACAATAGTATATACGAAAGAAAAAGAAACGGCAGACGAGTATATCGAAAGATTTGTTCATAATAACTATCATCCTCATCTGTGTGAAATCAGTGTGGTGACGAGTGATCTGACAGAACAGAATGCGATATTTGCGCAAGGTGCCTACCGGATCTCTTCAAGGGAGATGTGGATGGTGTTGTCGGAAGCCGAAAAAAATATCAGTAAAAGAGTAGACGCGATTAACGAAAAAATGCCAAGGCAGAAAATAGATATTGGCGAAGATGTCCATGCAAAACTTGAAAAATGGCGGCGTGGCCGTTTCTGACATATTGAATTAAAAGTGGATCCCTCTTATCATTTGTTTAACATAGTATAGGAGGGATTATTTTGTACCGCATTGCGAGCTTTCACTTTATTATAAAAGAAAGTATGGATGACAAATTGGACCGTCTGGCCCTTCAGGTTTATGACGGAGATATGAAAGCGTTCGATACCATAGATCAATATTTAAGGCCCCAGGTTATCCGGATGAGCTATAAGTATTCGAGTACATACAATGACAGGGAAGATGTTGAGCAGGATATGATGGAGTCTGCGCTCCGTCTGTGTTACCGGTACGAATGTGACCTTGGGAGGTACCGTCATTACGTAATGCGTTCCATCCGTTTTGAAATGATTTCACGTATCAGGGATTATAATTCCGCCAGGAAAAAAGAGTATGTCCGAAAAGACCGGTCGATCAACCTTGAAGTCGGGGACTGCGCGGATTCCGATACTGTAAATCCGATGGATCTGCTGGTCAAAGAAGAGCAGCTTACATATCTGCTCGGTGATAAAAGTGTCTGCTCGCCACTTGAGAAGAAGATCCTCACATTGTTTAGAAATGGCTGGTCGATTGACGGCATATCTGAAGAATTGAAACTGAAAAGAAAAACTGTATCAAACAGCCTGTATAGAATAAGACGTAAAAAGGAACGGCTTGTTCTTGACGTCGAACCCGGTGAGCCATTTGACAACATGGCCTGAAATCGTTATAGTAAATTAGAATTGAAATGAGGATTTTATGATGAAAGTGGCATTGCTATGCACTGAATGCGGGTCGCGTAACTATACGACACAGACTGAGCATAATGAAAGGCTCGCTATTAAGAAATACTGCAAAACATGCAGCCGGCATACGACTCATAAGAGTTCCATCTGATTACAGGAGGAAACAAAAAATGGCTAATAATAAAAATTTCCTACAGAATGTCGTTAGCGAAATGAAAAAAGTAAGCTGGCCGACAGGTCAGGAGACGGTCCGTTATACTACGGTCGTCATGCTCACAGTGATATTCTTTCTGGCGTTCTTTTACGCGCTGGACCTGGGTATCTCCGCTATCATAGACTTAATGTAATAAAAGGAGAGATACTGCTATGTCAGGAGAAAAGAATTGGTATGCTGTTCACACTTATTCCGGATATGAAAACAAAGTAAGGAAAAACCTCGAAGCACGCGTCGAGTCCATGAATATGCAGGAGCAGATCTTTAGAGTGGTCATTCCTGAAGAGGAAGAGACAACTGTTAAAGATGGCAAGCGTAAAACTGCGATGAAGAAAACATTCCCGGGTTACGTTCTTGTAGAACTCGTGATGACTGACGAATCCTGGTATATAGTAAGAAATACGCCGGGGGTCACAGGATTTGTAGGTTCGCAGGGCGCGGGAAGCAAACCGAATCCACTGCTGCCGGATGAGGCTAAATTCATCTTGAAATCCATGGGTATGGTTGAACGTACAGTAGATTTCGAAGTTGAAGTCGGCGAATCGGTAAGCATCGTTGATGGGCCGTTTAAAAACCAGGCGGGCCAGATCAGTTCGATTGATGAAGAGCGTTACAAACTTACTGTTCTTGTTGAAATGTTCGGACGTGAAACACCAGTTGAGGTCGAATTCGACCAAATTGAGAAATTGTAATAAGTCACTTGTAATTCATACGTAGAAATGATATATTATTATGGTCGAATTTTGTTCGGCCATCTTTTTATGGATGCGAGTGGGAGGATGAAAACTATAACATCCTATGACCACATCACGATAACGAGGAGGTGCACATCGTGGCTAAAAAAGTAATTAACGTTGTGAAATTGCAGATTCCTGCAGGTAAGGCGAACCCAGCACCACCGGTAGGTCCGGCGCTAGGTCAAGCAGGCGTAAATATCATGGGATTCTGTAAAGAATTCAATGCACGTACACAAGAAGATGCTGGTCTGATCATTCCGGTTGAAATTTCCGTATTCGAGGACCGTTCCTTCACTTTCATTACAAAAACTCCACCAGCTGCTGTTCTGCTTAAGAAAGTAGCAAGCGTTGAGAAGGGTTCAGGCGAACCTAACAAAAACAAAGTGGCAACTGTAACTGAAGCGCAAGTACGTGAGATTGCTGAAACGAAAATGGAAGACCTAAACGCTGCAAGCGTGGAAGCGGCTATGCGCATGGTCGAAGGTACAGCTAGAAGCATGGGCTTCGCTGTAGAGAAGTAATTAAATCAAATTTTAATGAATAACGTATTAATACAAACGTGGGAGGATAACCCGCTATAACCACAAGGAGGAATAGTAATGGCTAAGAGAAGTAAAAAGTATCAGGCAGCTCTTGAAAAGTTTGACCAATCATCTGCTTACTCAGTAGAAGAAGCAGTTAAACTTGCTAAAGAGACTAGCACTGTTAACTTCGACGCTTCTGTAGAAGTAGCATTCCGTCTCGGTATTGATACACGTAAAAATGACCAGCAGATCCGCGGAGCAATCGTACTGCCGCATGGTACTGGTAAGTCACAGCGTGTATTGGTATTCGCTAAAGGCGACAAAGCTAAAGAAGCAGAAGCTGCAGGAGCAGATTATGTAGGAGATCAGGAGTACATCCAGAAAATCAACGGTGGATGGTTCGACTTTGATGTTATCGTGGCAACACCTGACATGATGGGCGAAGTTGGTAAATTAGGTCGTGTCCTTGGACCAAAAGGCCTTATGCCAAACCCTAAAACTGGAACAGTAACTATGGATGTCACTAAAGCTGTAGAAGAAATCAAGGCGGGTAAAGTTGAATACCGTGCTGAGAAATCAGGTATCGTTCACGCAGCTATTGGTAAAGTTTCTTTCGATGAAGCGAAACTTGCTGAAAACCTACAGACGATCTACGATGCTCTTCAAAAAGCTAAGCCTACATCTGCAAAAGGTGCTTATTTCAAATCTGTTGCAGTGTCTTCAACTATGGGCCCTGGAATCAAAGTCGATTTGAACGCTATCGAACAAGCTAAATAATTGTAGATTGACAACTGCAGCCTGATTGTGTATAGTTGCAGTTGTATTTTAAATAATTACCTAAGACAGTAGGAGTACACAGTACTTAAAACACATCCTACCGAGGCAACGAAAACGACTTGAATTTGAATGTTCAAGCACTTTTTGCCATGGGTAAAAGGTGCTTTTTTTATGCACCGGATACACAAAAATTATGGAGGTGTAACTATGTCAAACGTGATTGAAGCTAAAGAACAACTTGTTGATGTTATTTCTGATCAGCTTAAAAACTCCGTATCAACAGTACTTGTTGACTACCGTGGTCTTACTGTGTCTGAAATGACTGAACTTCGTAAACAGCTCCGCGAAGCTGGGGTTGAATTTAAAGTTTACAAGAACACGATGGTCCGCCGTGCAGCTGAAAAAGCTGAACTTGCAGAAATCAATGAATTCCTAACTGGTCCAAACGCGATCGCATTCTCTAACGAGGATGTAATTTCTCCGGCGAAGATTATCAATGAATTCTCTAGAGGACACGAAGCGCTTGAAATCAAAGCTGGTATCATCGAAGGTTCATTCGTACCGGTTGAAGATGTTAAAGCAATCGCAACATTGCCATCAAAAGACGGCCTTGTTTCTATGCTGCTATCAGTACTTCAGGCTCCAGTACGCAACTTCGCTTATGCAGTTAAAGCTATCGGCGAAGAGAAAGAGAACGAAGAAGCTTAAAAGATCAAACTAAAACTATTAATGGAGGAATTATAATGTCTAAAGAAACAATCATTGAAGAGATTAAAGAAATGTCCGTTTTAGAACTTAACGACTTAGTTAAAGCAATTGAAGAAGAATTTGGCGTAACTGCAGCAGCTCCAGTAGCAGCAGCAGGTGCAGGTGCTGGAGAAGCAGAAGCTGAAGAGCAAACTGAATTCGACGTAGAACTTACTGACGCTGGATCTTCCAAGATCAAAGTCATCAAAGCAGTACGTGAAGCAACTGGTCTTGGCTTGAAAGATGCTAAAGAACTTGTTGACGGCGCTCCTAAAGTCGTTAAAGAAGGCCTTTCTAAAGAAGATGCTGAAGAGCTTAAATCTCAACTTGAAGAAGTTGGAGCTAGCGTAGAACTTAAATAATTTTTGTGTAAACTTTAAGGCTCATGTTAAACATTACGTTTAAATGAGCCTTTTTTTGATTACAAGGAATCCGGATGACTTTGACTGAGGAGTGATTGGATGTCTCATTATTTTACGAATGATAATACTGAGCATGATTTCGGGCAGATTGAATTTCAGCGCGGAAATAAAACGTACCGCTTCATCACTGACCGCGGTGTTTTCTCTCGGGAACGCATCGACTTCGGTTCAAAAGTACTGATTGATGCTGTAATAGAAGACTGGCACGGTTCAGAAAACTCCGTTTTTATCGACATGGGTGCAGGATATGGTCCGCTTGGAATTATTATTGGTGATGCACTCAATATGAAACCGGTCATGGTTGAAGTGAATGAAGATGCGATTGACATCTGCAGGAAGAATGCAGATATAAATGGTATTCGTGCGGAAGTTTTAAAACGGGATGTATATGATGCGGAATCCACATATTCTGATGTTGATCTATATATAACAAATCCTCCATTCCGTGCTGGAAAACCGGTAGTGCTCTCAATCATTGAAGATGCGGCAGACAGATTGTCGGCCGGCGGAGCGTTTTATATGGTGGTCCAGAAAAAACAGGGCATGCCATCGTATAAAAAGGCAATTGATGCCTCTTTCGGGAATGTTGAATCTGTTGCTAATGAAAAAGGGTATCATGTTCTAAAAGGTGTCAAGAATTATTAATAATGAAATTTGACTTGACAAATGTACTGTGATATAGTTATAGAATGTAAAAATATAATGTCAATAAGTATGCACTTTTGTGTGGCTATTGATAGGAGCGTATTAAATATAGCTGGTGAATATAAATAGGAAATGGGGTTGTGAAACGATTCCGTTTTCTTTTTGTCTTATTAGCTGTTTAACTGCTTCGGTGAATGTTTTACGTAATTTTTAATAGGGGTGAATCTGTCGATGAGTCAACTGATTCAATATGGAAGACACGCTAAACGCAGAAGCTATGCACGTATCGAAGAGAAATTGGATCTGCCTAACCTGATCGAAATTCAGACTAAGTCCTATGACTGGTTCTTAAAGACCGGTCTGATCGAGATGTTTAAGGACATCTCTCCTGTAGAGGACTTTACTGGCAACATGTCACTTGAGTTTGTGGATTACAAACTCGGTGAACCGAAATATGATGAGGAAGAAGCAAAGAACCATGATGCAACATATTCTGCACCACTGCGTGTTAAAGTGCGTCTGATCATCAAGGAAACAGGAGAAGTCAAGGAACAGGAAGTATTTATGGGTGACTTCCCACTGATGACAGATACAGGTACTTTCATCATCAATGGTGCTGAACGTGTTATTGTATCGCAGCTTGTTCGTAGCCCATCTGTTTATTATTCAGAGAAGCTAGACAAAAATGGTAAAACAAACTTTGGTGCTACGGTGATTCCAAACCGTGGTGCATGGCTCGAATACGAAATCGATGCAAAAGATATCGTATATGTAAGAATTGACCGTACTCGCAAACTGCCAATGACAGTGTTGCTCAGAGCACTCGGCTTTTCTACCGACCAGGAGATCGTAGAACTCCTTGGTGATAATGAATACATCAGAAATACACTGGAAAAAGATACGACAGAAACAGTAGACCAGGCGCTCCTAGAAATCTACGAACGACTTCGCCCGGGCGAACCGCCTACAGTTGAGAATGCAAGAAACCTGCTGTACTCAAGGTTCTTCGATCCGAAGCGTTATGATCTTGCAAGCGTTGGACGCTACAAGATGAACAAGAAACTTCACCTTAAGAACCGCCTGTTCAACCAAGTGCTCGCTGAGCCCATCGTTGACAAGGAAACTGGAGAGATAGTGGCAGAGACTGGCACGACAATCGACCGCCGTACTCTGGACAGCATCATTGAAGTGCTCGAATCCAATGCCAATCTCGAAACATACCATCTTGAGAACGGACTTCTTGATGAGCCTGTAGAAGTGCAGTCCATCAAAGTAGAAGCTCCAAACCAGGAGGATGGAACGACTACAATTATCGGAAATGCTTTCCCTGATGTAGAAGTTAAATCTATCACTCCATCAGACATCGTTGCATCCATGAGTTACTTCTTTAACCTGCTTCATGGTGTTGGACATACAGATGATATCGACCACTTAGGAAACCGTCGTCTGCGTTCTGTAGGTGAATTGCTGCAGAATCAGTTCAGAATCGGTGTGTCACGTATGGAGCGTGTCGTAAGAGAACGTATGTCCATTCAGGACACAGAATCGATTACACCGCAGCAGCTGATCAACATCAGACCGGTGATTGCATCCATCAAAGAATTCTTTGGCAGCTCCCAGCTTTCACAGTTTATGGACCAGACGAATCCGCTTGCAGAGTTGACGCACAAACGTCGTCTTTCAGCACTCGGACCCGGTGGTTTAACACGTGAGCGCGCCGGCATGGAAGTGCGTGACGTACACTATTCCCACTACGGTCGTATGTGTCCGATTGAAACGCCTGAGGGACCGAACATCGGTCTTATCAACTCACTTTCAAGCTATGCCAGAGTAAACGAATTCGGCTTTATAGAAACACCTTACCGCAGAGTGGATGCAGAAACTAACAAAGTGACGGCCCATATCGACTATCTGACAGCGGATGAGGAAGACAACTATGTTGTTGCACAGGCGAACGCAGCGCTTGAAGAAGATGGTGCATTCATCAATGAAGAGATTCTGTGCCGTTTCCGCGGTAACAACACTAAGATGGACAGAGAACGCATGGACTACATGGACGTTTCACCGAAACAAGTAGTCTCTGCAGCGACAGCATGTATCCCGTTCCTTGAGAACGATGACTCCAACCGTGCCCTGATGGGTGCGAACATGCAGCGTCAGGCAGTACCTCTTTTGATACCTGAATCTCCGCATATCGGTACTGGCATGGAACACGTAGCAGCACGCGATTCCGGAGCGGCGATTGTATCCCGTTATAAAGGCCGTGTCGAACACGTGGCAGCGAATGAAATCCATGTACGCCGCATTGTTGAAGAAAACGGTAAGGAAGTTGAAACTGAAAAAGACATTTACCGACTGTCTAAATTTGTACGTTCGAACTCAGGTACCTGCTACAACCATAAACCGATCATTGCAGAAGGTGATGTCGTTTCCAAAGGAGAAATCCTTGCTGACGGACCTTCGATGGATAATGGTGAGATGGCGCTTGGACGTAACGTCGTAGTCGGCTTTATGACTTGGGACGGTTACAACTATGAGGATGCTGTTATTATGAGCGAACGCCTCGTTAAAGAGGATGTCTATACATCCATCCATATCGAGGAGTATGAATCCGAGTCCCGCGATACTAAACTCGGACCGGAAGAAATCACCCGTGATATTCCTAATGTATCTGATAACGCACTTAAGAAACTCGATGACCGGGGTATTGTGCACATCGGAGCAGAAGTTAAAGACGGTGATATTCTCGTTGGTAAAGTAACGCCTAAAGGGGTTACTGAACTCACAGCAGAAGAGCGTCTGCTACATGCGATATTTGGTGAGAAAGCCAGAGAAGTCCGTGATACTTCCCTTCGTGTACCTCACGGTGCAGGCGGTATCGTTCTTGATGTTAAAGTCTTTAACCGTCAAGACGGAGACGAACTATCTCCCGGGGTTAACCAGCTCGTACGTGTTTATATCGTACAGAAGAGAAAAATCAGCGTGGGCGACAAAATGTGTGGCCGCCACGGTAACAAAGGTGTAATCTCCAGGATTCTCCCGGAAGAAGACATGCCATATATGCCAGATGGCACGCCAATTGATATCATGCTTAATCCACTCGGGGTACCATCCCGTATGAACATCGGTCAGGTACTGGAACTACATCTTGGTATGGCAGCTAGGGCTATGGGTCTTAAAATGGCCTCCCCGGTATTTGATGGTGCGAACGAAGAAGATGTTTGGGGCACCATGGAAGAAGCGGGGCTTGCCCGTGATGGTAAGACCGTTCTATATGATGGCCGGACAGGCGATCCGTTTGAGAACCGTATCTCCGTAGGTGTAATGTACATGCTGAAACTTGCGCATATGGTTGACGACAAGCTGCATGCCAGAAGTACTGGACCATACTCACTTGTTACTCAACAGCCACTGGGCGGTAAAGCGCAGTTCGGTGGACAGCGTTTCGGTGAAATGGAAGTATGGGCACTTGAAGCCTACGGTGCTGCATATACACTCCAGGAAATCTTAACAGTCAAATCCGATGATACAGTCGGGCGTGTGAAAACGTACGAAGCGATTGTTAAAGGAGAAAACGTCCCTAAACCTGGTGTGCCTGAATCATTCCGCGTATTGATGAAGGAACTTCAAAGTCTTGGTCTTGATGTCAACATTCTCGATGAGAACGACGAAGAGATTGAAATGAGAGATACCGAAGAGGATGAAGCATCCAATCAGGTTAACTTGAGTGAAAACACTGGTGCTAAAACTGAAGATGTAACTGAATGATGACTGAGCTTGATAAAACTTTAGGGAGGAAAGCTCATTGATAGATGTTAATAGATTCAAATATATGAAAATAGGTTTGGCTTCATCCGAAAAGATCCGTTCTTGGTCTTTCGGTGAAGTGAAAAAACCAGAGACAATTAACTATAGAACACTTAAGCCGGAAAGAGATGGTTTGTTCTGTGAGAAGATTTTCGGTCCAACTAAAGACTGGGAATGCAGTTGCGGCAAATACAAACGTGTTAGATATAAAGGTATGGTCTGCGACCGCTGTGGCGTCGAAGTAACCCGCTCGAAAGTAAGACGTGAGAGAATGGGGCACATTGAACTTGCTGCCCCAGTTTCCCACATCTGGTATTTCAAAGGGATTCCGTCCCGTATGGGTCTGCTTTTGGATATGTCACCGCGTTCACTCGAAGAGGTAATTTATTTTGCTTCATACGTAGTGATCAAACCGGGTTCAACCGGTCTTGAAACGAAGCAGTTGCTGACAGAACGTGAATATCGTGAATACTACGATAAGCATGGCAATACCTTCTCTGCAAAAATGGGTGCGGAAGCAATTAGAGATCTGCTTGATGATGTAAAACTTGAAGAAGAGCTTGAAATACTGAGGAAAGAGCTTGAAACAGCTACAGGACAGCGTCTGACAAGAGCGATCAAACGCCTTGAAGTGGTGGAATCTTTCCGCAGTTCCGGAAATGATCCTGCATGGATGATTCTGGATGTACTTCCAATCATCCCGCCGGAAATCCGTCCGATGGTTCAGCTCGATGGCGGACGTTTTGCAACGAGTGATTTAAACGACCTTTACCGTCGTGTAATCAACCGTAACAACCGTCTGAAACGACTGCTTGACCTGGGTGCTCCCGGCATCATTGTTCAGAATGAGAAGCGTATGCTCCAGGAAGCAGTTGATGCATTGATTGATAACGGTCGTCGTGGCCGTCCTGTTACAGGACCGGGTAACCGTCCGCTTAAATCACTGTCTCACATGCTAAAAGGTAAGCAGGGGCGTTTCCGTCAGAACCTGCTCGGTAAACGTGTCGACTATTCAGGTCGTTCCGTTATCGTTGTAGGTCCTTCCTTGAAAATGTACCAATGTGGTCTGCCTAGGGAAATGGCACTTGAACTATTCAAGCCTTTCGTCATGAAAGAGCTTGTTGAACGTGAAATGGCCACGAACATCAAGAACGCCAAAGGCAAGATTGAACGTATGGAAAATGAAGTCTGGGATGTACTTGAAGATGTAATTAAAGAACACCCGGTACTTCTTAACCGTGCACCAACGCTTCACCGTCTTGGTATCCAGGCATTCGAAGCGACATTGATCGAGGGACGTGCAATCCGTCTTCACCCACTCGTAACGACAGCGTATAACGCCGACTTTGATGGTGACCAGATGGCGGTTCACGTACCACTTTCAAAAGAAGCTCAGGCAGAGGCAAGAATGCTGATGCTTGCTGCACAGAACATTCTTAATCCGAAAGATGGTAAACCAGTTGTTACACCATCCCAGGATATGGTGCTTGGTAACTACTACCTTACTCTCGAAAGGGAGAACGAAAAACGTGAGGGTCATATTTTCAAAGACTCTAACGAAGTAGTAATGGCATACCAAAATGGTTATGTAGGACTCCATACTCGTATTGGTATTCATACAAATGCTTATAACACTGAAAAAATTTCTGAAGAGAACGAAGGAAAAATTCTGATGACGACTACTGGTAAAGTCATCTTCAACCAGATCATGCCGCCATCGTTCCCTTATATAAACGAACCAACCAGGGAAAACCTCGAGTTCAAAACGCCGGACCACTATTTCATCAAGGCTTCTGAACTGGGAGAAGAGGGACTGAGTGGCAGATTTGAAAAATCACAGATTGGTGATCCGTTCAACAAGAAGTTCCTCGGTCAAATCATTGCTGAAGTATTCAACAAATTCCACATTACTGAAACTTCCGTAATGCTGGACTTGATGAAAGACTTAGGGTTCAAATACTCTTCCAAAGCGGGTATCACAGTAGGGGTATCAGATATCGTGGTACTTCCGGATAAAGAAGAAATCATTAATGAAACGGAAGAAAAAGTAGAAAAAGTACAAAAGCAGTTTACTCGCGGTCTTATTACTGAAGAAGAACGCTATGGTGCTGTAATTGAACTTTGGACGAGAGCGAAAGATGTGATCCAGGGTCGTTTGATGGAATCACTGGACCGCTTGAATCCTATCTTTATGATGAGTGATTCCGGTGCCCGTGGTAACGCATCTAACTTTACACAACTGGCTGGTATGCGTGGTCTGATGGCCAACCCGTCCGGACAAATCATCGAACTTCCGATCAAATCAAGTTTCCGCGAAGGTCTGACAGTACTCGAGTACTTCATCTCCACTCACGGTGCGCGTAAAGGTCTTGCCGATACAGCGCTTAAGACAGCCGATTCAGGTTACCTGACACGTCGTCTGGTTGATGTAGCACAGGATGTTATCGTCCGTGAAGAAGATTGCGGTACAGACAAAGGTCTGCTTGTTTCCGCCCTTACGGAAGGGTCCGAACTTATCGAGCCGTTGATTGACCGTCTCGAAGGCCGTTACTCAAAAGAAACAGTGAGACATCCGGAAACGAATGAAATCCTTGTTCATTCCAACGAACTGATCACAATGGAACTTGCTAAGGAGATTGTAAACAGCGGTATCGATGAAATGTACATCCGTTCTGCATTTACATGTAACACACGCCACGGTGTATGTGAGCGTTGTTACGGTAAGAACCTTGCAACTGGTGAAAAAGTTGAAGTTGGTGAAGCGGTTGGTACAATCGCAGCACAATCCATCGGTGAACCAGGTACACAGCTTACGATGCGTACATTCCACACAGGTGGTGTAGCAGGTAGTGACATCACTCAAGGTCTGCCACGTATCCAGGAGCTGTTTGAAGCCCGTAATCCGAAAGGTCAGGCGGTTGTTTCTGAAATCCGCGGAGCGGTTACCGACATCGAGATTGTGAAGGATCGTCAACAGGAAATCAAAATTAAAGGCGAGCAGGAAACAAAAACATATACAGCGCCTGCAACAGCCAGACTTATAGTGGACATTGGTGATAAAGTTGAACCAGGTCAGTCACTTAACGAAGGTTCCATTGAACCTAAAGAATTGCTGACAATTGCCGGGTTGAACCGTACTCAGGAATATCTGCTCAAAGAAGTACAAAAGGTTTACCGCATGCAGGGTGTTGAAATCGATGATAAACACGTTGAGGTCATGGTAAGACAGATGCTCAGAAAAGTGAGAATCATCGATGCTGGTGAAACGAATCTTTTACCGGGCGCACTTGTCGACATCCATATGTTTACGGATGCAAACAAAGAAATCTTCAAGAAGCGTAAACGTCCGGCGACTGCAAAACCTGTACTCCTTGGTATTACAAAAGCTTCCCTTGAAACTGAAAGCTTCCTGTCCGCAGCCAGCTTCCAGGAAACAACAAGAGTACTGACAGATGCTGCAATCAAAGGTAAGCGCGACGACTTGCTTGGTCTCAAAGAAAACGTTATTATCGGTAAGTTGATTCCTGCCGGTACCGGTATGCCGAAATACCGTGATGTAGAAATTGATGTTGAAGCAAAACCGGTTGAAACTCAGCCGGAAGAAGTATTGGTTGAAGAGTAATATTCTATAAGGAACAATTTGAGGCTGGGGCGTATGATCCCAGCCTTATTCTTTGTAAAAAAACTGTTGGAAAGATTGAAATTTAAAAATGATAGTTCTTGACTTTGAAAAGACCGGATGATATTATTATTAAGGTTACTCTATATGGAGGATTTAAGCCTTTCTGTAGAGATACAAAATGTTGAAATGTAAGAATTTATTCTTACACATTTTTTATACCCTAAAAATGAACCACCTGGATGTGTGGGATTAAGAAAGAGAGGAGGAATATCATGCCAACTATTAACCAGCTCGTTAGAAAATCTCGTCAGTCTAAATCAAGAAAATCAGACTCACCAGCTCTGAACAGAGGATTCAACAGTCTTAAGAAACGTGTTACTACTGAAACAGCTCCACAGAAACGTGGTGTCTGCACTCGTGTAGGGACAATGACTCCTAAGAAACCGAACTCTGCTTTGCGTAAATATGCTCGTGTGAGACTTTCAAATAATATCGAAGTGAATGCATACATTCCTGGTATCGGACACAACCTCCAAGAACACAGTGTAGTACTGATTCGCGGCGGACGTGTTAAAGACTTGCCGGGTGTGCGTTATCACATCGTACGTGGTGCTCTTGACACTTCTGGTGTTGACAGCCGTAGACAGGGCCGTTCCCTATACGGTACTAAGAGACCTAAAGCGAAGAAATAATTGAACCGTATCTTACGGACACGAATTTTATTAACTATTTGAAAGGAGGCTAACTATGCCACGTAAAGGACCAGTTGCTAAAAGAGACGTATTGCCGGATCCGATTCACAACTCAAAGCTTGTGACAAAACTCATCAACAAAATGATGATTGACGGAAAACGCGGTACATCCCAAAGAATTCTCTATTCCGCATTTAACCTTGTACAGGAACGTTCAGGCAGAGATGCTATGGAAGTGTTTGATGAAGCGATCGATAACATCATGCCAGTACTTGAAGTTAAAGCCCGCCGTGTAGGGGGATCTAACTACCAGGTGCCAGTAGAGGTGCGCGCAGAGCGTCGTACGACTCTTGGACTTCGTTGGCTTGTGAACTACGCACGTCTGCGTGGGGAAAAGACAATGGAAGAACGACTTGCAAATGAAATTCTTGATGCTGCCAACAATACAGGCGGTGCTGTCAAGAAACGCGAAGAAACTCACAAAATGGCAGAGGCTAACAGAGCATTCGCTCACTACCGCTGGTAGTAGGCGGATAATGCAGCCTTAAATTTTCAACCCATTCCTGGAAGGAGAAAAGAATACCAATGGCAAGAGAATTCTCTTTAGAAAAAACTCGTAACATCGGTATCATGGCGCACATCGATGCTGGTAAGACTACGACAACTGAACGTATTCTTTATTACACGGGCCGTATCCACAAACTTGGTGAAACTCACGAAGGGGCATCCCAGATGGACTGGATGGAGCAGGAGCAGGAACGTGGTATCACGATCACTTCAGCTGCCACTACAGCTCAGTGGGACGGTCACCGTGTAAACATCATCGATACACCTGGACACGTAGACTTCACTGTTGAAGTTGAACGTTCCCTCCGTGTACTTGATGGCGCCGTAACTGTACTTGACGCACAGTCCGGTGTTGAGCCACAAACTGAAACTGTTTGGAGACAGGCGACTACTTATGGTGTTCCTCGTGTTGTTTTCGTCAACAAGATGGACAAAGTAGGTGCCGACTTCGACTATTCTGTAGGTACTATCAGAGACCGCCTTCAGGCGAATGCTCATCCAATCCAATACCCAATCGGTGCTGAAGATGACTTCACAGGCATCATTGATCTGATTGAAATGAAAGCATACAACTATGGTAACGACCTGGGTACAGAAATCGAAGAAATTGAAATTCCTGACGATTATAAAGACAAAGCCAACGAACTCAGAGAAGGCCTTATCGAAGGTCTTGCTGATGCGAATGAAGACATCATGGAAAAGTATCTTGGCGGAGAAGAAATCTCTCTGGACGAATTGAGAGCAGCAATCCGACAAGCGACTTGTGATGTTGAATTCTACCCGGTTATGTGTGGTACAGCATTCAAGAATAAAGGGGTTCAGTTGCTTCTTAATGCAGTAATTGACTATCTGCCTTCACCTCTTGATGTTAAACCGATCGTTGGTCATAAGAAAGATGATGAAGACGAAGAAATCATTGCTAGACCGGATGATTCCGAGCCGTTTGCGGGACTTGCCTTCAAAGTCATGACTGACCCGTACGTAGGTAAATTGACATTCTTCCGTGTGTACTCTGGTACTTTAGAGTCAGGGTCATATATTAGAAATACAACAAAAGACAAGCGTGAACGTGTAGGACGTATCCTGCAGATGCACGCGAACTCCCGTCAGGAGATTTCTGCGGTTCACGCCGGAGATATCGCTGCAGCGGTTGGTCTTAAAGATACTGGTACAGGGGATACGCTCTGTGATGAGAAAAACCAGGTTATCCTGGAATCAATGGAGTTCCCGGAACCAGTTATCCACCTGTCTGTAGAACCTAAATCCAAAGCTGACCAAGACAAGATGACTACAGCACTTGTCAAGCTTCAGGAAGAAGACCCTACATTCACAGCACGTACAGACAACGAAACTGGACAGGTCATCATCGGCGGTATGGGTGAACTTCACCTTGACGTTCTTGTAGACCGTATGAAACGTGAATTCAAAGTTGAATGTGCCGTAGGTGCTCCAATGGTATCCTATCGTGAAACATTCAAAAAAGGCGCTTCCGTTCAAGGGAAATTCTCCCGTCAGTCCGGTGGACGCGGTCAGTACGGTGACGTACACATCGAGTTCACACCGAATGAAGTGGGCGGCGGATTCGAATTCGTCGACAACATCGTCGGCGGGGTAGTTCCACGCGAATTCATTCCATCCGTTGAAGCAGGTCTTAGAGATTCACTTGACAATGGTGTACTTGCAGGCTATCCGCTTGTAGACATCAAAGCCAGACTTTTCGATGGTTCATACCATGACGTCGACTCCTCTGAGATGGCGTTTAAAGTTGCAGCATCCATCGCTCTTAAAGAAGCGGCTAAAGTCTGTGAACCAGTTATCCTTGAGCCAATGATGAAGGTAGAAATCGTAATGCCTGAAGAGTACATGGGAGATATCATGGGTGACGTAACAAGTCGTCGTGGACGTGTAGACGGTATGGGCGCACGCGGTAACGCGCAGGTTGTCGATGCTTTCGTTCCACTTTCAGAGATGTTCGGTTACGCTACAAGCCTGCGCTCCAATACGCAGGGACGTGGTACTTACACTATGGCATTCGACCATTACGAAGAAGTTCCTAAATCTGTTGCTGAAGAAATCATCAAGAAAAATAAAGGTGAATAATCGGCAGGCTTGATTTTTGCAGCTAAATCATTTATAAGTGATTTTAGAAACACCTCGGGCGGGACCCCCGCTCCGAGTTTCAAATAAAAAAATAATTTATATTTAAGGAGAGGTATAACACAATGGCTAAAGAAAAATTTGACCGTTCCAAAACACATGCCAATATTGGTACAATTGGTCACGTCGACCACGGTAAAACAACTCTAACAGCTGCTATCGCAACTGTTCTTGCTAAAAGAGGTTCCGGCGAAGCTCAGAGCTACGCTCAGATCGACAACGCTCCAGAAGAAAAAGAGCGTGGTATCACAATCAACACATCTCACATCGAGTATGAAACAGAAAGTCGCCACTATGCGCACGTTGACTGCCCAGGCCACGCTGACTATGTTAAAAACATGATCACTGGTGCTGCTCAAATGGACGGCGGTATTCTCGTAGTATCTGCTGCAGACGGCCCAATGCCACAAACTCGTGAGCACATCCTGCTTTCACGTAACGTTGGTGTACCGGCACTTGTTGTATTCCTTAACAAAGTTGACATGGTAGACGACGAAGAACTTCTTGAACTTGTTGAAATGGAAGTTCGCGAACTTCTTTCCGAATACGACTTCCCTGGCGACGACATCCCTGTAATCGCTGGTTCAGCTCTTAAAGCTCTTGAAGGCGTTGAAGAATACGAAGATAAAATTCTTGAATTGATGGAAGCTGTAGACACTTACATTCCAACTCCAGAGCGTGACTCTGACAAACCATTCATGATGCCTGTTGAGGATGTATTCTCAATCACTGGCCGTGGTACAGTTGCAACTGGACGTGTTGACCGTGGACAAATCAAAGTCGGTGACGAAGTTGAAATCATCGGTCTTGCTGAAGAATCCGGTAAAACAACAGTTACAGGTGTTGAAATGTTCCGTAAGCTTCTTGACTATGCAGAAGCTGGCGACAACATCGGTGCTTTGCTCCGTGGGGTAGCTCGTGAAGATATCCAGCGTGGACAAGTACTTGCTAAACCTGGATCCATCACTCCACACACAAACTTCAAAGCTGAAGTTTATGTTCTTTCAAAAGAAGAGGGTGGACGTCACACTCCATTCTTCGGTAACTACCGTCCGCAGTTCTACTTCCGTACAACTGACGTAACTGGCGTAGTTAACCTTCCAGAAGGAACTGAAATGGTTATGCCTGGCGACAACGTTGAAATGGCAGTTGAACTCATTTCTCCAATCGCTATCGAAGACGGTACGCGTTTCTCTATCCGTGAGGGTGGACGTACTGTAGGATCAGGCGTTGTAACTGAAATCGTTAAATAATTTCAGCATACAGGATTGAAGCTTAGACATTTGTCTAAGCTTCTTTTTTATACAGAAAAAGCAGAGTGCCGGAGCACCCTGCTTAAATTAGTTACCGCTGAAACCCCAGCACTATTTTAACAAGCGTTTCTACGCCGGCTTTCATCCCTGTTTCATCGATATCAAACATTGGGTGATGATGTGGATAGTCGGCTTTAATATCGCTGTTCCCTACACCGGTGTACACATAGGCACCGGGTTTATTCTGCAGGAAGTATGCGAAGTCCTCGCCACCCATGGAGGGGAGGTTCTCTTCAACGATTTTTACATATTCAGCATACTGCATCGCCTCTATAATATGATCCACGTGCTCATTGTCATTTAAGAGGGCAGGGTAGCCGTCTGTATAGTCCACTGTACACAGCACATCGAAACTTGATTCGATTCCTCTGGCAATGCCTTCGATGCGGTGCTGGACTTTTTCTTTTACTTCTCTTTCGAAAGTGCGGACGGTGCCCCGGATTTCTGCAGTATCCGGAATGACATTGAACACTGTACCGCTGTTGAATGTACCCACGGTGACCACTGCAGATTTTAATGGATCTGTTGTCCTTGAAACGATGGATTGGAGCTGTTGTATAAGGGAGGCTGTTGCGACAACAGGATCTACAGCCTCATGGGGTTCTGCACCATGCCCGCCCTGGCCTTGTACTTTGATTGCAAATGAATCTGCACTGGCATACGCATAATCGTATGTATATGATAGTGTGCCTACAGGATAATTGCTGGATACGTGCTGTCCAAATATATAATCGACGCCATCAAGTGCACCATCCTCCACCATGGATCTGGCACCGCCGGGGAGCACCTCTTCAGCATGCTGGTGAATAAAGACAACATTAACCGGGAGCTCGTTTTTATGCTCTGAGAGAATGCGGGCAACTGTAATCAGCATGGCAGTGTGGGCATCATGTCCGCAGGCATGCATTGCACCGTCGACCTGTGATTTATAAGGCACCTCTTTTTCATCCTGGATCGGGAGTGCATCAAAATCTGCACGCAGCCCCACAGTTTTATAACTGTTGTCCACTTGAAGTCTGGCCACAATGCCATTGCCGCCGACATCCCTTTTTATATCGAAACCAAGGTTTTTAATCTGGTCAAAGATATATTGCTTCGTATTTTCTTCCTGGAATGAGATTTCAGGGTTCATATGCATATGACGTCTGATTTCAACCATATCATCATAGTGCGCTTCTATCTCTTTGGTTATGTTCATCATTATTTTGTCTCCTTCTCAAAAAACGTAAATACGGATTTAAGCATGACGGATACAGCGTTTTCCAAACCTTTTTCATCAACATCGAATTTAGAATGATGATGGGGATAATCTGCTTTGAAGTTTGAATTACGCGTTCCTGTGTAATAAAAGGTTCCCGGTACACGCTGTAAGTAATAGGAGAAGTCTTCCCCGCCCAAATCAGGTTCCAATTCTTCCACTTCTTTGACGGTTGAAATCTCTTTTGCAGATTCGAGCACAATATCTGTTTTATCAGTATCGTTCACAACGGGCGGATAACCTTTCATGTAATCCAGATCATATGAAATGCCTGTAGTGGTCACGAGCCCCTCCAAGCACTTCTTCAGCTCGGTAATCATGACATTTTGCGCCTCTGATGTGAATGTGCGGATGGTTCCGCCAACTGTCACTATATCCGGTATCACGTTATGCTGGTGACCGCCGTTGAACATTGTGATGGAGAGAACGACAGGCTCCATTGGTTTGGATTTTCTCGTTACCGCATACTGCAGCTGATTACAGAAAGTGATAGCGGCCGCAACCGGATCGATTGCAACATGCGGCTTTGACGCATGGGCGCCGCGGCCATGGATTTTAATCGTGAAGTCATCCGGCATCCCTGTTGCTGTGCCATATTTATATCCTATGGTCCCGACTTCCAGACTGCTGGTTACATGCTGCCCGAATATCGCATCCACGCCGTCCAGGCATCCGTCCGCAATCATCTGGATTGCACCGCCGGGATCGACTTCCTCAGCATGCTGGAAGATGAAGACGACGTTGCCGGTCAATTCATCCTTATGCTGTGATAGTATGCGTGCAACTGTAAGTACGACGGCCGTATGGGCATCGTGCCCACAGGCATGCATTACCCCCGGCACCGTCGATTTATAAGGGACATCCTTCATGTCCTGAATCGGCAATGCATCGAAGTCGGCGCGCAGCGCAACCGTCGGCAATGCCTCATCAATGATCAGACGCCCGACGACACCCCGTCCGCCGATGCCTTCCTGGACATCGAGTCCGAGCTCTCTTAAATACTGTGCAATGTATGCCGGTGTCTGGACTTCCTGGAATGAAAGTTCCGGATACATATGAAAATGACGGCGGAGCCTGACCAGTTCGTTATAGTTTTTCTGTGTCAGTTTTTCAATTTGGCTTGTTTCCATTCGATCACCTGCTCGATTTCAAGTATTTTCATAAACATGGATAAGCCGCTGACCATCGCATCTTCGTCCATATCAAATTTAGGATGATGGTGGACAAAATCACTCAGCTTTTCATGATTGCCGGAGCCGGTGAAGAAAAACGCGCCGGGACGTTCGTTGATGAAATATGAGAAGTCCTCCCCGATCATCAGAGGTTTTGATTCTTCAAATTCAATGCCCGCTTCTTCTGCCGCCTGGCGTACAACAGCAGCTTCCTCTTCATGATTGATTACCGCAGGATAGCCGAAGTTGTAGACGATATCCGCTGTTGCCCCCCGTTTTTCAGCCGTGAGTTTTGCCTCTTTATGAAAGACGTCGTGGATCATCTGTTTTGTTTCCTGTTTGAATGTGCGGACTGTACCGGTAATCGTTGCTGTATCAGGAATGACGTTAAAGGCATCCCCGGCACGTATTTTGCCCACAGTGACCACTGCATTATCCAATGGGGAGACCTGTCTCGCAACAGTCGTCTGGAGGCTTGTGATGAGCTCTGAAACAATGACTATCGGATCCACTGCATCATGGGGATGTGCGGCGTGGCCGCCTTTTCCCTGTATTGTAATCTCAAAGTAGTCGGGGCTCGCCACGAGCGGGCCCGGTTTTGTTCTTATGAGACCTGTTGGATACTGGCTCCAGTAGTGCTGGCCGTATACTTTATCGATGCCGTCCAGAACACCGTCTTCGACCATGGAAATGGCGCCGCCCGGCTGCACTTCCTCGGCGAACTGGAAGAGGAAGGAGGCACTGCCTTTCAAGTGTTCTTTATTATTATAGACAGTGTCCAGCAGAGCGAGCAGCGTGCTTGTATGGGCATCATGCCCGCAGGCATGCATTACACCGTCCACGGTGGATTTATAAGGTACATCCTTTTCATCCTGTATGGGAAGGGCGTCGAAGTCGGCACGCACTGCAACGTGGGGGTGGGGGGCATTGCCGATTGTAGCGAGCAGTCCGCCGCCGCCGATATTTTCCCTTATCGTCAATTCTGGATATTCCCTTAAACGGTCCAGTATGTATTTGTATGTCTCTGTTTCATGAAAGGATACTTCCGGGTGCATATGCATATAGCGTCTCGTTTCTATCATTTCAGGTAAAATGGATTCTGCTATTTCTTTTATTTCCATAAGTTTCGCCTCCATAATTTATATTAGATTATTTTATCAAATTTTCGGAGTTTTATAAACATTATAGATCGTTGTTTTTCAATTCTAAGTCAGTATTCACTTGTGATATGATAAAGAAAAGAGGAGGAGATTTGGGATGTCTAAAATTTTGGACGAGTATCTTGCATCAAATCTGCAGGAACTTAAGGACAATGGACTGTACAATGAGATAAACGTAGTGGAAGGCGCAAATGGTGCTGAAATTACAATCGAAGGTCAAAAACTGATCAACCTGTCTTCCAACAACTACCTTGGACTGGCGACGGATGAAACGCTTAAAAAGGTGGCGAAAGAGGCAATTGATTCCCACGGGGTGGGTGCAGGAGCCGTACGTACGATCAATGGTACACTCGACCTTCATGTTGAACTCGAGAAGAAGCTTGCTGAATTTAAGGGGACAGAGGCGGCAGTAGCATTCCAGTCCGGTTTCAACTGTAACATGGCTGCCATCCAGGCGGTTATGAATAAAGAGGACGCCATTCTATCTGACGAATTGAACCACGCTTCCATCATCGATGGCTGCCGTCTTTCACGCGCAAAAATCATTCGTGTGAATCACTCGGATATGGACGATTTGAGGAAGAAAGCCAAAGAAGCGGTCGAGTCGGGATTATATAAAAAAGTGATGTATATCACGGATGGCGTATTCTCAATGGATGGCGATGTTGCACTGCTGCCGGAAATTGCTGAAATTGCCAAAGAATTTGATCTGATCACTTATGTGGATGACGCACATGGATCAGGTGTCATGGGCAAAGGCGCCGGCACGGTCAAGCACTTCGGCCTGCAGAACGATATCGATATGCAGATGGGTACCTTATCAAAAGCGATTGGTGTTGTAGGCGGATATGTCGCCGGTTCTCAGGATTTGATCGATTACCTGAAAGTGGCGGCACGTCCATTCCTGTTCTCCACTTCATTGACTCCGGGAGACACCCGTGCGATTACGGAAGCCGTCCAAATGCTGATGGATTCTACAGAACTGCATGACAAGCTTTGGGAAAATGGGGATTATCTTAAAAAAGGTCTCAAAGAACTTGGCTTTAATATCGGCAACTCGGAAACACCGATCACACCATGCATCATCGGTGATGAGAAAACAACGCAGGAATTCTCCAAACGTCTCATGGAAGAAGGCGTATATGCAAAATCCATCATCTTCCCGACAGTGCCGAAAGGTACGGGACGCGTAAGAAATATGCCGACGGCAGCCCACACAAAAGAGATGCTTGATGAAGCACTCGCGGTTTACGAAAAAGTCGGCAGGGAACTTAATGTAATCTCATAATAACGAAGGAGTACACAATGGAACGAATTATAATAACAGGGGCTCTCGGTCAGATTGGTACGGAACTGACGTTGAAACTGAGAGAAAAATATGGTGAGGAAAATGTCCTTCCAACAGATATAAAAGAACCGGAAAATGAAGAACTCAAAGGGAAGCCATTCGAAATACTGGATGTAAGAGACGGCGCACGCCTGAGGGAGATCGCTGAATCCTTCAAGCCTGATACCATCATGCATATGGCAGCCCTGCTCAGTGCAACGTGTGAGAAAAACCCACAGCTTGCCTGGGAGATTAATATGGGCGGCCTTGTAAATACACTGGAGCTCGCCAGAGAGTCCGGACTGAAATTCTTTACACCGAGTTCAATCGGCGCATTCGGCCCGTCCACGCCCAAAGAAAACACGCCGCAGGTCACTGTCCAGCGTCCGACGACAATGTACGGGGTCAATAAAGTTGCCGGCGAACTTCTATGTGATTACTATTTTGAAAAATTTGGTGTAGATACCCGCGGCGTCAGATTCCCGGGGCTCATTTCATATGTAAAGGAACCGGGCGGCGGAACGACGGACTACGCTGTGGAAATTTATTTTGAAGCGGTAAAAAATGGCAGATACACCTCTTATATAGATAAAGATACAAATATGGATATGATGTATATGGATGATGCGATTGATGCAATCATTGATCTGATGGAAGCAGATACAGACAGGCTGAAAGACCGCAATGCATTCAACGTGACGGCGATGAGCATCAATCCTGAGATGGTTGCGAATGAAATCAGAAAACATATTCCGGAATTCGAACTGGATTATGATGTCGATCCGGTACGCCAGGGGATTGCCGAAACCTGGCCGAATGCGATCGATGCCAGTGAAGCTGTAAACCAGTGGGATTTCGAGCCCAAGTACAATCTTGCCAGAATGACAGAGACAATGCTGGAAGCGATACGAAATAAACGATAAGAAGGCGTCAAGCCTTCTTATTTTTCTAAACTTAGGAGGCAAAATGACGCGGGTAATTTTATTTGATAAAGATGGTACGCTGCTGAACTATCAAAAAATCTGGACGCCATATGCTAAACAGGTCATCCAGGCGTTTGCGGAAGAGTTCGACAGGCATGACATTAAAAACCAGCTCGCTTATGAACTGGGCCTGATTGACGGTGAGATTGCGCCGAACTCGATACTTGCGAGCGGTACAGGCGAGATGATCCAAAACCATTTTGAAGGATATGAGTCCGGGGCTGCTGCCTGGATGCGGAAGCATTATGAAGACAGCTTGGAAGAAATACTTGAGAGTATGGAATTGATTGAAGGTTCTAGAGAGGTACTGGAGCAGCTTCATGATGACGGTTTCAAAAATGTGATCGTTACAAGCGACAGCAGGGCAAGTACGGAGTATTTCGTCAAAAAGTTCAAGTTGGAGCCGCTCATTGAAGATATCGTTGCAGGAGATGACAGCTCTCATCACAAGCCGGATTTCCGCATGCTCGAACCACTGATGGAACGGCACGGCTATACAGTTTCAGACATGGTCATGGTGGGCGACAACAAATCCGATACGATGCTCGGTCTGGATGAAGGACTGCGGACGATCGGAGTGCTCAGCGGTACGTGCCGGGAACAGGATTTGGAAGGTGCCGATATCATAATCGGGAGTGTCAGGGATTTATATGAAAATGAAGAATTCATAATGCAGGAAGGCTGTAAATAGTATGCACGAGGAATTTATGAAGCATGCCATGGCGGAAGCCAGGAAAGCGGAAGCCGCCGGTGAAGTGCCAATTGGCGCTGTTATTGTACATAAGGGGGAGATAATCGCCCGTGGACATAACAGGCGGGAATCCTCACAAAATCCATTGACCCATGCAGAAATCATTGCAATCAATGAAGCAAGTGGAAAAATAGGGTCCTGGCGGTTGGAGGCATGCACATTATATGTTACTTTAGAGCCTTGTGTGATGTGTTCCGGAGCGGTTGTAATGAGCCGCATCCCGCATGTCGTCTACGGGGCGAAAGACCCGAAAGGCGGGACAGTGGACAGCTTGATGAGCCTGCTGGAAGAGCCGCGGTTCAATCATCGGGCAACAGTCACAAGCGGTGTAATGGAAGAAGAGTGCAGCGTCATGCTTACTTCATTCTTCAAAAAATTAAGAGAAACACGTAAAAGAAGAGCAGCTGATTAAATTTTCTGATAAAATAGAGTCAAAACAGTATAAGGGAGTTTTAGAACGCTTATGGTCAAACTGATCGCATTGGATATGGATGGAACCTTGCTGACCCCGGATCACGATATCACCGGACGGACAAGAGAAGCGATACAAAAGGCGATGGACAAGGGAGTCCAAGTCGTCATTGCAACAGGTCGTGCATTTTATGAAGCACATGGTATAGTCAGCAAACTGGATATGAAGGTGCCTTACATCTGCCTGAACGGCGCAGAAGTCCGCAATGAGTCCAGCGAGATTCTGTCGACCTCAGCTTTGAATTCAGAACTTATCGATGAAGTGTCTGATGTGTTTAAAGCAGAAGGGATATTCTATCAGATCTATACAGATCGTGCTATATATACAACAAGCATCGAAAGGGATATACAAGTATTCATCGACCTGTCAGAACAGATGGGTCAACAAGCAAATGAAACACGGATCCGCAAGTTTATGGAAGAACGGCTGGAACGCGGAACACTCGTCGAAGTGGATGACTACAAGGCAATCTTCGAAAGAGGGGACGAGAACGTTCTCAAGTTTTTAGCAACATCGGAAAGCAAAGCAAAACTGGTAAGGGCAAAGAACGGGCTCAATGAGATCGGCAATCTGGCTGTTTCTTCCTCATCGGCAGGAAATATCGAACTTACACATGAAAATGCCCAAAAGGGCATCGCACTGGAACACATCGCGGATGTCATGGAAATCAACATGAAAGACGTCATGACTGTAGGGGACAATCTAAATGATATCTCCATGCTGAAACGTTCGGGCTTATCCGTTGCCATGGGTAACGCAGCTTCCGAAGTCAAAGCAATCGCAGATAAAGTCACTGAGACAAATATGGAAGACGGCGTTGCGATTGCCATTGAAGAAGCTCTGGCGGAGATGGAACGCAAAGAAGCGGCTGCAGGACCGGCATCCGCAGAATCAGAGAACTGAACGTAAGATTAATTTAATGAGTGGGAAAACGGGCGGGAATCTTGGTGAGTTAAGGTTCCCGCCCGTTTTTTGCTGTAGTTGAGGAGGGGAGGGACGTATATCGCTTCATCTGTTTCGTTTCATGACCGACGATAAGATAAATGCCTCGTAAAAGTTGCAGTACTGATGAAGAATTATCCCTCCGTATTTAATCTGACTGGCATTGCCTCTTCAACCCCGTTTTCATCATCCACTTTTCCAGTCCCGTCCTTTCCTTTACCTTTATCCTGCTCTTTCGCCTGCTGATACATTAAACAAAAAGCTTCAGCACCGTCACATCTACTGACAGTGCTGAAGCAGTTTTTATATTCGGGGGGATGTTCGGTTTAAGCTACTTTCCGTTCAGGACTGCGGTGGTTGAAGAATCTGAATGCATGCTTTTCCATTGAAGGTTTCAAGAAACGGTCAACTCCGAGGCTTCCCGCTTTATATCCGGCAGCAAGGATGACGATACCGATCAGGATGTAGAGCGGGTTTACGGATACCGTTCCGGCAAACAGGAACGAGAAGTTCATGAGCAGTCCGAAGAATGCAGCATAGGCTGTAAATCCGCCGACGATAAGACCGAGACCGACAAGGAGCTCACCCCATGGAATGATCAGGTTTATCGCAGGTGTCATTGAAAGAAAGACGTTATCGACTAAAAATGTATACCAGGGATAGACAGCATTTCCGTCGGGACCGACTACCGGATTCTGTATCGCATTTTGCAGGAAGCCTGAAGCGTCGAATCCTCCCGTCACTTTTCCGAGTCCGCTCGTGAACCAGCCAACCCCCAGGTAAACTCTTAAAACTAACAACACATACTCACTGATCTTATGCTCCAGCAATTTTTTAAGCATTTTATTTTCTCCTTTCGTATTTACGTTCTCTTCTTTGATTTCATTATATGTGAATATTATCACGAAGTCAATATAATTTGTGAAAAAAATCTCAATAATTTATGGGATTGAAGTGGAATGGAAATGACCAAAAAAAACAGACTCCGAATCAAATCGGAATCTGTCTTAAAACTGCATTAATTGTCAGGGTTTGGTTTAGTTGGATTTTTAGGTTTCTCACGTCTTTCGGACATCTCCATCTTATCGCTGTAGCCCCAAACGTAGGTCAGGGCGAAGGCCAGGAACAACGTGATGGCTGTGACGAGCACGGCATACCAGAAATTCGCCGTAATGCCGTGCTCCGGATCGATGAAAGAAGGCAGTCCGATGATGGAGCCGATGATGCTCCACATGTTGATCTCGAATACGCCCGTTAAAAACCCGCCGACTGCACTGGCGATGCTGGCGCAGATGAATGGCCTGCGGAAACGCAGGTTGATCCCATAGATGGCTGGCTCTGTTATTCCGCAAAAAGCTGAAATCGCACCTGCATATCCCAGTTCTTTTATGTCTGCTTTTTTCGTTTTGAAGGCAACACCCAGTGCTGCACCGGCCTGTCCGACGATTGTGACACTCACTATGGCTGAGAAATAACTGTAACCCAGCGTCGCAAAGTCGTTGACATAAATCGGGATGATTCCCCAGTGCAGGCCGAAGACGACAAGCAATTGATAAAATGAATTAATGACAGCCGCAAAAACAGGCGCATTCAGACTCAGCAAAGTTTCCAGTCCATTTGCCATGGCCAGGGAGAGCCCGACCAGAACCGGGCCTGTAATAATGATTGTTATGGAAGAAACGGCACCAATCACAACAATCGGTATAAATATAGCCTGGATATAAGATGAAACCCAGCTTTTCAGCCAGTTCTCCAATTTTTTCACAAGCCAGGCGGCCAATATCATTGGAAAGATGGAATATGTATAAGAAACGAACGGAAAGTCGAATGCTCCGACAGAGAAGATGCTCAATCCACTGTCAGCGGCTTCAAGGACTGTCGGATGAATGATGACGCCGCCGATAACGGCTGTCAGAAGCGGGTTGCCATTCAATCGCTTCGCAGCGTTAAAGCCGACTAGAACAGGCAGGAAATAAAATACGGCATCTGCCATTGCGTTAATGATCAGATAGGCGGTGCCGGTATCAGTGACAAGATTCAATCCGACGAATAAAGACAGCAGGCCCTTGATGATTCCGGCAGCAGCAAGGATGCTGATGATGGGCATCACCGAACCGGTAATGACGCCGATGAGCTGGTTGCCGCGATGTTTGAATGTCCCCCAAAAGGTGCGGTCCTCATTATCATCAGAAACATCTTTTCGACTTTGGGACCGGTCCGGGGAGAGGTTCAGCTGAGCCGCGACTTCTCTGTAAACATCCTCAACCGCTGCACCGATCACCACCTGGTATTGACCGCCTGCTTCGGCCACGCCCATAACCCCCTTCAACTCTTTAACTTCCCCGGTTTTGGGGAGGGTGTCATTTTTCAAATGAAAACGGAGACGTGTAACGCAATGGATGACATTATCGATATTTTCTTCGCCGCCCACCAATTGAATGATCTGGGCCGCTAATTTTTGATGCTCCTCTTTCTTCTTCATGAATGATTTCACCTTTCTTTCTCATTTGGTATGTATTCATATTACCCTGAATTCCTTATATGAAGTGCATGTAAATACTTTAATATCCCAGTCAATAAAGAAATGATCTGTAAATGCTCATGAAAAAATGAACTCCCCCTCGGACGGAGGAGGAGTTGCATTATTTCTGATATCTCATTCTGCTGAATGCATCGTGCTGGTGGATGCTTTCTTCATTGCGGCATTCGAGTTCGAAGCCTTTGACCCAGTCGAATTCTGCGAGATCATATGCAATCAGGCGGATAAGGTCTTCTACAAAGCGCGGATTTTCATATGCACGCTCTGTGACCATTTTTTCGTCTGTGCGTTTCAGAATCGGATAGAGCTGTGAAGATGCATTGATCTCCATCGCTTCATACAACTGTTCTTTGTGATCTTCCGGCAATTCTGCAGCGGGATCGATATCCAGCAATACTTTGACATAACCGCGCTGATTATGTGCACTGTACTCACTGATTTCTTTCGAGCACGGACAGAGCGTTGTAACCATTGCCGTCATGCCGAGCTGTTTGCGTGTCGTGCCTGTCTCGCCGATTTCCAATGAGTACTTCACGTCTGCATGTGCCATGCCGGTGAGCTGCGTGTACGGACTCGGCTTTTTGAAATACCATTTGGCGTCTGCGGTGACTTCAGCGGATGTCTGGTTCATGCGCTCGCGCAATGTTTCCAGCACTGATTCGAGTGTTGAGAAATCGAGCGTAACGCCACCCTCGTTTTTAGTTTCAAGGGATTCCAGGATACGGCTCATGTTGATGCCCTTTTCATTTCTTTTCAGACTTGTTGCAAGTTCGAAGTTTCCCACAGACTGGAAGTCACCAATGACTACCGGATAGCTCAAGTTGTTGATCCCTACGGAATCCACTTCGAATAAAAAGTCTTTTTTCGAGTTTTGTAAGTCGACCATAAGCTCTTTCTCTATTGGCTTCGTTCCTTCAATCGGGTCCACGGAACCGAAATGTTTAAAACGTCCTTCTCGTGTCGTAAGGTCCAGTTCTTCCATGCTTCTACTCCTTAATCTACATTATAACTATAGAATGTTTCATATTTCATCCACATGTCGCGAGCTTCTTTGCCTTCCTGCGTGTCTGCTGCAAGTGACGCGAGGAGTGGGCCGGTCTGTGATTTATGCGCCGCCATCACCTGTTCTTTACGCTCCTGATAGCCGTCTATATCCACAATGATATCCGGTTCACCCAGTTCCTTCAATGTGTTATTGCTGAATGCCACCAGCTGAAGCTTGGGGCGGGTATCTTCCGGCATCTCTTTTACAGCTTCTATGACCGCTTCTGCAGTGGCCTCATGATCCGGGTGGACTGAATACCCCGGATAAAAAGTGATGATTTTACTCGGATTCAATTCATCGATCAAATCTTTCATTACACCTTTCAGATGTCCCAGTTCTTCAAACTCCAGTGTCTTATCACGGTAGCCGAGCAGCCTCAGATCGGTCAGTCCGATCAGACGTGCACTTTCTTCAACTTCCTTTTTGCGTATGCTGTGCAATGATTCTCTCGTTGCAAACGGAGGATAGCCCAGATTGCGTCCCATATCGCCGAATGTCAGGCATGCATAAGTGACAGGCACACCCATATCCACATACTGGCTCATCGTTCCGCTGACACCGAAAGCTTCATCGTCCGGATGTGGAAATACGACGAGAACTTGTCTTTCCTTTTCCATAGCCATTCCTCCTATTTAAAGAATTCTTTAGTAGAGATTTCAAGTGCACTGGCGAGCTTGCCATCATAGTTGAAGCCATGCATGATGAATTCATCATTGTCATTGACTTCAAAATGAGTGAGTCCGAGGACATAGATCCATCCGCCGTTATCGAGCTTCAGCCCGACACGGAATTCACCATCGCTGCCGCCGCGAATCGCACCCTGGGTAAATTCAACCTGTACGTTCCTTAAAAACATGCCGGAGTTGAACACCCGCTCGTCCATGTGCGAAGCATACATCCCGCTCGTCACTTCGACATGGACGTACACTTTTTTATTTTGATAATTATCGAGTAAAGTCTGTACTTCTCCGCGATCTATTTTCTCCATATATGTTAACCGCTCCTTAAAATAGTACATAGAAAAGAGATAGGCATGCTATCTCCCCATTTTCTATATCTGTTCGTCCTGCACTTCGATTTTCTCCACGCTGTTCGCAGCACCGTGGCGGACAACGCCAACGTGTTCGTTCATCTTCCATCCGTTTTTGATGGCGGAAGTGACGAATGCTTTAGCGTTTTGAATCGCTTCGAGCGGCGTGAGGCCATTCGCAAGGTTTGCTGTAATTGCTGCGGCAAATGTGCAGCCGGCACCATGGTTGTAGGAAGCATCGATTTTATCGCTTGTCAGCATATGGAACTCGTTACCGTCGTAGTAGACATCGACTGCCTTGTCGCCTTCGATTTCAGAACCACCTTTGATGATAACGTGTTTTGCACCTTTTTCATAAATCACTTCTGCACATTTTTTTGCAGCTTCCAGTGTAGAAGGTGTTTTATATCCGGCAAGCTGTCCCGCTTCAAATAAGTTTGGTGTCACGACCGTTGCATGAGGGAGCAGATGTTCAACCATCGCATCGACGAGTCCCGGATTAAGCACCTCATCGTCCCCTTTGCATACCATGACCGGATCGATGACGAAATGTTTCGCATCACTGTTCAGGAATGCATTTTTACTGCGTTCAATCACCTCTTCAGAAGGGAGCATGCCCGTCTTGATGGCATCAGGTGAGATGGATAGTACTGTCTCAAGTTGTGCATCGACAACTTCCAGAGGAATTGGGTTTACACCATGGGACCATGTTTCCGGGTCCATTGTTACGATAGTAGTCAGTGCTGTCATGCCGTAAGTTTCGTGTTCCTGAAACGTTTTCAGGTCTGCTGCGATACCCGCACCGCCACTAGTGTCCGAGCCTGCGATTGTAAGTGTTTTTTTAAGTGCCATAGGAACATTCCTCCATTGTAATTAATAATAATATTCTACTATAATAAGCGGTGTATTTCTAGAGACATGCCTAATAGAATGGTATAATCAATCTTTAGACAGAGGTGATTTAAAATGGAATGGAAAGATGTTTTTAAATCTATTAGGGAAGAAAATGATTTCAGCGAACTGGAAACCGAACTGGAGCAGAGATATGAGAATGGGAAAGTGTTCCCGCCGCGCGACCAGATATATACAGCTTTTGAACTCACACCATTTGAAAATGTGCGTGTGGTGATCCTCGGACAGGATCCCTATCATGGTGAACATCAGTCACATGGGCTGGCGTTTTCCGTGAACGAGGGAATAAAGATTCCGCCGTCCCTCAGAAACATCTATAAGGAACTCGAGAGTGACCTTGGCATTGTAAGGGAAGGCGGCAGTCTGAAGGACTGGGCGACCGAGGGTGTTCTATTACTCAACACTGTCCTGACAGTGGATGCCCATGAAGCGAATTCCCACAGGAAACTGGGATGGCAGCCATTTACCGACGGCATCATCAAACATGTTTCGGATGATCTTGAAAATGTTGTGTTCATCCTCTGGGGCAAACCGGCTCAGCAGAAGGAAAAACTGATCGACACCGATAAGCATCTCGTCATAAAATCAACACACCCCAGTCCATTGTCGGCACATAGGGGATTTTTCGGTACGAAACCTTTCAGCCGGACGAACGATTATCTGGAAGAGAATGGGCGGAAACCTGTCGACTGGAGTGAGCAGTGATGAAAGCGCAGATCATAGCGGAGTTGAAACAGGAGCTCCACCTCATGGAAGTATCCAGCCAGCCGCATGAGTTTGAAAAGCATTTATATGCGGTGGAACGGCTGGTCGGACTGCTGAAAAAAGACGTCGGCAGTGCGGCAGGCCTCCCTGTATCAGAGAAGCCGCAGCAGCAATCATCCGGCATGAGCGAACAGGATCAGGAAATGCTTGCGATGATGGGCGGCAAGATTGAAAAGAGGGCAAAGCAGCCCCGACAGCCGGAACAGATTCCGGCAGAGACGCTTGAAACGGATGACGGGTTCGGCAACGGAGATTCGCTTTTTGAGTTCTAAAATTGATTCGCATAGATAAAAGGAGAAAATGGAATGAAAATGTTTATAATATTCGGCGCAGTGAACGCTTTGATATCCGTGGCACTCGGTGCATTCGGTGCACATGGTCTGGAAGGAAAGATCAGTGAGCACTATATGGGTGTCTGGGAAAAAGCGGTGCAGTATCAGATGTATCACGCGCTCGGAATGATCGCGCTCGGAATTTTAATGCAGGTTACCGATGCACCGCTGCTCGGTGCCGCAGGGTGGCTGATGCTGCTCGGCATCATATTCTTCAGTGGATCACTGTATATTCTTGCAGTGAGCGGGGTTTCAATCCTCGGTGCCATCACACCGATCGGCGGTGTGCTCTTCCTGGCAGGATGGGTATGCCTGATCATCGGCATTGTAAAACTGTAAAAGAAGGAAAATGGCGGTGTGACTATCTCAAAAAATAACAGTTTCAGACACTATCTGATCGTTTTCCTGCTTTTTATCGGCGTTTTTGCCGCAGGCAGCGGCATCGTTAATCTGATGACTACGAACACCATCAGCATCGGTGAGATTCTGGCTATGATCGGTCTGCTGGCAGCTGCTGCACTGTATATGCGCAGCAGGGTGAAAATCAAAAAGTCAGAGAGAAACAGAAAATAGGATATGTATTGTGGACTCCGCTTCGGCGGGGTCTTTTTTTTCTGCATAATATAAAAAGAGGATGTTTACAATTCCCATACCAGTGGTATATACTTATATACATAACTATATAACCATATGAGAGGGCGTGGTGGTTTGAGTGGCCAGCTGAACGATCGCAAACCGATTTTCGAACAGATTAAAGACTGGATCAGCGACCAGATCATTAGTGAAACATTGAAGGCGCACGACAGAATCCCTTCAACGAATGAGATTGTACAGTTCTATAAGGTCAATCATTTAACAGTTGCCAAAGGTGTAAACCAGTTGGTGGAGCAGGGCGTAATCTATAAGAAAAGAGGTGTCGGGATGTTTGTTGCACCGGACGCGAAGGAGAAATTGATGGAGGAACGCAAGCAGAATTTCAAGAGCGGATATTTAAAACCGATGATGGATGAAGCAAAAAAACTGGGGTTGACGACCACGGAAATAAACGAGCTTATCAATGATATGAAAGGAAGTGGCCGGGGTGAGTAAAATGCTGCAGCTGGACAAAGTATCACTGGCTATTAAAAAAGACAAAATACTGGAAGATGTCACCATTAAGATGGAAACGGGAAAGATATACGGTCTCATCGGGCGGAACGGGGCGGGGAAGACGTCGATCCTGTCATTGATCGCATCGTTCAGAAAACCCACGGCCGGCCGGATAACCATTGACGGCATCGATCCTTATGAAAACGAAAATCTGATGGACAAAGTCGATTTTCTGTACGAAGTGGATTATTCGGATGAATATGATTCACCGAGAAAAATGTTTGAGATGACGCAGAGGTATAAAGAAGATTTCGATATGGATTATGCACTGGAGTTGATGGAGGGTTTCGGTACGGATACAGACAAGGCGCTCCACAAAATGTCGAAGGGCCAGCAGGCGGCAACCAATGCAAGCATAGGTCTTGCCTCCAATTCACCGATCACCATCTTCGATGAAGTGACAAACGGCATGGACGCCCCTTCAAGGGAATACTTCTATAGACAAGTGCTCGCTGCAAAGGAAAAAAAGCCTAGAATATTCATACTCTCCACACATATCGTGTCCGAGATGGATTATCTTTTCGATGAAGTGATCATGATTCACGAGGGCAGAGTCAAGCTGCAGGAGCCGCTCGATGTATTGCTCGAACGCGGATTCAGGGTCAGCGGACCTGAAGAGAAGGTGGCGCAGTTCACAAACGGTATGGACCTGCTGTCTACAGAGCGTCTTGGACCGATCAGATCGGATATGGTGCTGGGCAGACTGAGTGAGGAACAACTGAAAGAAATAGACAGACTGTACCTCGATATCAGTACAGTGAAGCTGCAGGATCTGTTCATCAGATTGACAGAGAAGAAGGAGGAGAGAGAATGAGTGGAAAATTAAGACTTGCCACAATGGATTATACAAAGGAGTTCACCAAATGGAGCCTGTGGTATATCCCGATATTTGCCCTTGTCTACATCGTTCTGAATGTATTCCTCAGGGAGCCGGAACTGAATGAAATGTCATTCTTTGCCATGGCGTTATCGGCAAACAGGATCTATATGCTTGTATTGGGTATTCTTGCGGCATATACCTTTTTGGAATGGTCGATTAATCTTGGCCTTACGAGAAAGATATTCCTCCGTGCAGTGTCACTTGCAGGAATCCTCGTTACTTTATTCATCACAGCGTTAACGGCAGCGATATCCTTCCTGCTCGGCCTCATGCCATGGTTCGGGACAAGTATTCCTGAGGTGTCAGGTGGAACAGAGACACTGGTGCATGTTGGTGGATTCCTTCTGTCGACACTACTATATTTCCTTGGTGGATTCCTGATCAGCGTCGGATTCTACCGGGGTTTCCTGCCGGGAATGGCAATGATCCTGCTGGATATTATTCTGTACATCGTACTGTGCTTCATCCTGTCGCTGGGTACAGATATCATTTGGTTCATGGGAGATGATCCCGGGTTCAATACCGACAATTTCCTGGCAATGAGTCTGCCGGTTATGATCCTGGTGAGCATAGCAGCCATTGCAGGAATCTATGGAATACTCAGCCTGATGATCCGCGACATCCCGATGAAGATAAAATAAACAAATGGCCCCGGTTCAGATCAGTCTGAACCGGGGCCGTATTTATGGGATACAGGTGATTTCCACCTGCCGCTATTATTTCTTTTTACGGTTTCTTATTTTTCTAACTAAAAACGGCAATGCCATATAGATGACTCTTCTGATTAATCGGCCCATCTTTACTCCCCCCGCTGTGGTTTTCTTTATATATAACCGAATATGGAAGGCTTAAAACAACCCGGATTACTTGAAGAAAGCCGGAAGCTCTTCAGCCGGCAGGTTTACACCTACAAAGAAATCTCCGAATTCGCCGTAACGTGCGGACACTTCATCGAATCTCATCTCATAGATCAGTTTCTTGAACTGGATCATATCATCTGAGAATAAAGTGACACCCCACTCATATTCATCGAGTCCGACGGAACCGGTGATGAACTGCTTGACCTTGCCTGCATAGCCGCGGCCGATCATGCCGTGTGAATACATGAGTTCACGGCGTTTTTCCATATCGAGCATGTACCAGTTGTCATTGCCTTCGCGGCGCTTATCCATCGGATAGAAACAGATGTAGCGCGATTTGGGCACTTCCGGATACAGACGTTTTCTGACGTGTTCGTTCTGGTACGGATCTTCATCGGACTCCTTGGCAAGATAGTTGCTGAGTTCGATGACGGAAACGTATGAATAGGATGGAATCAGGAAGTCGCTGATTGCGAGTTTGTTGAATTCCAGTTCCAGTGTATTGAGCTCGTCGATTGTCGGACGGAGCATCCAGAGGATCAGGTCGGCTTTCTGGCCGGTTATGTTATAGAAGGAATAACTGCCTTCATTTTTCTGATGCACTTCTTCCTGGCGTTCCAGGAACCCTTGCAGTTCTGTAACCATTGTACTCACTGCTTCTTCATCGAGGAGACGAAGTGATGACCAATCTACGTTATAAAGAAGGTGAAGACTATACCAACCATCCAGTGTTTGTGCTGCTTCATTCATTCAAAATCTCTCCTTTTGTATTGTCATATTCAATTCTACTACTAAAGAAAACGTTTTAAAAGCAGATAGGGATGAAATAATGTGACGAAAAGAGTATAATATTGCATGTGTACAGGCTAACCAAGGAGGATATTATGAGTAACTTTTTAAACAATCTCAAATCTAACCTGGAAGGTAAAAATGTAAAAATCGTTTTCCCTGAAGGTACGGACCAAAGAATTTTAACTGCAGCTGTAGAACTCGCGGCAACAACATACGTAGATCCGATTGTACTCGGAAATAAAGAAGCAATTCAGGAATTGGCAAATGAAGAAAACCTGGATCTCAGCGGTGTGGAACTGATTGATCCAAGAGTTTGTGAATATAAAGAAGACCTTGCGGCTGCATTCGTCGAACGCCGTAAAGGCAAAGTCACACAGGAGCAGGCGGTAGACATACTGAATGATGCAAACTACTTCGGTACGATGCTCGTCTATAACAATCATGCAGCCGGCCTGGTATCCGGAGCGGTTCACTCCACGCCGGATACAGTGCGCCCGGCACTTCAGATCATCAAGACAAAGCCGGGGGTTTCCCGCACCAGCGGTGTATTCTTCATGCTGCGTGAAGATGAACTCTATGTGATGGGGGATTGTGCAATCAACCCTGAACTCAATGCGGATGAACTTGCGGAAGTTGCAGTGGAAACTGCCAAAACAGCAAGAAGTTTCAAAATCGAGCCCCGCGTTGCACTGCTCAGCTTTTCTACAAGAGGTTCAGCGAAAACTGAAGAAACCGAGAAAGTGCGGCTTGCGACACAGTATGCAAAAGAAAATCTGCCGGATACGCCAATCGACGGGGAACTTCAGTTTGACGCCGCTTTCGTGCCGAGCGTTGCTGAAAAGAAAGCACCGGGTTCTGAATTGGAAGGCCGTGCGAACGTATTCGTCTTCCCTTCTCTGGAAGCGGGCAACATCGGTTACAAGATTGCCCAGCGCCTGGGCGGCTTTGAAGCATACGGACCTATTCTGCAGGGACTCAACCAGCCGGTGAACGACTTGTCCCGCGGCTGTTCCAAAGACGAAGTATTCAATCTCGCACTGTTTACAGCGACGCAGGCCCTTACCCAAAACAATGGATAATCTGTTTGATAAAACCTGGCAGTACATTCCGGTTGAGGCGGCAAACCATCCGTACCAGTCATTCGCGATCGATGATCTGCTGCAGGAGATGGTGACATCAGACGGCATTCCGAAAATACGTGCATGGGTCCATGATCCATACATTATCCTCGGACTGCATGATGCAAGACTGCCTCATTTGGAGAACGGTCTGAAGTTTCTGGACGACTCGGGATATGATTATATACTGAGAAACAGCGGCGGACTGGGTGTAGTGCTGGATGACGGCATATTGAATCTGTCGCTCGTCCTGCCAAAGCCGGCCGTCCCCCAGATCGACGACGGTTATGAAATCATGCTCGGTATGGTGCGTTCGGCTTTTCCGCATGCCCCGATAGAGGCATATGAAATCGAGCACAGCTATTGTCCGGGCAGCTATGATCTGAGCATCGGCGGACGGAAGTTCGCAGGCATCTCCCAGCGCCGCATCCGCCAGGGCGTCGCCGTACAGATATACCTGTGTGTCACAGGAAGCGGCAGCCTCCGGGCGGAGATCATGCGGGATTTCTATCACTTCAGCAAGTCGGATGGCATCACAAAGTTTACGTATCCTGAAGTGCATCCGGAAGACATGGCGTCTCTGAATGAACTGCTTGGTGAAAATTACAGCGTGGAAGATGTATTGGAAAGGCTGCTTGGCGTCATCGAGGCATTCGGCGGAACACTGGAAGAGCTGCCTGAACTGGATGAAGGACAGCAGGAGCGGTACGATAAATTTCTGAAGCGCATGAAGCAGCGGAACGAAAAAATCAGGTCGGAAAGCGATGAAAGCCTCTTCCCTGAATTGTAATATTTTATGGCCGGTCTCCCTCTGACTTGACCCCCTCCGGGTTTACAGATGAAATAAAACATCTGTAAACCCGGAGGGATTTTTATATGGCTAACAAACAATTCTCATTGGAAGAAAAACTCGCAGTGATTGACGCAGTGAACGCGGGGGGCAGTCCCAGTGAAGTGATGAAAACATATGGCGTGTCTAAGAGCACGCTTCATAGATGGCGGCAGAAATATAATAAATATGGTAGAGAAGGATTAAAAAAGGCAAAAAGCCATCGTCCCTATCCGCGGGCATTTAAAGAAGCCGTGGCTAAAGCGTATCTGGATGGCGGGACTACTGCTGCCACACTCGCGCGCAAGTATGATATTCCTTCTGACAGAACTGTACGGGACTGGATTATGCGTTACAATAATGGTGAAGAACTCAGAACGACGAGAGAAGGTGCTTCACCATTGACTAAAGGGCGGAAAACTACGGTTCAGGAACGGATTGAGATCGCAAAATATCATGCCCAGGGGGATATCAGTTACCGAGAACTGGCTGAACGGTTTGATGTGAGCTACCAGCAGGCGCGCACCATTGTGATAAAATATCGGGATTATGGAGAAATGGGACTCGAAGATAAACGCGGCCGAAGAAAATCAGAAGATCAGCTGACGGAATCAGAACAATTGAACCGGGAGATTTCAAAACTCAGAGCAGACAAGCGAAAACTTGAAGTGGAAAATGCCCTGCTAAAAAAGTTGGACGAACTCGAGAGGAATTAAAATACAGCCGGGTTCAGAGTCATCAACTCCACACTGCCATCACAGCCCTGCATAATGAAGGCTACACCATCTCTGAATTATGCCGGGCGGCAGGGGTTTCAAGACAGGCGTACTATCAGTATCAGAAACGCAGTACATCAGCTTCTGAAACAGAGAATGATTGGATTGCGTCAAGGATAGCCGAATTCTATGTCGAAACAGAGGGCATATACGGTTATCGTCAGATGTGTTATGAAATCAACAAAGCTCATCAGACGCACTATAATAAGAAACGCATCTACCGGCTGATGACACAGATGGGCTTACGGTCGGTGACCCGGATCAAAAAGCAGCAGTATATGCCACACACCCCGCAACAGGTCGCTGAAAACGTATTGGACCGGGACTTCAATGCCGACCACGTAAACGAGAAATGGTTAACCGATGTGACGGAATTTAAAGCGATGAATGGAGAAAAAGCCTATCTCAGTGCCATTATCGATTTGTATGATAACAGTATCATTGCCTACAAATTCGGACGCTCCAATAATAATCAGCTCGTCTTCGATACGTTTAAAGCGGCAATCCAAAAATGTCCGGAGGCGACGCCATTGGTGCATAGTGACCGGGGATTCCAGTACACCTCTTTTGGCTTTAAAAAAATTTTGGAGGCCCAGCAAATGTGCCAGAGCATGTCCCGGGTGGGAAAATGCATTGATAATGGGCCAATGGAGGCTTTCTGGGGCAAGATCAAAGCGGAACGGTTCCATGTCAAACGCAAACAGAAGTATTACGACACCTATCACACGATCATCAAAGATATTATGTGGTATATCGATTTTTACAATCGTCGCAGACCGCAACATAAATTCAAGGGGTTGAGTCCACTCGAATTCAGGCAATTATCTGCCTAAAAAACTCCCAAGCATTTCGATGCTCAGGAGGAAAAAATTTATATTATTTCGTTTGTAAACCTAACTGGGGTCAGATCACTCTATCGGAGACCGGTTTTTATTATTGGCAGTATTCCCGTCATCCACGGGCAGAACCCAATCCGCTCTTCAAATGCGTTTAATCTCTATTTCTATGGGAATATATAAGAAAAAAGGGGTTGAACAGTATGGCTGATGAAAGAAAAGATAGAATGACAACGAAAGAAGAGGAAGACAAATTGAAAGAGCGCAAGGATGAATCGGGGCCTCATGGTGAAGTGAAAGAGGATGTGCCACCGGACAGTCCGGCGATTGAAAGAGATAAAGAAGAAGCGCAACGGGAACGTGATGTGCGGAACCAGCGTTCTGAAAAAACGGATCTCGGCCATGATGCGGGTCCGAATGACGAGGACGATGAATAGTTTCCGTGCAATGGAACAAAACGAATAGGCAACTTCATGACTGGCTGTCTCCGGAGGCCGGTCTTTTTATTGGGCAGAAAAGTATGAAAATAATCCTGCTGCATGGTGCAGCCGGGTTCAGCGCCCCGCCGCGCTTGATGACAACCGGGTTTTCTAATGATATTATGACAGTATAAGGAGGGCAGTGGGATGGCGATAAGTGAATATGGTGAAAAGCAGCTAGTAGAAGAAAAAGTTTTTAAGGATCCGGTACATCGGTATATTCATGTACGCGATCAAGTGATCTGGGACTTGATAAAGACGAAGGAGTTTCAGCGGCTGAGGCGTATCAAGCAGCTCGGTACGCTGTATTTGGCGTTCCATTCTGCGGAGCATTCGAGATTCAACCATTCTCTCGGGGTATACGAAATCGTGCGGCGCATGGTTGTGAACTTCCGGGAGTTCAAGGAATGGAACAATGATGACCGTCTGCTCGCTTTATGTGCAGCGCTTCTGCACGATCTTGGCCACGGCCCCTTTTCCCACTGTTTCGAGACGATTTTCGATACGGATCACGAGGAATTCACCCGTAAAATCATACTGGGTAATACTGAAGTGAATGCGGTCCTTAAAAAGGTGAGCATCGATTTTCCGCTGGAAGTCGCGAAAGTGATTGATAAGACGCATGAGAACAAACTGGTCATCAGCATGATTTCGAGCCAGATAGATGCAGACCGCATGGACTACCTCCAGCGTGATTCCTACTACACCGGTGTGAGCTACGGCAACTTTGATATGGAGCGCATACTGCGTGTCATGCGGCCGAACAAAGATGAGGTCATCATCAAAGACAGCGGAATGCATGCGGTGGAGGACTATTTGATGAGCCGCTACCAGATGTATTGGCAAATATACTTCCATCCGGTCTCCCGCGGCGGAGAGGTGCTGCTGAACCTCGCGCTCCGGCGCGCGAAGTACCTTTATGAGGGCGGCTATGTATTTAAGCAGGCACCAAAGTATTTTATCCCGTTCTTTGATGGTACGCTGACCGTGGAGGATTACTTGAGGCTTGATGAGATGGTGGTCAACTTCTACCTTCAGGAATGGATCCACGAAGATGATGAAGTGCTTTCTGATCTGTCCCATCGTTTCGTGAACAGGGATCTGTTCAAATACCTTCCTTTCGACGGTTCGATCATTACGATCACTGAAATTGAAGAGCTGTTCAGAAAAGGCGGCGTGGATCCGGAATACTATTTCTTCAGTGATTCCTATTCGGACCTGCCCTATGATTACGACAGGCCGGGATCCAAAAGCAACCGCAGGCCGATCCACCTCCAGAAAAGAAACGGTGAACTTAAAGAAATCAGCAGCCAGTCAGCGATTATACACAGCATTACAGGGATGCACCGCATGGACTCGAAACTTTACTATCCGAGAGAGAAAATACTGCAGATTGAAGACCTTGAAATCAGGGGGCAAATCATCAATCTGCTGAATGAATTGGCATAGGAGCATGATAATATGGCGAATGAATCTGAAAATAAAAAACCGGGATTCCAGTTCAATATCATAAAAAACGATCCGCTTGATGGCCATAAGGGGCAGAATATCGGATCGATCAGCCTGGAGAACGTGGCACCCGTCTATATTGATATAGAAACACAGGAGGCGTTCATCGACATGGCCGGTCTCCATGCACGCGCCGAAGTCGAGAAGCGTGTAAAATGGGTGACGGAAAAGTCTGAAGTTGAAGGTGAAGGCCAGAAGGAATACTGGATTGTCTGGGTGGCGGTGGAACGTGAAGCCACAGGCCCTGTATATGCGGGGGTTGCCGCATGCTACCAGATGGTCAATAAGACCAGGCGCCGCGGCTATAAGCTGATGCACGAGCATGTCACTATGCTGGACCGTGCGATGAAAAGCAAGCTGGACATTGATATGATGGACGATGCAAGCAAGAGCGCGCTGAAGACATTCCTGCAAAAGCACAACATGGAAATATGGGACAATTCGACAGAACTGAAAAAAATATTGGAAAATCACTAATTGTGACGTTATTGTGTCAAAGCAATAAAAACATTGCGGATTTTCACATTGAAATATAAAATAAGTATAGTTATGCATCTGTATAACTAGGACACAGCGGGCAGGAGAAATCCTGTCCGCTTTTTTTGTTTTCCCGGGGATGATTTCCACCGGGAAAGAGAGTATTGTCCTGCAGCTGCCCGATTTCGATTTTTTACCAGGATATTAAGATCGGTTCCATCGCCGGCAGCGTGCTTTGGATATGATGCTAAAAGGGATGTTTAGGTCTCGTCCGATATGTTATAATTTAGCTTACTTGAAGGTGATCATATGGATAAACAGCACTTACAATTTAAACTCCGGCAAAATGTGAAAATGAACGGAGAAACAAAGACGTTCAAACAGGATTTGAATGTTGAAGTCATCGAGCGCAAAGACATGTACTACAAATATACTGAAAAGCTCGACGAACATGAAATCGACGTCACCCTCCGCGCGGGCGATGGATTCGTTAAAATACAGCGGCGCGGCATCATCAATATGAATTTTTATTTTGAAGAAGGAAAGACGACAGATACTTTTTATGAGTCGCCGGCAGGGAAGCATCTTTTTCAGATCCGGACGAATATGCTGGATCGGAACGGGTCATCCATTGATATTGAATACGATTTGATCGAGGACGGCAGAGTCATCGGGAATTATCATTATGAATTGCAGAAAGTAGGATGAATCATGGATTTAAAACAACATTTGAAAACATCAATTGAAGCGGCAGTTGAAAAATCTGGCCTTGTCGAAGAAGTCCCGCCGGTAAAAGTGGAAGTCCCGAAAGATAATTCGAACGGTGACTTTTCAACCAATATTGCGATGGTACTGACAAAGCAGGCGAAACGCAATCCGAGAGAGATTGCCCAGACTGTCATTGACCATCTGGACCAGGCGGAAGCCAATGTGAAATCTGTGGATATTGCCGGTCCCGGATTCATCAACTTTAAAATGGAAGAATCTTCACTCACAGGCATAATCCGCAAAGTACTTGAAGAGAAGGAACGATTCGGCAGCACCGTGCGTGAAAATGCCGAAAAAGTCCTGATCGAATTCGTGAGTGCAAACCCGACAGGCGATCTGCATATCGGGCATGCGCGTAATGCGAGTGTCGGAGATACGCTGGCAAATGTGATGGACTTCGCCGGCTACGACGTTGAGCGTGAATACTATATAAATGACGCCGGCAATCAGATCCACAACCTTGCCCTGTCCATCGAGGCAAGATTCCTCGAGGCGCTCGGACAGGAGCTGAACATGCCCGAGGACGGCTACAACGGCAAAGATATCAAAGTGATCGGTGAAAAGATCGCTGCCGGATCCCCTGAGCTTGCCGACAAACCCCATGCGGAGCGTGTGGCAATTTTCCGCCAGCTGGGTGTGGACTATGAAATGGAGAAACTGCGCAAGGACCTCTCCGATTTCAATGTCCATTTTGACAACTGGTTCAGTGAAACGTCCCTATACGAAAAGGGTGAAATCGACAAAGCGCTGGAAAAAATGACTGCCAATGGATATACATTTGAAGCGGACGAGGCACTGTGGCTCAGAACGACTGACTTCGGTGATGATAAAGACCGTGTCCTCCGCAAGAGTGACGGTACATTTACGTATCTCATGCCGGACATTGCGTACCATTACGATAAAGTGGAGCGCGGTTTCGACCATCTCATCAACTTGTTCGGTGCAGACCATCATGGGTACATCAAGCGTCTCAAAGGATCGCTGGGAGCGCTGGGTGAATCCCCTGAACTGCTTGAAATCCAGATTATGCAGATGGTGCGCCTGATTGAAAATGGTGAAGAAGTGAAGATGTCGAAACGTACAGGCAAAGCGATCACATTGCGCGACATCATTGAAATGATCGGCGTGGACGCGAGCCGCTACTTCCTGGCGATGAGAAGTGCGGATACACATTTCGATTTCGATCTGGAACTCGCAAAATCCGAGTCCAGTGACAACCCTGTGTACTATGCCCAGTATGCACATGCCCGCATCTGCTCCATCCTGCGCCAGGCGAAGGAGAGCGGATATGAAATGGATGAAGACGCGGATGTCGATGTGATTGTAAATCCGCAGGCACTGGAACTGCTGAAAAAACTCGGGGATTTTCCGAATGTGGTCAAAGGTACTGCGGACAGCCGTGCCACACACCGCATCCCGAACTATATCCAGGATCTTGCCGGGTTGTTCCATAAATTTTATAATGCGGATAAAGTGCTCACTGATGATAAAGTCAAAACGTTCGCCTATCTTTCGATGATCGAGGCAGTGAGGCAGACATTGGAAAATGCACTGCGTCTGATCGGTGTTTCCGCACCGGAAAAAATGTAGCATCTGAGCCCCGCTGTAACAGCGGGGGTTTATTTTAAAGGAAATTCCAGGGAGGGGAGCAGATGGACCGGATAAAAGGAATTTTAATACCCGTAATCGTGCTCATGATGGCTGCCTGCGGTGCGCCGGATAATGACGGAGACACCCGTATCGTTTCGCTCATGCCGAGCAATACGGAAATCATTGCAGAACTGGGGCTGGCGGACCAGTTTGTTTCCGTGACGACTGAAGATGATTATCCCGCATCTGTGGTGGATGATGAAAGCCTCGTTAAATTGAATACGTTTGAGCTCGATGAAGAGCAGCTGATCGGCCTCAGCCCGACACATATCGTTGCCCATGCCTCCTCGGCCCCCATGCATCAGGATATATTGGACCGCGTGTCGGAAGCGACGGGGGCTGACGTGCTGGTCGTCGAAGATGCGTCGGACATCGAGGGCATCTACGATTCGATACGGAAGATCGGCGGATTCTTTGATGTGCCGGAAAAGGCTGAAAAAGTCATAGGAGATATCGCAAAAGAGATGGGGAATCTCAAGGAACAGTACAGCAGCGAAGAGCCTGAGGCGGCATTCATCCATATTTCGGCCCATCCTGAAATTTATACGGCCGGAGACGGGACATTCATCGATGATGCCCTGGGGTGGATCAACGTGGAGAATGCATTCGATGACATGGAAGGCTACCCGAATGTGAGTGCGGAAGCGGTCGTCGAGAGAGACCCGGATATCCTCGTTTCCCTGAGAGGGCTCGAAGATAAGGCCCTGGCACAGTCGATCCGGGATATACCCGGACTTGACGGACTCGCCATCAGTGAACCGGAAAACCAATGTAACGTCGATCCGGATCTGATCAGCCGGCCCGGGCCCAGGAGCGCAGAAGGTCTGAAGGCAGTGGGTCAGTGCGTTTATGAATAAACATATCCTCATCCTTTTGCTTGTCCTCATCATGACGGCGACATCGAGTGTATTTGTCGGATCGGCCGCTTTGGGTGCACTCGATGCCCATCAGCTCGGCAGCATCATTTTCGGCATACGGATCCCGCGCGTATTGTTCGCGATTGTAATCGGCGTGGCACTGTCGGTGAGCGGCGTGGTGTTCCAGGTCGTTCTCAGAAATCCGATGGCGGACAGCTTTACACTGGGCATGGCAAATGGTGCGGTGCTGGGGAGCGCCATTGTGGTTGTGCTGCCCCTGCCCCTGTACATGCAGCCGGTGCTGAGTATTGTGACCGGACTGCTGGGCCTTATGGTCGTGCTCTTTGCCGCCCGCCGGATAGATGTGCAGTACCGCCCGGAAACCCTGATAATCACAGGCGTATTGCTCGGTGCAATGCTGAGCGGTGTGCTGTATATCCTCGTACTCATCCAGCCCACTCAGACGGAATCGATTGCACGGTACATGTTCGGATCCCTGTCGGGCGCGGCATACGGTGAAGTTTTGCTCACAGGTGCTCTGACACTCATCGCCGGCCTTGTCATTCATAAATACGGCAGGCAGCTCGATCTGCTCAATCTCGGGGACGTGCGGGCATTCAGCCTGGGAGTGAAGGTCGGGCGCCTGCGCCTGCTGCTGCTCGTCATCGCGTCCGTCCCGCCGCTTGTCGCCATCAGTTTCAGCGGCATCATTGCGCTGGCGGGTATCATCGTGCCCCAGATGATTTTATATTTCAAACCATTATTGTTCAGGCCATTGATGATCCTGTCCGCACTCTATGGTGCATTGTATATACTGATCATCGATACGATCGGCAGAACAGTCATCGCCCCTGTGCAAATACCGACAGGGGTCATGGTGATGTTATCCGCAGTACCATTATTCATATTTTTAATGCAGAAGCGGATGCTGACACGGAAGTCATAGTGTGATTAGTAGGAAAATTGAATAATCTCATGATAAACTGTATGAAAAGGCTGATGATATCAGTCTTTTCTTAATTTATAGGGGGATGGACCATGAGTAACAGAGTGAAAATCGAAGACATTTACAAAATCAGATCCGTATCGTCACCGCAGGCGGTGCCGGGCACAGATGCCGTAACGTATCTGGTGACTTCCACAGATGAAGAAAAGAATGACTACAAGACGAATTTATACCGGTATCGGGATGGGCGGTCACAACAACTTACATATCAGCACGAACGCATTTCAGGCGTGAGGCATTCACCAGACGGGGAGCGGACTCTATTCCTCGCGAATGTTGAAGATAAGCAGCAGGTGTTCATACTGAATGCAGGCGACGGCGAACGGGAACAGTTTACGAGAGAAAAGGACGGCGTGAACAGTGCCGAGTTTTCCAAGGACGGCCAGACGGTCTTTTATCATGTATCCAGTGAAAAGGACGAAGCCGATGGAGAAGAGGAGAAGAAAGACGAAAAAAATGAAAGACCCGAACCGGTAGTGATTGACCGGATGAAATATAAAGCGGACAGTGCCGGGCTGCTCAAAGAAAAATACCAGTCCGTAAAATCCATTGATCTGGAATCGCGGGAAACCAGAACGCTCCTGTCCGGTGAGGAAAACTTCACATTGATGGAAACGATCGGCAGGGATACGATCGTCTATACGACGGATTTCAGCGATGAACCCGATTTTAACTTCAGTCATAGACTGTATATCAAACAGGGGGAAAACGAGCCGGAGGAAATCGAAAAAGGCGAAGGCTATGCAATGAAGGCGGAAGTATCGCCCGGCAATACGAAGCTGCTCATAACCGCCATGGGGCGGGAGTATGAGAACGCAACGCATGGCGTTATAATGCTGTACGATATAGCGTCCGGCAGGATGGAAAACCTGACCCGGAGTCTGGATAAACCCGTCGGCGATTACATGGCTGCCGATACGCAGCAGTCTGTAGAAATGAATCCGACGAAATGGATTTCCGACGACAGGTTTGTATTCGTCCTGTCGGAGGACGGCAGCGTGAATCTATACGAGGGGAATACGGACGGTGAAATTAAACCGCTGTTGACCGACAGGCAGCATATTTTTGGAATGGACGCGACAGAAGAGCATGCAGTGCTCGCCATCTCGAAACACGACTCGCCCAGTGAACTTTATAAATTCAATTTTTCAACAGGCGATCTGGAGGCACTGACTGAAATCAATAAAGGATATGTGGATGAAACCGGGCTCGTCGACCCTGAAGACATCCGGTTTAAAAGCAAGGATGGTACAGAAGTACACGGCTGGTTTATGAAGCCCGCAGGTTTTGAAGAAAACAGGAAGTATCCGATGATCACAAATATCCATGGCGGCCCGCATGCGTTTTACGGCAATACCTTCTTCCATGAGATGCAGGTGCTGGCTGCCGGCGGATATGCGGTGCTGTTCGTGAATCCGAGAGGGTCCCACAGCTACTCACAGGAATTCGTGGATGCGGTGCGGGGAAATTACGGCGGAATCGACTATGAGGACATCATGGCCGGCGTCGATTACATTACGGACCGATACAAATGGATTGATCAGGAGAACCTGGGTGTCACCGGCGGATCCTACGGCGGGTTCATGACCAACTGGATTGTCGGCCATACGGATCGTTTCAGGGCGGCAGTGACCCAGCGCAGCATCAGCAACTGGACCAGCTTCCGCGGCGTTTCAGATATCGGCTATTACTTCAGTGACTGGCAGATAAAAGCCGACTTTAACGATATTGAAACAATGTGGCACCATTCACCGATCAAATATGTGGATGATATCAATACGCCGCTCCTCATACTGCATAGTGAACGGGATTTCAGATGTCCGGTCGAGCAGGGGGAACAGCTTTATATCGCTTTGAAGTATCAGAGAAAAGAAACGCAGTTTGTCCGTTTCCCGGAAGCGGACCATAACTTGTCCAGAACGGGAAAACCCAACTTGAGGATAGAGCGGCTGAAGCATTTGACAGATTGGTTCGATAAGTATCTCGATTAATTTAACAGGAGCGGAAACATTTCCCGGGAAATGACCATGGATGATGGAAGTCGGGTTCAATATAAAGGGGAAGGAGGTGTCTGCTGTGTCAGAGAAAGAAAAGATGATCGACGGAGAATATTATGATCCCGAAGATCCGACATTGAAGCATTTAAGGGAGAACGCAGAAAAGCTGATGGATGAGTATAATAGGCCGGGCGGGAAAGATGCGGCACAACTATTGGAGATGCTGATGGGATACAGGGCGGACGGCATCAGTATCAGAAAGCCGTTCTACTGTGATTATGGCATCAATATTAAAGTGGGGCGCAACTTCTATGCCAATTATAACTGCGTCTTTTTGGATGTGGCGCCGATTCATATCGGTGATGACGTCTTCTTTGGTCCGGGTGTCTCACTGATAACTGTGAACCATCCGCTGGACCCGGAAGAACGCAGGGCCGGGAAAGAATATGCGCTGCCGATTACGATTGGCGATAATGTTTGGATCGGAGCGGATGTAACAGTGAATCCGGGTGTGAAGATCGGAGAAAACACCGTCATCGGTTCGGGTTCAGTGGTGGTCAAAGATATTCCCGCCGGTAAAGTGGCGGTGGGCAATCCATGCAGGCCGGTTAAAAACGTGGATGAATAAGAAAACACCCGGACAATTGTCCGGGCGTCCCGCTTAACCGGTCCACATTTTTAAAATATCCACCACACTCCACAATCTGAACATCAGATAGGTAATCATGTGTATCCCGATGATATAGAGGATGACCGGCCAGAATATGTCGATCGGCCGATGCCGGATGGCAAGGAAGAATATATATCCCGGATAGATATTCAGTGTTGTAAAGATGATGACTATAGTGACCCCGAAGACGATAAGGATCGGATAGTTCATCAGTCCGAAGCCATAGTGGAGTCCAACGACAGCGGCGAACAGGATCAGACTGACAAAAAATACGGCCGTAGTGACGATTGCATAGTAGGACAGCAGCACGGGAATCCGGACCCGTTCTCTCCGGAACCATAAAATCATCAAGTACAGGAAAACGATGCTAAAAATGATATAGAGAATGAGGATGAAGATTCTGAGTAAAAAGGTATCGAACACCAGTGTAAAGGGCTGGTATTCCCGATTGAACAGGTCCAGGCCGATAAGGTGGCCGGACACACCCGAAATGAGTGTATAAAGGATTAAGAGTGAAATCGATATAAAAGGCGGAATTTCCAGGGTTGTATCTATATTTTTATGGGTATCTTTAAGAAAAGCAATTATTTTCTGCATGGTTATGCCTCCATGTTTCAATAGTGACATATTAGCACAAGTCCATACAAATTAATATTAAGTGAATTCATGATATATTGGATTAAACAGCATTGGAAAGGGATGGTTATCATTACTGATAAATATGAAAAAAGAGTGGAAAGATTAACAGACTCACTGGATATGGATGCGGTTGTGATTACTGATCCAACAAACGTTTTCTATTTTACAGGGTGCTTCATAGAACCGCATGAAAGATTGCTGGCGCTCATCATCGATGTAAAAACGAAAGAGACGGTACTCATGTATCCGGCGCTGGACCAGGAAATTGTCAATGACTCGGCGACAGTGACAAACCAGCTGCCGCATAACGATGGGGAGGACCCATTCGAATTATTATTTGAACATCTGGATCAGGCCCAGGCCCAATCCATCGGTATCGAAGGCGGACATATGATCTATGACCGCTATCAGCGTCTGCTGGACAATTATACGGCGGAACAGATCCAATCAGCGGACAAAGAAATCAATGTGCTGCGCGGCAGGAAAGATGAAGATGATAAGGAGAAGCTGCAGGAAGCGGTGGATATTACCGAAAAGGCACTCGCTGACCTGGTGAATGGACCGGTATCCGGTAAAACAGAAAAAGAAATCGCAGACTTCCTGCTGCAGAAGGTGAAAGAATATGGTGCCGTCGATGTATCATTCGGACCGCTTGTCCTTGCGGGAGAGAATTCGGCTCTGCCTCACGGTGAATCCGGAGATACAGCCGTGCAACCGGGCGATTTCCTCCTCATCGATTTCGGTGTGGTTACAAAAGACCGCTACGTTTCCGATATGACACGCACATTCATCATCGGAGAGCCGACCGAGGAGCAGGAAGCGATTTATAAATCCGTGTTAAAGGCAAATGAGGCGGGCATCAGACAATCCCAGCTCGGCGAACAGATGAACGCACTCGATAAAGTGGCGCGTGATGAGATCAAAAGTGACGGCTACGGCGAATACTTCACCCACCGCATTGGACACGGGCTTGGTCTGGGCCTTCACGAGCGGCCGTCACTCGATGCCCAGAATACGGATAAGCTGGAAAAAGGACACGTCATCACAATTGAACCGGGTGTGTATAAAGCAGGCTACGGCGGTGTACGCATTGAAGATATGCTGTATATCGACGACACGACATATGTGTTCACATCATTCCCGAAAGATATCGACAGCATCACAATCGAAGTATAAACAAGTCCCGTCTGGAAAAACCAGGCGGGATCTTTAAATGAGCAGATGGGACGATAGTACACAGGTTCTTTCCTATAATGAAAATAATCGATGATTGAAGGAGAGAAGTCATGCATAAATTCGATGGACATAAAGGTTTTCAAAAAGCCTTCGGACAGGGAAAAATGACGCTGGGACTTTCATTTCCACTGGAAGGATATGAAAAAAGCATTCCGGAAATGGATATGGAATTACAGATAAAAAGGGCGCAGCTTGCTGAAGCGCAAGGATTTTCAGCATTGTGGGCGCGGGATATACCATTAAACGATACCGTTAATTTCGGCGATGCGGGCCAGATGTATGATCCATGGATATTCCTGAGTCACATTGCAGCCCATACCAAGGAAATCGCGTTGGGGACAGGAAGCATCATCACGACTTTCCAGCATCCGATCAATATCGCCAAATCCGCAGTATCCCTGGATAGAATATCTAATGAAAGGCTGCTGCTCGGTTTAGCCACCGGCGACCGGCCGATAGAGTTCGATGCTTACAAAGTGAGCCGGGAAGAAGGGGAGGAGTTATTCAGGGAAACCTTCAAAGTGATCAGACAGCTCTGGAGCGCCGATGAACCGGAAGTTTTCACTCAGCATGTCGCAATGAACAAAGGCGACCTGCTGCCTAAAGCGAAGCTAAGGGATATTCCAACATTTGTGACAGGAAACAGCGGGCAGGATTTTGAATGGATCGCTGAGAACGGAGACGGCTGGATGACGTATCCGAGAGCTGTGGAAATGCAGGATATATTCATACGGAAGTGGAGAAACCAGACGGATGCTTTCAAACCCTTCATACAATCCATTGCGATAGACCTGGCTGAAGATCCAGACTTTAAGCCCCGTCAGATCCATCTCGGATACAGGCTCGGAGTCAATCATCTCAAAGATTATTTGCAGCAGCTTGAAAATATCGGCGTGGATCATGTAATGATCGGATCTAAATTTTCCAAACGGCCGGTGGATGAAGTGATCCAGGAAATAGGAGAAGAAGTTATAAATAAACAAACACCCTGATTGATCAGGATGTTTTGAGTGCTGCGGGTATTCCACTTTTTTAAATCCCGGCCCGCACCTGCTTCTTCCTGGACTGCAGCACAAGCAGGGCGATTCCCATGAGCAACATGATCAGACCGACCCATGACCATATATCGAGGATTTCACCTACCAGCAATACGCCGAGCAGAGAAGCGGTCAGTGGTTCCGCCAAAGACAGCGTCACAGCTGTAGAGGATTTGACATATTTGAGGCCGCCCGCGAATAAATAGTAGGCAAGTCCCGTCGCAAGGACGCCGATATGTAAAGCGACAAGCATACCATCGGGTTCAAGCAGCCATGAGTTGTCATACATGAAAACAAACGGCAGCAGCATGAGTGCACTCGTTGAGAAAATCATTGCAGCACTTGCGACCGGGTGATGCGTCCTGACGAGCTGGGAGTTCAATATAGTGAAGCTGGCAAATGAAACACCGGCACCGAGGGCGGACAGAATGCCCATCGGATCGACTGTCACTGCACCCGTGTTGAACATGAGTATGATGCAGCCGACAACCGCAAGAAGAGTGGAGACCCACCAGACACCCGCGGGCCTTGTTTTAAAAACAATCCATTCAATCATTCCGGAAAATACCGGTGCACTGCCGATGGCAGTCACTGTGCCCACCGCAACCCCGGTCAGACTGACGGCGGTAAAGAAAAAAGGCTGGAACAGTGCCATTGAGAGACCAGCCAGCAGAATCAGTTTGACCGGCCATCCTTTCAAAGTCATTTTGCCCATCAAGCCGGCGACAATCAAGAGTACCAGGCCACCGATTAAAAGGCGCATGGCACCAATCGATATACTGTCGACCCCGGGCGGTGCAAAAGTTTTCGCTGTCCCAACAGTCCCCCAAAGCATCGCAGCGATCAGAATCATAATTGGTGCAATTCCTGCTCTCATGTTCAGACACCCCCATTGTTCATATGAAAAACTCATATTATAAATAATATACGCCATTTAGGGGTATAAATGCCATATGAAAGAATTAAAGTGATGAAAGGAATATGCAGATGATTGAATACTTCATACAGCTTGCTCCCTGGCAGCAGGCATTGGCCGCCACGTTATTCACCTGGTTTATGACAGGGTTCGGTGCGTCCTTCGTCTTCTTTGCCAAAGAAGTCAATGAACGCTTTTTAGATATCATGCTGGGATTCGCAGGCGGCGTTATGATCGCCGCAAGTTTCTGGTCACTTCTGGCACCGGCAATCGAAAACAGCAAAGGACATTTCATAGGAGAATGGTTCCCGGCGGCAGTCGGATTCCTGTTGGGCGGCTTATTCATATACGCTTTTGACCAGCTCATCCCGCACAGCCACAGGAATGCACCGGAGGGAAGAACGGAAGGGCTGATGGCAGGCAAAAGGCGCCAAAGTACGCTGCTCGTATTCTCACTGACGCTGCATAACATCCCGGAAGGATTATCCATCGGGATTGCCTTCGGCGCCCTTGCAGCCAGTGCGGATCCTGCAACACTGTCGGCCGGTGCAGTAACACTGGCGCTCGGCATCGGCCTCCAGAATATCCCGGAGGGCATGGCAGTATCCATGCCGCTCAGGGGAGATGGACTGTCCCGGACGAAAAGTTTCTTTCTGGGGTGGATGTCGGCTATCGTTGAGCCGATGGCAGCCATGCTTGGTGTACTTGCCATTTCAATGATGGCGCCGATCCTGCCATATGCACTCAGTCTGGCGGCAGGGGCGATGATATTTGTCGTTGTGGAGGAAGTTATTCCAAGTACACAAAAGAATGGACACTCTGACATTGCAGCAATGAGTCTCATGATCGGCTTTACGCTCATGATGATTTTGGATGTGGCACTCGGTTAATGTTTAACCCCCCTGTGTAATGGGGGTATATATGAATGTATACAAAAATGGAGGGAATTAATAATGAGAGTTCTAGTTGTTGGAGCGAATGGACAAATCGGACATCAGGCAGTAGAAAAGCTGAAAGAAAAAGGGCACGATCCTGTTGCGATGGTGCGTAAAGAAGAGCAGGTAGCCCAGTTTAAGGACAAAGGTATTGAAACCGTTCTGGGTGATTTGGAAAAAGATTTTTCCCATGCATTTGAAAATGTGGATGCCGTAGTATTCGCAGCAGGTTCAGGCGGCAGTACGGGCGCTGATAAAACAATCATCATCGACCAGGAAGGCGCGATTGAAACTGTCGAAAATGCTAAAGAAGCGGACGTAAAACATTTCGTCATCGTCAGTTCACTCGGTGCAGATGCCCCTAAAAAGGCAGAACAGGCCAAGCATTATATGTATGCCAAACACCGCGCGGATCAGCATCTGCAAGCATCCGGTCTAAACTACACAATCGTCCGTCCGGGAATGCTGCAGAACGAAGCGGGCACCGGCAAAGTGAAATTGTTCGAAGGCGATCCTGAAGTGGCCAATGTACCACGTGAAGACGTCGCAGCAGTACTTGCGCACATTGTGGATAAAAACCAGCCTGCCAATAAAATTTATAACCTCATCGAAGGCGACACGCCGATTGAAGAAACGATATAACAGCGAAAAGGCATCTTTCCCGGGTTATCCGGGGAAGATGCCTTTAATATTTACACGGGACTCATCAAATCTTTATTTTCCTCTTCACTGTAATACTTTTTAATGAATGCATCTTTTTCTTCGTCTGTAATCTTGTGAATACCGATGCCTGTTGCAGCGAGGATCAAAGCGATGACCGGAACTGTAAAGTTCAGAATCGCATAAGGCGCATAATCCCATGCAGCGACCCCAAGAACACCGTATATATACACACCGCATGTGTTCCAGGGGATGAATACGGAAGTCAATGTGCCGCCGTCTTCAAGTGAACGGGACAAGTTTTTGGAATGCAGATTCTTCTCGATATAAGTTCTTAAAAACATTCTGGAGGGAACGACGATTGAAATATACTGCTCAGAACACGTTGCATTTGTCGTGAATGCCGCAACGATTGTAGCAGTGACGATGCCGAATGTCCCTTTGGCCACTTTGATAATCTGTTCCATGATCGATTTCAGCATGCCGCTGTATTCCAGAATCCCTGCAAAAGTCATCGCAACGATTGTCATGGATACAGTGAACATCATGCCCTGTAATCCCCCGTTATTAAATAAATCATTGATCATCTGATTGTTTGTTTCAATGACATAGCCACTCTGCAGTGCACCGACTGCAGCGCCGAGATCTCCGCCCTGGACAAATAGATGACACAGGAAGCCGAGAACAATCCCCACGACCAGTGCAGGAATCGCCGGCATTTTAAACAAGATAATACAAAGAATCATGACAACCGGCACCAAAAGCAGCCAGGGAGATATGACAAAGTTCTCTTCCAATGCTGCCATCATGTCAGTAATTTCAGTTTGCGATGCTGCACCTTCTCCTCCAAACTGGCGGCCCAGGAAAAAGAAGGCAATCAGGGCTATGGTCAATCCCGGAATCGTCGTATAGAACATATGCTTGATATGTACAAACAGGTCCGTATTTGTCAGTCCTGCAGCCAAGTTCGTCGTATCTGACATCGGGCTCATCTTATCACCGAAGTAAGACCCCGAAATAACCGCACCGGCAATCATTGCAGGCGGAATTCCCATACTCATACCAATTCCCATGCCGGCAACACCGACAGTCGCCATGGTAGACCAGGAACTGCCTATTGATAGAGAAACGATTGCACATAAAATGACAATCGTTACTAAAAACAGGGCAGGACTGATTAAAGCCAGGCCGTAGTAGATCATTGTTGCGACAATGCCGCCGCCAATCCAGGAACCGATAATCAGACCGACCAGCATGATGATGACGATTGCCGGCAGGGCGAGCCTGATCCCTTTGAACATCATTTTCTCTATGTCATCCCATTTGTAACCATGGAACAATGCCACAGCAGCAGCGCAAACGGTCCCAAAAATCAGAGGGATATGCGGATCCTGCCCCAGCCAAACGACAGCAACTCCCATCGCTGTAATCATCAGTACAAGCGGTAATAGAGCGATAAAAAAATTGAATTCATGTTTCTTGTTTTCATTCGTATTGTTCATTTTTCCACCTCGCAACGATTATACAACAGTAGCCAAAAAGTACAAAGAAATTTCCGAAAATTTGGAACTACAGGATGGAACGAATTATTTTTAATCAATTTTATATCTTTGAAACGTTCTTACAAAAAGAATAAGAATTAATCTAAAAAGCAGCAAAGGGCTTTTATGTGGAAGTCCTTTGCTGCTTTTCAAATAATGCAGTTATAAAATCATCCCATCAGGTTCAATCCCACATGCTGCCAGAATACATAATATGTGATGATCATCAGTACGATATAAATGGGCATCAGCCACATGCTGACTTTAACCAGGTCGCGTGTTTCGAATGGCCTGCCGTCTTCTTCGTAAAATATCAGCAGTGCCTTTGAACTGACGGGCAGTGTAACGCAGTAGTTGATGCCGATCAGGGCAATGAATACGACTGCGACAGGGTTCAAGCTGAACATGTCTGCGAATATCAGCAGTACGGGAATGAACACGACTGCGCGTGTTGTATGGCTTGTGATATACAGATGTGAGGTGACGCTGATTAGAACGATGAGTGTCAGCATTATAAATTCGTTTGTGACGTCAAGTGCACTGAACAGGCTTAAAAATCTTTCCTGGAAGAAGTCCGTGACTTTATACGTCACGAGCAGTTCTCCGAGTGCTGTTGCACCTGCGACGAAGAATATCAGACTCCATGAAACACTTTTCAGCCCTTCTTTCCATTTGATCAATCCGATCTGTGGCAGCATCATGATCATGCTCATCAGCATGGTGACGAAAGCGATGTCGAAACCGTGCAAAGCTTCTGTCAGCCATAAGATGAGTGTGATGCTGATCAGCCATAACGCTTTTTTCTCTTGATTGGAGAATGGTTTCTTTTCTATGTCCACATCTTCCGGTTCAATCTCCGGGAATTCCATATCTTTCAAATACCATTTTGACAAGAGATAAAGGGAAATTCCGCCGATCAAGAGACCGAACGGCATGCCGTAGATCAGGAAAGACATATAACTGATCGTCCGATCTGTCTGCGTTTCCAATATTCCGATTCCGATGATATGACTGCCTGCACCAATTAATGTCAGGTTTGCTGCCATCAGGATCAGTATTGGTATCGCCAGTCCGAAGAATTTTCTATTTCCTGCGAACTGTCTGCCGAATGCCCGATAAACGGGGAGGAGGGCGGATGCCCTGCCTGATGTTGAAGGAATCACAACGGATAACATCTGCACGAGGATGAAGGTGAATAAAGTGACTCTGCCTCTCGTATAACAATTTCTTTCCACCCATTTTATGAGCCGCTCCAGCAGACCGCTGCGTTCCAATACTGATGCGATGATAAATGCACCGATCATCAGCCAGACGACGTGCTGATTGAAGGACGTGAACAGAATATCCTGGGGCAGTCCAAGCAGGACACCGGCACTCAGGCACAGCCAGGCGATGAGTCCTGCAGGAATACTGGAGAAGATGAACATGCCCAAAGATAAAACAAATATGACGAGACTTAATTTCCCCAAATATTCAAGGTCAGCTGCGAAAAATACTGCGATTGAAAACCCCGTAAATAAACCGATCAGAACAATATTCCTGACGGACATTAAACTCTGACCTTCCCGGACTTCGTTTCTTTCTTCTTGATTGCTTCAGCCAGGGTGATGCCAATCGCCAGATGCCTGAAGGCGCTCTCTGTGCATCTTTGCAGCCATTTTGAAGCATCTGTCATGGATTTCTCAAGTGTTGTGGGTTTAGGGATGATGCTTGTGAAAGCATCGATGCCATTCTTATAGTTGATCTCCGCCTTTTTGCCGATCGTTCCGGCAAATGCGATTACCGGTTTATCATGACTTTTGGCAATGCGCGCCACTTCAGACGGAATCTTATCATTCGGCGTCTGGAAATCGATGCAACCCTCGGCTGTAATGACCAGGTCCGCATTTTGGATGGCGTCAGAAATCTCAATATATTTTCTAATAATATCGAATCTCGGATGCAGTACAGCACCTGTAAATCCGACCAGTCCCGCACCAAGACCGCCGGATGCGCCACTGCCATTTGCTCTGGATAGGTCCTCACCAGTCGTTTTGAAAATCAAGTCTGCAAGATGATTCAGGTTGTCGGATAGTTTTTCAACATCTTCGGGCGAAGCGCCCTTTTGTGGACCGAATACATGAGCCACACCTTTTTTGCCGCAAAGAACGTTTTTCCAGTTAACTGCAACATCAATGTCAGTGCTTAAAACTCTAGGGTCCAGTGCGGACATATCAACGGAATCGATCTTATCAATTTCTCCGCCGCCTTCGACGAAGATTTTCTTCCCTTCGGCATTTTTAAACTGAACGCCGACCGCCTGTGCCATACCGACACCGCCATCGGATGTACCGGAATCGCCGCAGCCGATTAAAATGCGCTCTGCGCCATGATCCAGTGCTTCGATTATCGTCTGACCCACGCCATACGTCGTCGTTTCCAGCGGATTTCTTTTATCCTGCGGTACATGACGCAGTCCCGCAATCGCAGCCATTTCTATTACTGCAGTTTTCACACCATTTTCAGTGAAGATTCCAAAGAAGGAGTCAATCGCTTCTCCAACCGGGCCTACTACATTTGTTGAAATGACATGTCCTTCTTTAAGCTTAACAATCGTTTCTACAAAACCTTCCCCTCCATCAACCATCGGAATGACTGTGACTTTATGATTCTCATTTACGCGTTTAATCCCCTTTTTGATTGCGTGCCCGACTTCCTCCGCACTTAAGCTCTCTTTAAAACCTGAAGGTACGACTACTACTCTCATGGTAATTCCTCCTGCCTGTGATGTTTGATGGTTCCAAATTTACACAGGATTAGTTTAAGGAGGCTTAATGAAAAGTTAAAAATTGATTAAAGGGAATGAAAATACTCTCATAAATGAAATAAAATTTACTGTAGCGGAAATAAATGATGCTGAAATAATTGTTTTAGTCATTGATGTTAATCATCGTAAAGATATATACAACAAATTGAAACGTAAATAGAAATTCCCTGATTAGATATCTTGAATAATCTAATCAGGGAATTTTTAAAATCAATTATGTTTTTATCGTTCCATGAATCCATCAAGGTATAATTCGTAGATGGTATCGCCGATTAACCTTTTTCTGGCGTAGTAGCTCCGGCCATGCACTTTCGGAATAATCTCTTTGCCGGCATGCATATACATACCGTCATACTTTTCTTTATTCCTGACTGCCATCACGGTCGATTCAGCCCCTTCTTCGGGTGTAAGGAAAAAGGGTTTAAAAATACCGTAGACGAGGTTGCCGAATTTTTCGTTCTGCTTCGTCTTGCCAAGGTTTGTGGAAACTGCCCCGGGATGGACTGCGGTGACGCTGAGTCCCTGGCCGCTGAACTGTTCATGAAGTTCCTGCATGAAGTATAATGTCGCCAGTTTTGACCGGCCATACAGATTCATTGTGTTGCCTTTACCTTTAAAATAATTTGATTTGAGTGTTGTGAATTGATAGGCATTGGAAGAAACAATCACGATCTGCGGTTCTTTGCTGTGCATTAATACAGGCATCAGATAATGGGTCAGCAGATAATGACCCAGATAGTTTGTGCCCATCATAAGTTCATAGCCGTCTGTCGTTTCCTGTTTTGATAATGAAACGACACCAGCATTATTGATCAGGCAGTCGATTTCATCATAATTTTCCTGGATGTACAGTGCGGCCTTCTCGACACTGGCAAGACTCGCTAGATTGCATTCGATGACTTTTACTTTCAGCATGAGATTTGATTTTTTCAAATCCTTTTTCAGGATTTCGGCTTTCACGACATTTCTTGCAAGCAGAATGATTTCATCGAAATCATTTGCCAGCGCCTCGACTGTGGCTTTTCCGATTCCGGAAGTGGCCCCGGTGATTGCGAGTGTTTTATACCCCATATTATTTTTCATCCACTTTGATCTGCTCATATTTCTGGAACCATTCCGGAAATACTTTCTTGAACGCCACCGGCCGGAATTCGCCATTCACTTTCTTCACGACGATATGTGTTGTTGTGCCCAATGTGCATACATCTCCGTCCCCATTGACGATTTCAAATCCATAATCGGTCCTCATGCCGGTATTTCTGGCCACCCATGTCCTTATGAAAGCGCGGTCGCCGTATTTAAGTGATTTTTTATAAGTGATATCGACGTTATAGACCGGTGCGTAATATCCAGAACGTTCCATGGCAATATAGTCGTAGCCGATGTCTTCAATCAGCTGCATGCGGCCGACTTCCAGCCATTTGAGATAATTACCGTGATAAATGACCCCCATCATATCGGTATCTGCATACATGACCTGTATCTCTTTTTCTGCAACGTAGCCTTTTTCCATTATTTCTACCTCTCATTTCTAAATATATATTTTTCATTATACCATTTCACTGTTTTTCCCACGAACGAGATACTTCATTAAAACGGAAGCCTGATTTGAATATTCTGACAGGAAAGATGATATTATTAAAGTATTAATGAAAAAATTCAGAGGTGTGTATATGGTAAACGCTAAAGTTGAATCACGGATAAAAGACATCATTACAAAAGACGGCAAGGAATTCAGGGATTTAAACGGCAATGGAATTGTTGATACATATGAAAACTGGGAGCTGCCCGTTGAAGAACGTGTTCAGGATCTGATATCCAGAATGACATTGGAAGAGAAGGCCGGCTTAATGACGGTATCGTCCCAATATATGCCGCATTCCGAAAAAATGCCGGGTGGCATCAAAGCCAAAAAGACGGATGAAAGCGGACTGTTGAATGAAACTGATATTGTTCTGAAGCATCATCCTTTTTCCGAGCCCGGCGATGAAAATTATGAACTGCCCAGGCCACTGCTCTATACCGCGGGTGCAACAAAAGGCATAATGGATTTGAATTTACGCTATTTCATCATCCGTGATAACCCAAAATCGGAAGATCTTGCTGAATGGACGAATAAACTCCAGGAAGTGGCAGAAAGTACGAGACTTGGGATTCCCAGTGTAATGGTTTCGAATCCAAGAAATCATATCGGCTACCTGTATCATGGTTTAATGGAAGCTTCGGGTGAGTTTTCACTGTGGCCGGGCGAACTCGGAATGGCCGCCACTTTTGATGAGGCGCTGGTAAAGGAATTCGGTGAGATTGCTGCCAGAGAATGGCGTTCTGCCGGAATCCATAAATTATACGGCTACATGGCGGATATCGCTACAGATCCTCTGTGGATGCGCTATAACGGAACATTCGGTGAAGACCCGGAACTCGCTGCCAAAATGATCAGGGCGATTGTTGAAGGCTTCCAGGGTGAAAAACTGGGGCAGGGCAGCGTCTCCATTACTACCAAACATTTTCCGGGCGGCGGAGCAAGGCATGGCGGACACGATCCGCATTATCCTTGGGGAAGTTTCAATCCATATCCGACGCCGGGCAGTCTGTACGACTATCACATCCTGCCTTTTAAAGCAGCGATCGAGGCAGGGACCACATCAATGATGCCGTATTATTCCTATCCGAGTAATGCCCACAGTGCAATGCAGCTGAAAGACGGGAGTCCGTTCGAAGAGATCGGATTTGCCTATAACAAAGTCATCATACAAGATATTTTACGCAAAGAGCTTGGCTTTACAGGGTATATTAACTCCGATACAGGCATCATTAATATGATGCCGTGAGGTGTCGAAGATCTGACGCCCGAAGAGAGATACGCGAAGGCTCTGGAGACGGGTGTGAATATGTTCTCTGACGAAGCGTCTCCATCCACGCTGATCCGGACAGTCGAAGAAGGTTACGTGAGCGAAGAGCGCCTCGATGAATCAGTGAAATATCTGCTTACAGAAATGATGGAATTGGGATTGTTTGAAAACCCGTATGTAGAAGAAGAACGTGCAAAAGCGATCACTAAAGACGCGACGTCCCAGGAGAAAGCGGATGCGGCACACCGCAAGTCCATTGTCCTGCTGCGCAATGATGGGGATGTCCTGCCTTTGAAAGACGAATCGCTTGAAAGCACCCGGTTATATATAGAAGTGATGCAGAAGACGGACGCGGAAACCAGTACGGCCGAAGTGAAGGATATCATCCGAGACTATGATCCGGCGATCACCGTGACGGACGATCTGGATGAATCGACCCATGCATTGCTGTTCATATCTCCGCTGCCGGTGCCGGACCGTCCGGATGCACCGTTATCGGTCGCTTTGGATGCCGCAACCGGCATCGATACAGACAGGATTAAAATGATCGAAAGGAAAGTGCCGACGATTCTTTCCGTAAACATGACAAACCCATGGCTGATCAATGAGATTGAGCCGGACGCAGCAGCACTGCTGGCTACCTTCGGTATCAAGCATGAAGCGCTCATCGATGTGCTGCAGGGCAGGCACAATCCATCAGGAAAACTGCCGTTCACACTGCCATCCAGCCAGGAAGTCCTGTCCAAGAGCCCGGGTGACATTCCAGGTCATGCACAGGAGAAAGGCTACGTATACCGTGATCAGCATGGCAATGAATATGGCTTCGGTTACGGCAAGTCCTATTAATTAAACTCTTGAAGAAATCAATATCTGAAAATGTTATACTATTAGTACAATGATATATTAATCGTACAAATATGAGGGATATAATATGACAAATGATGATATTAAAAATTCTGAAGATCATCTTCAGACACTGGAAAAAGGTCTGAAAGTAATTGAAGCGTTCGACGGTACGGACTATTTAACGATTTCCACAGCATCCAATCTCGTCGGCATTTCCCGGCCGACCGCCCGCCGTGTATTGATTACACTGGTCAATCTCGGTTATGCACAGATGCTGGACAACCGGTTTTATTTAACACCGAAAGTACTGTCTTTGGGATATTCGTATATGACTGCGAGAGACAGCTGGGAAATTACGACGACACTGCTGCGCGAGCTTTCCAAAGTGACGAACGAATCGAGTTCACTGGCGAAGCTTGTAGGCGAGGAGATAATTTACATCGGTCGTGTGCCTGCAAACAAGATTATGAAGATATCTCTGAACATCGGAACACATCTGCCTGCATATGCCACATCGATGGGAAAATTGCTGCTTGCCCAAAAGAGCGAGGAAGCGCTGGATGAGTATTTCGCAACGGCGGATTTAAAAGCGCTGACGGAGCATACGACGTATGAAGAAGCGGAACTGCGTAAGGAATTTGAAGAAATTCGCAAAAAAGGCTGGGCAGTCAGTGAGAATCAGCTGGAAGTGGGGTTGATGTCCGTGGCGGCACCGATCCGTAATATGAGAGGCGATGTAATTGCTGCAATCAATTGTTCGGCAAACTCGTCCCAGATGACACGGGAAGAGATGGAAGAGCGTTACTTGGGACCGCTTCTCGAAACAGCAGAGCAGATCAGCAGAAATACGGAAATTGAATTGCCATTCTAAAGAATACTGAAAAGCCCTTCATCTGAAGGGTTTTATTTGTTGATCAATAGTTTAGGAACATCGGGGCGAATAGTGGTAGAATCGTATTAAATCAAAATTTGGAGTCGAGTGATATGGAGTACATAGAACAGGGGACACCGCAGTTCAGGAAAACAACATTTGCCTTTTTCGCGGCTGGGTTCAATACATTCGCGATTCTTTATACGGCTCAGCCCCTCATGCCGATATTCACCGAAGTTTTTGACGTCAGTGCGACACTTTCAAGTCTGTCGATGACCATTACCACATTGGTCCTTGCCGTCAGTATGCTGTTCTTCGGTTCAATATCAGAATCACTGGGCCGCAAGAACATCATGGTGATCTCCATGCTCGCAGCTTCACTGCTGTGCATCCTGACGGCACTCAGTCCGAATTTCTATATTCTGATTGCCCTGCGTGCACTGCAGGGTGTGGCGCTTGCCGGGGTGCCGTCGATTGCGATGGCCTATATCAGCGAAGAGATACATCCGAGAAGCCTGGCCGGCGCCATGGGATTATATATCAGCGGAAACGCACTCGGTGCGGTATTCGGCCGTGTATTCTCAGGCGTGGCTGCGGATTATATCGGATGGAACGGTGCAATGCTCGGTGTCGGAATCATCAGCATCATTGCGTCATTCATATTCTGGCTCAGTCTGAGACCGCCGAGAAACTTCGAGGCCCGGAACTTCAATTTCATGCAGCTGACAAAATCACTGCTGCATCATATGAAAAACCCGGTACTGGTATGCTTTTTCTTCATAGGGTTTTTATTGCTCGGTGCGAACCTGTCAATATACAGCTATGTCACATTCGTATTTCTGAACGCACCCTATTCACTCAGCCAGTCCCTCGTCAGCTGGATATTCCTGATTTTCATCATCGGGATATTCAGTTCAATGATTACAGGCAGGCTGGTTGAGCGGTTCGGAAAGATAAAATTCACATACGTCGCATTGAGTATTACATTATCCGGTGTGCTCCTGCTGTTCGTACCCAACCTGCTGGTGATTATTTTGGGACTTTGCCTGTTCACATACGGGTTCTTCGCCTCGCATTCAGTCGTCAGCGGCATGGTGGGGGAGAATGCGGTCGTGAATAAAGCCCAGGCATCCTCACTGTATCTTTTCTTCTACTACATCGGGTCCAGCATCGGCGGTACGGCAGCCGGCGTATTCTGGGCGGATTTCGGCTGGAATGGGGTAGTGGTCATGAATGTCGTGTTCATCGGACTGTGTTTCGTACTTATATCGATTGCGATCAGGATGAAACGCAGGAGAGCGGCGGTAAATTAAAAAGAGGGAGGGCAGTGAAGGGCACTGCTCTGCCTTCGCATTCTTTTTCAGAGACTCATAAGCGGAATAATCATACAAGGGGTATCATTTTTCAGCCAGAGCTATTTCAGCACATCATTGGAGACATACCGTTCAAAACATCCGTGCTTCCCGCATCTGCAGGGGTGCCGTTCTGCCTGATGATCATATGGCCGGCTACACCTGCTTAGCCGGTGAAGCCGTAGAACACTTCATTGTTGGGCAGCATACGGGACAGATACTGCCGGATAATGTTACGCAGTAGAGATTGGACTGATATTCGTAGACGCCTGCTCGGTACGGACTGCCATGTTGGCTTTATTGTCGGTGTAAACGGGTACTTTGAAAGTATTCCCCAGTTCGGTGGCCTGGGTAGACACGGTCGCTTTGCTGAGGGAGATACTGATTCTGGAAATGGACTTGTTGCGGATAATGTCCTCAAGTACAAGTCTTCGGTTCATGGTTTTGATATAATTCGCATCACCAGTAAGCATATAATTCCCGTCCTCATCTTAGTTTATGTATTAAACTGATTTTATCAAAGTATTGTACAATCAGCAATTTGTATAGAATTTATTAGGAGGAAACGATATGAATAATAAAAATCTTTCAGGAAAAACAGCAGTCGTCACAGGCGGCGGTGGCGTATTAGGCTCTCATTTCTGTAAGGCGCTTGCCAGCGCCGGGGCGAAAGTGGCCATTTTGGGCCGGACTTTGGAAAACTGCGAAATCGTCGCAGAGGAGATCAACAATGACGGGGGGGAAGCCATCGGGCTGAGCTGTGATGTGACGGATAAGACTTCAGTGGAAGCGGCCAGGGCGGAAATCAATGAAAAGTTCGGCACCTGCGATATCCTGGTCAACGGGGCAGGCGGCAACAGCCCGTCCGCATCGACGGACGACGAGTATCTCGACCTCGACACACTCGACGATCCGAACGTTAAAAACTTTTTCGCACTCGACACAGACGGCATCGATTTTGTGTTCAAACTGAACTTCCTGGGCACTTTGATCCCTTCCCAGATTTTCGGGGCTGACATGGCGCCTAAAGAACATGCGACAGTAATCAACATCTCTTCCATGAATGCTTATACACCGCTGACAAAAATCCCGGCATACAGCGGAGCGAAGTCGTCGGTGACGAACTTCACCCAGTGGCTGAGTGTATACCTGTCCAAAACAGGGGTAAGAGTCAATGGCATTGCACCGGGATTCCTGGCCACCAAGCAGAATAAAGATCTCCTGTTTGATGGTGACGGCAATCTGACGGACAGAAGCCATAAAATCATCAATGCCACACCAATGGGCCGTTTCGGTGAGCCGGAAGAACTCCTCGGCACACTGCTTTATCTGGCGGATGAAAAAGCTTCCGGATTCGTCACGGGCATCACCATTCCCGTAGATGGCGGATTCTCTGCTTATTCCGGAGTATAGAAAAACCAGACGCTCTCTTCAAAGTCATCCTTTGGAGAGGGCGTTTTGATTATATTAATGGGACTTTTTATCCAGTCTTCTAATGGCATTTTTATACACTTCTGATTTGTCTCTTTTGCCAGTGGCAACAATCTGAATCACTTCGATTCTATCCTCCAGCTGACGGAATACCATTCGCAATCCCGCTCTACGGTTCTTAAATTTATAACATTTCTTTAACTCGCCTTGAAGCTGTTCACCAGCCTGGGTGCCCCTGGCTTTGATTCGATTGATGCCTTTATCTATTATTATCTTTTGACTGCCATCCAACGACTGATATTCTTTCCTCGAGCCACTGTTATATACGACATCAAACATTATTCCCAACCGTCATTTTCATCAATTATAACCGGAGCGTTCGCTGCCTCGCCACGCACCTCGTAATCACTGTATGTCTGAGGCGTATCATCATTAATCCTTTGCAAAGCAACGAGTTCATCTATCTTATCGTATAACAGTTCAATTTCATTGGACATGTCCTCGTACTGCTTTTGAGTGAGCATGACACCTGCTATGCTGTCGCGATTGAATATATAGACACCGTTCTGCTTTTCATCTGCCTCTTTAAAAATGTTCATCGGAGAGCGTTTTACATCAGAAATGGATTTAATAGGCACGTCTATTGTTTTCATCATCATCATTCCCTTCATTTATTCAACTATATTATAACATGATAAGAGTCTTTTAAAAAACTTTTTAAGGACATAGAAAAACCGGGGCGGATTGTTCCGGCCCCGGTCAAAAATCATCTCTTCACTTCTCTTGTCGCATCGAGCACACTGCCCATTGAAGCAATATCTTCAGTGAGGAAGTCCCCGCTGATTGTATGCTTGTAAAGCATGTTGCCGAGCGCGTTGCTCAGCGTCTCTTCATAACTCAGCTGGTTATCCATCAGACCGTAAATGACACCTGCCGTGTATGCATCTCCGGTACCGATGCGGTCTAGAATATCCACTTCGTATGCATCCGTTTCATGGATTCCATCCTTAGTCGAGATCAAACCTTTAATGATATTTTTATTGGAATGGACGACAGTACGCTGGGTGAATGCGATGTGGGATACACCGTATTCCTTATGGATCTTAGCAAGCACCGGTTTTAAAGTATCGATGTCCGGATTGCGCTCGAGCCCGTCTTTGATATCCTTGCCGTCTTCAATCAGTTCGAGCGGTTCATATCCGAAGATGACGTCGCAGTATTTGACGAATTCCGTCATCGTATTCCTCGCTTCTTCAAAGCTCCAGAGATTGCCTCTGAAGTTCAGGTCCGCACTGATTTTCATGCCGCGCGCTTTCGCCGCTTTCAACGCATCGAGCAGCACATCCTGCAGTTCGGAATTGAGAGCGGGCGTGATGCCGCTGAAATGGAACCAGTCATAGTCGGCAAAAGCAGTTTCGAAGTCATAATCCGCTCTTGTCGATTGTTCGAAACTGGAGTACTTGCGGTCATAGATGACGGAGGAGGAGCGGACGTTGAATCCCTGCTCCAGGAAATATGTGCCCATCCTGCGGCCCGTCAGGTTGATATGTTTCGTCTCGATATCATTGCTTTTAAGCAGGGATACTGTCCGCTGGCCGAATCCGTTATCCGGCAGTGCGGTCATCATCGCAACGTCGACGCCGGAAGCGGCAAGGCTCATTGAGACATTCATCTCGCTTCCGCCGATATTGATGTTGAACTGGTTTGCTGTTTTGAAAGTGGAGGAAGATTCGGTACTGAGCCGCATCATGATTTCCCCGAAAGTTATAAATCTCATTCTTGTTCTCCTTTCACTGCTTCTTCATAGGCGGAAACAAAGCTTTCCGTATTCGCTTTGACCACTTCAGGATTGGAACCGTTGTAACCCTTGGCAAGGGCGCTGCCGATACCGATCGCAAAGGCACCGTTCCTGATCCATTCGCCCATGTTGTCTTTATTGACGCCGCCGGAAGGCATGAGGTTCGCATGGGGAATCGGCCCTTTGATGTCTTTGATGAAGGATGCACCGAGTACGCCGCCGGGGAACACTTTGATTACATCAACACCCGACTTCAGTGCAGTGACGATTTCAGTTGCGGTCGCGCAGCCCGGCAGGTAAGGTACCTGGTTCAAGTTGCACAGCTCGGAAACCGACGCGTCGAAATGCGGACTGACAATGTACTCTGCACCGCGCCGGATCGCTTCATCCGCCGTTTCACTGGACATTACTGTACCGGCGCCCACACAAATATCCGCACGGTCCGAGAAATGTTCGATCAACTCACTCGCTTTGGGTGTAGTGTAGGTGATCTCGATATTCCTGATGCCGCCTTCCACAATGCTCTCGATCATTTTTACCGTATCATCGAATCCTTTGCCGCGGACAACGGCGATCAGATAGTTTTCACGGATCTTATTCAAAGTGTTGAATTTCTTCATAATATACGCTCCTCAATAAATGATATCTTGACTGGATGCCAGTTTCCATATAGATTGGATATAATAATAAAGCGGTTTACTAAAACGTTTTAGTACTTAGGAGTATTATAACATGAAGAGAATAACAATCAAAGACGTAGCAGAGCACTCAGGCGTCTCTATAAGCACCGTTTCGCAGTACTTGAACGGTCGGTATAACTATATGGGGGAAGACACGAAAAACAGGATAAAAGAAGCTGTGGTGGAACTTGGATACCGGCCGAACTTCATGGCCAGAAATCTAAAGAACAGATCCACAAAAACAGTGGGCATCATCGTTTCGAATATCCTGCATCATTTTGCCGTCTCCCTCACCAGAAAAATTGAAGATTACTGTGATGAAAACAACTATAACCTGATCATATGCAACGCAGACGATGATCCTCAAAAAGAGGAGAAGTACATAAACGGTCTGATGGAAAAGCAGGTCGACGGCATCCTCATCATGCCGACAACCGCCAATGACGAATTGTATAAAAAACTCGCCAATCAGAATTTTCCGGTGGTATTTGTGGACAGGTTTATGAAGCAGGTGGATATCCCATCGTTCAAGCTGGATAACCATCATGCAGTGGAAACGGCGTATGAGTATCTGAAGGATAAAGGGATGGAGAATTACTGCTACATCGGTACTTCGGATGAGATGGACATTACACCAAGGGTCGAACGCATGGAACAGTTTAAAAAACTGGAGCCCGGACAGAAGATCATCACAGGTGAGAATGACAGGCTCTATGACCATATAGAAGCCGAATTCACTGATGGAGAATCGAACGGCATCATACTAGCCAATGACTTCGCATTGATGGCATTTTTAAAGTTTGCGAATGAAGAAAACCTGGATCTTGGGAAAAACCATCTCATAGCCATAGACGATGTCCCGCTTGCTGATGTCTACCGGCCGCAAATTTCCACGATTGCACAGCCTGTCGAGGAAATTGCACAAAACGCCTACCGGACGCTGATGAAACGGATCGATGGGGACACAGCGGATACGGAAATGGTGAATAGCTATAAAGGAAGAATCATAGAAAGATGATTGAAATTGAAATCGGGAAACCCTCCTGCCCGGGTTTCCCTTTATTTTATCCTATGGCCGGCGTCATCATTTAATGCAGCTTAATAATACGGCCTCTCCCTGGAATGATTGAATTTTACCGCTGTCGGACTGGACGCGGAATTTCTGTTTTACTTTTTCGTCAGCTTCAAGCATTAACCCGGTCAGCGTTGTTTTCTCTTCAGCTGACAGATGCATTCGATTGCACCAGTCCTCAAATTCAAAATGCTTTTCGAAACGGTATAATTCCTGGATTTCAAACCCTTCAAGCTCCAGCATGCGCAGCCATTCTGTCTTCTTCCAGGCCCGGTAATGGCTGTAGTCCCGTATTTTTTCGATTTTATTATAAAAATGGTCGAATGCATCCGCTTCAGGCGCAACGTTATCATCCAGCAGGAAGCGCCCGCCCGTTTTCAGAACGCGATAGACTTCTTTTATAAACTCTTCGATATTGGGGAAATGATGCGGCGCAATCCGGCAGGTGACAATATCAAATGATGCGTCGTCAAAAGGCATCTTCTCGGCATCTCCTTCAACAAACGAGACATTGGAATATCCATTTCCCCTGATAAACTGCTCAGCGGATGCCAGCATCTTCGGCGTCAGATCCATAGCCGTGACCTCGCGAACGAGAGGGGATAAGGCATTTGCCGTATGTCCGCCGCCTGTTGCGACATCGAGCACGTTTTCTGTGCCCTCTGCACGTGCCATCTTTACCAATGTATTCAAATCTCCGCCATTGCGGTGTATATCACTGCTCACATAAAAATCAGCGCTGCGGCCGAATTGGTTTTTAACATCCTGTTTAACATCCATCCATTTCCCATCCCTTTCCTGATCAGGATTACTTTTAACTGAATATTTAAAAATATCGTTTCATAAATTCAACTTTACCACAAGCTTATACATAATTAAAATTTATTAATATTATGTAAATACATAACCAAAAGTTATATATGATAAAAATGTCTACTATAAAAATAAAGTTTTCGTATGTTTTTTCATTTATTTCAACAGTAACCGTTCCCAGACATTGACTGGGTTAGTACCATCCTATATAATTAGTTAGTCTAACTAACAAATGAGGTGTATTTATGCGGATTGAACAGGAATTCTTTGATGCCTATATAGCGTTATACCGGCCTTATATCAACAGGGCGAACAGTATTTTGACGACTTATAATCTTTACAGTTCCCAATGGCTGATTTTAAAAGATATTGCGAAACATGGCACAACGACTTTAGTGGATGTGAGCCGCCGCCGGCAAATTGAAAAATCGACGGCAAATAAGGTGGTCAGGCATCTGCTGGATCTCGGACTGATTCAATCGGAACCGGGTGCAGACCGCCGGGTGAAGCATCTGACGATGACGGCTGATGGTGAACTGCTTTATAACGAAGTAGGCGGAAAGATGCACGAAATGCAGCATGATATTTTACAGGACATCGATCAAGAACAGCTTGAAGAGATGATTGCTGCGCTGGAAAAAATGAAAATATAGAAAGGGTTCTGAAAGTGTCAAAAAGTGAACATTTAACTGATAGAATATGGACGAAAGAGTTCATCATCATATTCCTTTATCATTTTATAGTGATGTTTTCGATGTATGTATCGATAGTAACAATAGGAAATTTTGCGATTGAGAATTTTAATGCCAGTGCAAGTACTGCAGGGCTTGTAGCGAGTATCTTCATAGTGGGCGTGCTTGCCGGCAGGGCAGTATCCGGGTATCAGGTGAACCGCCTGGGTGCCCGTAAGATCATGTATATCGGAACGATTCTATTCTTCCTGACTTATGCGTTATATTTTATAGAAGGCGGTTTGACACTGCTGATTATTGCGCGTTTTCTTAATGGTTTTTCCACCGGTCTGATCAGTACGGCGTTAAACACACTGGCTACGATTTCAGTGCCTGAAAACAGAAGAGGCGAAGGAATCAGCTACTTCAGTCTGAGTTTCGTGCTCGGCTCCGCAGTAGGACCTTTTTTAGGGTTCATCCTTCTTGAATTCATGAGTTTCAATACATTGCTGATTTTAGTGCTCATCGCAGTATTCATCGTGGCACTCCTGACTCCGGCTGTGCATATAAATAACGTTTCAAGAAATTATAAACCTGAAGTGGGCAAGTTTAAAATGATAGATAAAGATGCTTTGCCGATGGGATTCTCGGTCCTGTTCATGGGGCTCGCCTATGCAGCAATCCTCTCATTTCTGAACATGTATGCCATCGAGGTCGATTTAGTGACGGCAGCCAGCTTTTTCTTCCTGGTGTATTCGGCAGTTGTGATGCTGACCCGTCCATTCACCGGAAAAATACTGGATCAGAAGGGTGCGAACATCGTCCTTTATCCAACATTCATTTTCATGGCGATCGGATTCTATATTCTCGGCAATTCGACTACAGGCTTCCTGATGCTTCTGGCAGGCGGGCTCATAGGGTTGGGATTCGGTAACTTCCAGTCGATTGCCCAGACAGTATGCGTCAACGTGGCAGGCAGGGATAACGTCGGCCTTGCAACATCCACGTATTTCATCATGCTGGAAATAGGCTTGGGATTCGGACCGTTCATCCTCGGATTCCTGGTGCCGCCACTCGGCTACGGCGGATTGTATCAGGCACTGGTGTTCTCCATACTGATTGCAATGATAATTTTCTACTTTGTATACGGCAGACATGAAAGCAAAGAGAGAAAAGCATATGATTTTGAGAAATAAAATAAAGGTCTGGATATGGCTTTGAAGCCATACCCAGACCTTTTTACATATAGTAGAGTGAGAACTACAGGATGATGTAAACATAAGAAGGACGGGGAATTTTTAAAATTCCTCGTCCCTTATTTTCATGCCTTATCCCTGATTGAAGTGACATACTTTATATTTGAAATGATGAGGACGGCCGCGACAATCACCATGCCGAATGTCTGATTATCCCCTGTGGAAATAGAGTACATCATCAGCAGTACCAGTCCTATAAATAATGTTGCATTCATTGTATTGAATGTCTTATACAATCCTTCAAGCATTACATGGCGTTCGCCTTCATCAGATGCTGCAAGCAGTTTATCTGCAAATTTTGAATCGGTAGATGAGGGAAGATCACGTTCGGGATACATGACAGGCAGCAGTGTCGGCAGCAGGAATAAAAATATCAGTGCAGCGAGCATCGTGACTGCGGCTGCGATATAGATCCATGCGTCTGTCTGCTGTATGATGGCAACTCCCATCACCAGGATGCTGAGCACCAGTCCGATATTTATATTGAGGGAAATGTCGGTGTATTTTCTGTACATATACCGGTCGAGCGCATCTTCGTCCGTAGTGTCATCGCGGTTCGAAGCGTGTCCCCTCAGCTGGAAGAAACCTGATATACCGAGTGCTGCAGTAATTACAGCAGCAGCGAGTCCTGTGATGCACAGTGCGGGAACAAAGGTTTCAAGGCCTGTGAGTGCCTCGAAGTTCAGTATGAACATTCCAATTATAAGTCCGCCTACAAAGTAGGGGATGAATGACAGAAATGAATTTTTCTTCTTACTCATCTAAATCTCCTCCTCATCGAATATGAAAATATTCTCTATCGGTTCATCGAAAATCATTGCCATGCGCTTGGCGATTAAAAGGGAAGGGATATACTCTTCCCGCTCGATCAGGCTGACTGTCTGTCTGGATATCTTTGCGCGTTTGGCAAGCTCGGTCTGATTGAGGCCCTTCCTTGCCCGCAATTCCTTGATTCTCGTCCTCATTTCATCACCTCTATGCCCAAATTGTATAATGTAATTTTCATAATGACAAGTATATTAGTCAAAAATATCGATTTAATATTAAAAATCTAGAAGTACGGGTAATTTGTTATAATTTCTGAATATTATGATATAATTTAAGAGATTGTATATGCATGTCAAGGAGGAAAATGAATGAAACTTTTAACCTTTTATAAAGATGATGTACTGAAGCCGGGGGTTCTTACAGATAAGGGTATACTGGATATCTCCGGTTCATATCCAACAATGATTGAAGCAATAGAAAGAAATGAAGGGTTGAATGAATTTCTTGATTTTGCTCTCGAGGAGAATTCAAATTATTATCTGGATAAGAATAATTTGAAGTATGGACCGGCAATCGACTGCATGGAAAAGATCATCTGTGTCGGTCTGAATTATCAAAAGCATGCGGATGAATCGAATATGCCCGCACCGGATCATCCGATTCTTTTCAGCAAATTCAGGAATTCACTCTCCGCAGACGGGGACAAGGTAGCCATCCCGAAAGAAGCGACACAAGTGGACTATGAAGCGGAACTCGCGATCATTATCGGCAAAGAAGCGAAGTATGTATCTGAAGATGAGGCATTGGATTATGTGTTCGGCTATGCATGCTCAAATGATTTGTCAGAGCGGGCTTTCCAGACGAGAAGCGCCCAGTGGCTGCTCGGCAAATCACTCGACGGTTTCTGCCCGCTTGGTCCGTATGTCGTGACAAAGGATGAAATCGAAGATCCGAATAAACTTCGGATCAGCCTCAGTGTAAATGGTGAAAGAAGGCAGGATTCGAACACGAATGACATGATATTCAATTGTCAGCAGATCATCAGCTATGTATCAAATTATATGACTTTAGAACCGGGCGATGTGATTTTAACAGGCACACCGGAAGGCGTGGCACTGGGTTATGAAGGGGAGAAACCATGGCTTAAAGCGGGAGATGAAGTCGTGGTGGAAATCGAACGGCTGGGAAGACTGGTAACGAAACTGAAAGGAGAATAAATACGTCTGGTACAGAAGGTGCTGTCGATTCTCTATTTGAATGAGGCGAAGATCATTTTGATCTTCGCCTTATTTTTATTTTCCGGATTATGAGTGCCATCTGTTATAGAAAACGGTTTCATTAACAAAATATTCAGAAAATGTAGAATATTTTGTTTAAAAGTGATATTGTATCGATAATATATGTGAGGCGTGATGCAATGTCAGGCCTTAAAAAGGAAAGAGTGGTGGTTGAATGCAGCGGGAAAAACGGGAGCCGATCAGGAATTATAAAATCTGGATTGGTTTTGCGGTCATCTTCATATTGTTGAATCCCTGGTATTTTCCTTCAGGTGGAGAACTGGTATTAGTTTATGGTGTGCCGTTGTGGGCGCTGGTGATCATGGGTGTCACGGTAATATTATCGCTCTATATTACATATGTCATCAAGTATCACTGGGAAGTAGAAGATGAAGAATTGGACGGAGAGGAGGATAAATAGTTATGGATTTGGCTTTTTCCGGTATATCGGGTATTTTAATAATGCTTTTTTACGGCATAATAATGCTGTCGATCGGTGTCATTACGTTTTTAAGGAATAAAAAAGTACATAGCAGTTTAGATGAATATTATTTGGGCGGGAGAAGTTTGGGGACTTTAGTCCTGTTCTTTACTTTCTTTGCGACCCAGTACAGTGGAAATACGGTAATCGGCTATTCCGCAGAGGCATATCGTGTCGGCTATGCGAATCTGGTCACAGTGCCTTTCTTTATCATGATTGTTCTGGTGTATCTGCTCTATGCACCAAAATTATATAAGATCAGCAAAAAGCATAATATTGTGACGCCGGTGGACTGGCTGCAGCTGCGGTTCAAGTCAAAAGCCGTATCCATACTGGGAGCGGTAATAATGCTGTATGCACTGGGCAATTTCCTGCTGGAGCAGCTGATCGCGATCGGTCAGGGTGTGGCCGGTCTAACCGGCGGCACCGTGCCTTATCAGGTCGGTGTTATCTTCTTCATCACCATTATGATCATATACGGCTGGCTGGGCGGCATGCGTTCAGTGGCATACACAGATACGATGCAGGGCATTGCCCTTCTGTTTGGGGTGTTCATGCTTCTGATCGGAACGATCCTTTACTTTGGAGGACTGCCGGAAGCGGGGGACTATATCAGGACATATTCGCCTGAGAACCTGGGTGTCCCTGAAGGCATCGGGCTGGTCACATGGAGCAACTTCCTGATCCTTGTCGGTTTTGGTGCGGCTGTCTACCCGAATGCCATACAGCGGATTTTTTCAGCGAAAAATGAACGGGCATTGAAAAAGTCGCTGACCCAGATGGCGTGGATGCCGTTTATTACTGCAGGCGTGGTATTCATAATCGGGATACTCGCGTATACCGCATTCCCTGATTTGAGTGTCGAAGAATCCGAACAGATTGTGGGAATGATGGCAAGTGTCATCGCGAATGAGAACATTATCTTCTATATTGCCATGGTGCTTTTATTTGGCGGTATTATCGCGGCGATCGTTTCTACAGCGGATTCAGTGCTGCTGACTTTTTCATCCATCATCTCAAAGGACATATACGGCAGATATATCAATCCCGGGGCCTCCGACACCAAAAAGATCATGATCGGTAAAATCTTCGGTGTCGTTGCGGTCGCTTTCCTGCTGGTCATCGCCTGGAATCCGCCGGCGACTCTATATCAGGTATTTGTACTTAAACTGGAAATCCTGGTTCAGGTGGCTCCGGCAATCATAATCGGGCTGTATTGGCGGAGGAGCCATGCAAAATCCGTATTTGCAGGGATGCTTGTCGGTACACTGCTGGCAGCTTTCTTCACTTTTACAGGACTCAAACCATTGGGTATTTTCAGCGGCATATGGGGATTGATGATCAACCTCGTCATTTATACAGCAGGCAGTTTTGCATTTGGAACCGCCCCTTCGAAAGAGACGCAGAAAGATATTATAGAAGAAGACCCGGTGACTTCCACACAGCCGGTAAGGTAATATTACGATAAAAATTGAAATACTGAATGGGGCATAACGTCAATGTTATGCTCTATTTTTTTAGTGATTGATGAAACCCTTTTCATTTTTCTGTTGACATGCGTTTTCCAAAGTAATATATTGATATTTAAGTTCATATACAGAAACTGGGTTTGTATATGTGAACGGAAGGTGATGAGATGTCGGTAAAGTCGGCAGAAAGAGTGCTTGATGTGATTGATTACTTAACCTTGACGGATGAGGGTGCGACTTTGATGGAACTGTCCAAGAAATTGGAGATTCCAAAGAGCAGCATGTCCCAGCTGTTGGGGACGATGTTAAGAAAGGATTATTTGATTAAGACGAATGGAAATATTTATAAACTCGGACACAAACTAATAACGGCCGGTAATAAAGCGAGAATAAGCAATGATATTTTCAGTTCAAGTATTTCCATACTTAAAGAGACTGTTTCAAAAACGGGTGAAACGGTGTTCCTGGCCATCCGTTCATCTGAGGAGATCATCTATCTCGCGAAGATCGACAGCGAAGATTCGGCAAGGACGACCGCACAGCCGGGCATGCGGAAGCCGCTGCACTGCACGGGCCTGGGCAAGGCATTCCTGTCTTTTGAGGATGAGGATGTGAGGGCAGAACTATTGGCGTCCATTTCACTCGACTACCATACTTCCCATACGATTACAGACCGTTCGAAGCTGGAGAAAGTGACTTCGGCGTTCAGGGCACAGGGCTTTGCGATCGACGATGAAGAGAACGATCTGGGCGTGTATTGCATCTCTGCGCCGGTCTACGGTGATCAGGGAAATATGATTGCGGCGATCAGCTGTGCCGGATCAAAGGCGAGAATGCTTAAAAAACGACAGTCTGTAATTGAGGAAATCACAGCTTCAGCCAAACGGATTTCCGCAACGCAGGGATATAATGGAGGGGATAGATAATGGAAGTGACAGCGATTGGAGAGTCGATGGTATCATTGATCAACGAGCCTTCCGGCTATATCCGTCATGCAGACGGGTTCAAGCCGTTTGTGGCGGGAGCCGAAACGAATACGTTGATCGGGCTCGCCAGACTGGGGCATCAAACATCCTGGATTTCCGCATTGGGCGATGATGAACTGGGCGAATTGATTCTCCATAAGGTAAGGGCGGAAGGCATCGATACGTCCCATGTATTACTTAAAAATAAAAGAACCGGCGTATTCTTCAAACAGATTTCTCCGGACGGCAGTGTGGATGTTACATATTACAGGGAGAATTCAGCAGCGAGCAGCCTGGGCATCGATGATATTGACTTGGAAGCGATCAGGCGGACAAAAGTCCTTTATCTGACAGGGATTACACTGTCACTGAGCCAATCGGCGAGAGACATGCTGTTTGAAGTCGTCAGGCAGCTGGGGGATGAAGTGAAGGTTGTCTTCGATCCGAACATACGATTGAAAATGTGGTCGGCGTCAGAAGCGCGTGAAACGATCCTGGAATTCATTCCGTATGTCGACTGTCTGATCGTCGGAAAGAGCGAAGTGGATATTCTGCTGGAAACAAACGATTACAGACAGGCACTGGATACTTTCAAAGAGATGGGCTGTCACAAAACGGTCCTCAAGCTCGGCCGTGACGGAGCGGTCTATGACATCGACGGTGACCGGGGAGAAGTCAGAAACCCCAGACAGTTCGAAGAGATAGATCCGGTCGGTGCCGGAGATGCGTTTGCCGCAGGCATCGTCTCCGGATTATTGAATGAAGAAAAAGCCGGGACGCTGGTTGAAAAGGCATGCTTCCTGGGCGGATATATCACACAGTTTGTCGGAGATTACCAGGGATTCCCGTCTGCAGAAATGCTTCGGACGGCAATGGACAAATCCAGCGATGAAAAAGTAAACAGATAGGGGAGATATTGTGACTGTTCTAAAAAAGATTACAGACCATAAAATGATCGGCATCCTGCGCGGCTATGGCACGGAGGAAGCGGTGAAGATTGTAAGAACGCTGATAGACAGCGGATTCAATGTGATAGAGGTGGCCCTGAATTCACCGGATGCAAAGGGAACGCTGAAAACTTTGAAAGAGACATTCGGCAGCGATATCGTGCTCGGTGCCGGCACCGTTTTAAATGTCGAAGATGCGGAGGACTGCATCAATAACGGTGCCGAATTTTTATTGTCACCGGTCTACAATGAAGCGGTGCTCGAATTCTCTGCCAAAAAGGATGTATTATACATTCCGGGGTGCTATACGCCGACGGAGATCTACAATGCGCAGAGTTCAGGCGCCGGAATGGTCAAAGTGTTCCCGGCCGGGCAGCTGAAAGCGGGATATATCAAAGATGTGCTGGCACCGATGAATGACCTCGTATTGCTGCCGACAGGCGGCGTCACACCTGAAAACATAAATGAATTTCTGGATGCGGGGGCCAAAGCGGCCGGCATCAGTTCGGCCCTCGTGCCGAAAGGCGTAGTGGATGATGCACTGCTCGAAGAGATAGAGGACAGAGTCAAAAAGTTCAAGGAGGCCCTGAAAAGATAATGAAGATTAAAAGCTATGAACTGTTTACTGTACCGCCGAGATGGCTGTTTTTGAAAGTGGAGACGGATGACGGACTGGTCGGCTGGGGAGAACCTGTAATCGAAGGGAAGGCGGCAACCGTCAAGGCGGCTGTCATCGAACTGATGGAAACGGTCATCGGTCGTGATCCCATGGAAATTGAAGGCATCTGGAACGAGCTTTACAGGGCCGGATTCTACAGGGGCGGCCCGATACTGATGAGTGCCATCTCAGGCATCGATCAGGCACTGTGGGACATTAAAGGGAAATATTATAATGCACCTGTCCATGAACTGATCGGCGGCAAGGCCCGCGACCGGATAAAGATCTATTCCTGGGTCGGCGGGGACCGCCCTGCTGATGTCGGGCAGGCGTCACTGGAACTTAAAAACCAGGGGATTACGGCTGTGAAGATGAATGCCACCGAAGAACTGCAGTACATTGATAACTACAGTAAAGTCGATATGGTATTGGAACGGGTCGCCTCGATCCGGGAAGCATGCGGAAAGGATTTCGGCATCGGCATCGATTTCCACGGACGGGTACATAAGCCGATGGCAAAGGTGCTGGCTCGTGAACTGGAACAGTTCAGACCGATGTTCATAGAAGAACCTGCACTCCCTGAGAACAATGAAAACCTGAGGGACATCGCGATGCATACTGCCATACCGATTGCGACGGGTGAGCGGATGTTCTCCAAATGGCAGTTTAAAACATTACTGAAAGACGGCTATGCGGATATCATCCAGCCGGACCTGTCACACGCTGGCGGCATCACCGAATGCAAAAAGATCATTTCCATGGCTGAGGCCTTCGACGTCGCAGCCGCGCCGCATTGTCCGCTGGGACCGATTGCGCTTGCGTCATGCATCCAGGTGGATGCGACGTGCCATAACGCAGTCATCCAGGAACAGAGTCTAGGCATCCATTACAACAAAGGGAACGACATTCTGGACTACATCAAAGATCCCTCCGTTTTCGAGTACACGGACGGGCACGTGAAAATTTCCGATAAACCGGGCCTCGGCATAGAGATCAATGAAGACTATGTCCGCGAGCGGAGCGGCGTCGGCCACAATTGGAAGAACCCGGTATGGAAACATGAAGACGGCAGCATCGCAGAATGGTAAAAATGAAAGGGGTATAATTTATGTCTCATGAAACTTGGTTGATTATTGCGACCGTTCTCGGCATCGCATTGCTTTTATTCCTGATTATGAAAATTAAGCTTCATGCATTTGTTTCATTACTGATTGCATCACTGTTCATCGGTCTCGCCTCTGGCATGAGCCCGATGGAGATCATCGACGTCATCGAGACCGGAATGGGCGGCACACTCGGATTCATCGCAGTGGTCGTCGGACTCGGTGCGATGTTCGGCGAGGTCCTCAAAGTATCCGGCGGTGCCGAACGGCTGGCACTGACGCTGATCGATAAATTCGGGGAGAAGCGCTCACAATGGGCACTCGGATTTACAGGGTTCCTCGTTTCAATCCCGGTATTCCTGGATGTTGCGCTGGTCATCCTGATTCCGATCGTCTATTCACTGGCAATGAAAACACGGAAGTCCCTGCTCTATTACGGTATTCCGCTTCTTGCAGGTCTTGCCGTTGCACATAGTTTCGTTCCGCCGACACCGGGCCCGATGACGGTGGCGGCCATGCTTGGTGTTGATCTGGGCTGGGTGATCCTGTTCGGTATCGCAGCGGGTATCCCGGCAATGATCCTTGCCGGACCGGTCTTCGGTAAATATATCGGCAAAAAGATACAGCTGGAAATCCCGGATTATCAGAAACTCGATGAAGAAGTTTCTGCCATCAAGGAGGAAAAAGATCTGCCAAGCTTCAAATTGGTGTTCTCTCTGATTCTGATTCCGCTTGTCCTTATCCTTATAAATACAGTGACGGGCGCAATCGTGGGAGAAGATTCCACAAGTCTGGTCGCCGAAACAATCCAGTTCGTCGGTCATCCGTTCGTTGCATTGATCATCACGGTTGTGCTGACTTTCATCACGCTCGGCACACGACGCGGCTACTCCAGGGATGAAGTACAGGATGTCGCAACGAAGGCGCTTGAACCGGCGGGTATCATCATTCTGATCACCGGTGCCGGCGGCGTATTCAAAGAAGTGCTGATCCAGAGCGGTGTCGGTGATGTCATGGGTAACTTGGTTGTCGGCGCCGGACTGCCGCTTGTGGTTGCGGCATTCGTCATTACGACATTTGTCCGTGTCGCACAAGGGTCCGCTACAGTGGCCATGGTGACCGGTGCCGGTCTGATGGCACCGATCATTGAAATCAGTCCGGTTTCACAGCCGGTACTCGGTCTGATCGCGATCTCCATTGCGAGTGGGGCGACAGTGCTCTCCCACGTCAACGACTCCGGCTTCTGGCTGGTCAACCGGTTCTTCGGCATGACCACCGGAGAGACTCTGAAGTCCTGGACCGTGATGGAAACCATCATCGGTCTCACCGGATTCACAGTCGTATTCATAATCAGTCTGTTCATATAGAATGAATGGATATCATTTCAGCCCCATGCAGAGCATGGGGTTTTTGTATATGGGAACAAAAACCCATATAATACAATTAACATGTACAGCGAAAGGAAGTTAGTTTATGAAAAAGTATATGATTGGCCTGGACATCGGAACAACGGCTGTAAAAGCGGTCCTTTTTGATGTCAAAGGCAGTTACATAGATAAGGAAACGGGCAATTATCCGCTGCATACCCCCGATGCGGAGACTGCGGAGCAGGATCCGGATGAGATTCTGGAGAAAACTTTTGAGGCGGTCCGTCTGCTTGTCGCGCGGAACGGTTGCGGGGATGATGTGGAATTCATCTCCTTCTCTTCCGCGATGCACAGCATGATACTATTGGACGGGGACGGCGGCCGTCTGACGGACTGTATTATCTGGGCGGACAGCCGGAGCCAGGGTTATGCGGACCGGCTGAATGAGGAGAACGGTCTGGATATATACCGCAGGACGGGCACGCCAATCCACCCCATGAATCCATTCGTCAAGCTGTTCTATTTTAAGAATGAAGCGCCTGAGCTCTATGCCGGAATCGGCAGGGTGGTGGGCATCAAGGAGTATATCCTTGAACGTCTGACGGGTGAATATGCGGTGGACAGGTCCATTGCGAGCAGCATGGGCATGATGAACCTGGAAACGTCGGACTGGGATCAGGAAGTGCTGGAGATGCTCGGACTTTCAGCCGATCAGCTGCCGGAACTTGTGGATACGACTGCGATTTACAAGATGAATGAAGATTCGGCTGCCGGCATAAATATCTCTCCTGAAACGAAACTCGTCATCGGTGCGAGTGACGGTGTGCTTGCCAATCTCGGCGTGAATGCCATCCGCGAAGGGGATATCGCGATTACAATCGGAACGAGCGGCGCCATCCGTACCGTAATCGATGCACCGAAGACGGATGAAAAGATGCGTACGTTCTGCTATCATCTGACACCTTCCCATTACGTCATCGGAGGGCCCGTGAACAACGGCGGTGTGATTCTAAGGTGGATCCGCGATGAGTTATGCCAGCAGGAAATCGGTGAGGCGGATTCGTGCGGCAAAGATCCATATGAGATAATGACGGAAGCGGCGAAGGACGTGCCTGCGGGCAGCAACGGCCTGATCTTCCATCCATATCTGGCCGGAGAGCGTGCGCCATTATGGGATTCCAAGGCAGTGGGGTCATTTTACGGGCTGACTCTATCCCACGAACGGAAACACATGATCCGTGCGGCGATGGAAGGCGTGGTGTACAATCTTTACAGTGTATACCTGGCTTTGAGGGAACAGATGAACGAAGTGAACAGTATAAAGGCAAGCGGCGGATTTGCCCGCAGTGAGATATGGAAGCAGCTGATGGCGGATGTCTTCGGTGAAAAACTGAGTGTGCCGAAAACTTATGAGTCCAGTGCATTCGGTGCGTGTATACTGGGGTTATACGCAATCGGCGAGATGGATGATTTGAGTGAAGTGGACAGATTCGTGGGTGAAGATGATGCTTACACCCCGGATGAACACAAGTATATGAAATACCAGGATGTAATGAGTGTCTATATAGAAATCGGCAGATCTCTCGAACAGTTCTACGGGCGGATGCATGAACTCAGAGAGTAATGTTAAAAATGGAGGTGGGAGAATGGATCTGAAGGACTTTTTCGATCATTTTCTTGAAGAGAATGAATTGGTCCGGGCCAATCTGATGAATGAGGAAACATTCGATTCGATAGAGGCTCTGGCAGAAAATAAGATGAAAAGCATTTCGGATGGAAAGACGCTGGCTGAAGTCTCCGGGAATGTTTCCATGGGCGAAGCGGCGCTGCTCCGGAGTCTGGTGGATGAAGAAACGCCCGATAATCTCCATCATGTGCCTTATGATGTTTCCAAATACCAGGCGCTGACCGACTATCAATACATATTGGAGGCGGGCGACGGAGAAGGGGTGATCCATCACGATATCGTCGAGGCAATCGATGCAGCACTGAAAAGTACGGGCGTGCTGCCGGCTGCCGATATGTTCATCCACAGGGATGAAGCGTTTAACCCAAGGGATATCGGAAGGCTTGAACAGATTTATAAAGGACCGATCTACTGGTTATACAACAATCTGACATGGAGAGAGCTGAAGGCGCTGCTCAGGCGGCTCGGAAGTGAGACGGAAGGCAACCAGAAGGATGACTATCTGCGCCATATTACGGCACTTGTCACATCCCCTCAGTTCCTGGAAGAGATACTGCTTCATATCGGCGATGAGGAATTTGAAATCATCCGGGAAAACGTGGACAAGGACTATAACGTATACGAGGCGAAATCCAGATGGGAAGAAGCGAAGAATCTCGGCCTGATCGTCAAAGTACATGCGAATTTTCTGGTCATGCACCAGAAGGTGCTCGAAACCCTGAAATCCGTGAACTTCGATGCAGTGGCACAGAGGAGAAAACCGCAAAGTGCCGGAACATCCATCAGGGGCGACTACAATGCTTATGCGCTGAAGCTTGAAGTGATGGATACACATGAACCCGTCTGGCGCGAAGTCCAGGTGCCGGCCGGGATGAACTTCTTCGAACTCCATCTGGTCATCCGCGCGGTCATGGACTGGCGGAGCAGCAGCCCTTCACGGTTTACAGCCGATGGATATACCATTTATGAATCCATCCTTCTGATGAAAGAGGAACAGGAGGAGGACGGGAACGAAGCCGGTCTGCTGGCAAGCTTCACACAGATCGATGCACTGTTCGATCAGACGGCGGACATTCATTATCATTATGAATCGGTGGATGGGTATACCGTTAAAATCTCCATCACGGACAGGATCAACATCGACCATGCCATTCCGGCGATCCGCAGTTACGGCGGCCCGATACCGATCGAGAACGTCGGCGGCCCGGAAGGGCTGGAGAAGGCACTTGCGATTTTGAATGACAGCCAGCATCCGGATTATGCCAGGACGTATGAAAAAGCGCGGACGATGAACTACAGGGAACGCTATCCGATGACGGCGATCAATAATCGGCTCGAGAAGCGGTTCGGCAAAGCGCATCCGGTGACTGAATTCAATGTTTAATGATTGGAGGATAAAATGGATCTAAGAAGGTTTTACCATGAGATTTTGAAAGATGATGCACTTGCAGATATGTCCGTTTCATATATCAACGACGATTATTTCATGTCGAAAATTGCAGAGAAACTGAAGCCCGCTGAGCGTCATCTGATAGAGCGGCTTGAAAAAGTCAGGCCATTGTCAGGCTTCTATGAAATCACACTACACTCGAATGAATATTTTTACTTGATAAAAAACCGCATCCTTCTGCCTGGAGGTCACGACAGTGGTTTCATCCATGTGGATGTGGTACAGAGGCTGTCACGGCTGATTAAAATACGTGATGCGGAAAATGAATACCTTAAAAAAGAGGAAGGACCGGCTGCGGAGGAGCATTACAATGCCTTGAAGCTGCGTATTACTCTGCGGGACACCCACACTCCGATATGGCGCGAAGTCGCTGTTCCGGCACGTCTGAACTTCTATGAACTCCACCTCGTCATCCAGAAAGCGATGGGCTGGCAGAACAGCCATCTTGCGTCTTTCAATGATGAGGGGCATCGGATTTTTGTTCATACATTCGATATGGAAGAAGCATATGCCGGAGAAGGGCAGGTAAAAGATCTGCTGGCAAGCGAGACCCCGATCGATCCGATTTTATTAAAGGCCGGTGCAGTCAATTATATTTATGATTACGGAGACAATTGGGACCACCGGATCGAAGTGCTGGAAAAACTTCATGAGGAGAATCCGCAGCTGCCTGCCGTGCTCAAACACAAAGGGCCGGGACCGATAGAGGATTCCGGCGGTGTCGGCGGGTTTGAAATGGTTCTTGATATTATAAAGAATGACTCCCATCCCGAACATGAGGAAATGTTTTTATGGGCGAAATCGCAGAATTACAAGGCGCGGTACCCCAAAAAAGCGATCAACCGGACACTCGGGAAACTATTCAGCAGAACAGAACCGATAACGGAATCGAATGACCCTTCAATGGATGAATGAAAATGAAAACGGGAAGACCTCAATGGAGATCTTCCCGTTTTTCTATGCTCTGTCCTTTTCGGATGTCCTGTCCTTATCTGACGCCCTGTCCCGCAGTTCATAATAGTACAGTACGCTGGTCATTGCACCTTCAGCAACCATGTTCGAGTCGTCTGCCTCATCCGGTTTTCCGAGATGGAGCAGATAAGGGTCGCTCGTCCAGCTCGTTGCCTTATACACTGCTTTATCTACGGTCTCCTTGACTTTCTCACGGTTCTTTTCCTTCGATAAATACGCCGCTCCCGCTGCTAAACCAGCCGCACCAATCAGTTTTTTGACTTTTCCCATCAAATATCCTTCCTTTCAAATAAAGAAAATGCCGGTACGTCGAATGCTTTTTTGTTATATTCAATTATCTCATACCGGGGTGTAAAATGAAAATTAAGGGCTTATGTTTTTGATGAAATGAATGCGCCCGGTTTACTGCATCCGTACACACTAAGTGGTAAAATAAGGAATAAGCAGAATGCGCTTACTTTTTTATGGATGATCCATGCACTGGATGAATTCACTGATACTTGGAGGGGATGTTTTGAAGAAACCAATGATCGATCAATTATTTACCGGCGGAGTGAAACAGCTTGGAGACCCAGAGGCCGAAGACAAACTGGAACAGCCGTGGGAAAGCGGCATCTTCAAAGCGGCGACAGATGCATCCGTCTTTCTGTCCGAAACCGGATTTACGGGAGATGATGTGGCGGACAAGAAGAACCATGGAGGACCGGAAAAAGCGGTGTTTGCCTATCCCGTAGAGCACTATGAAAAATGGCGGCGGGAACTCGGGTCGGATATCGGAATCGGCGGCAATGGTGAAAACCTGGCGGTTTCCGGTATGGATGAATCCTCAGTGTGTATCGGCGATACATACCGGGCCGGCGACGCTCTGATCCAGGTATCCCAGCCGAGACGGCCGTGCTGGAAACCGGCAAGGCGCCATAAAGTTCTGGATCTTGCACTCAGAATCCAGAAGACGGGCAGGACGGGATGGTATTTCCGTGTGCTCGAAGAAGGCGGAGTTAGAGCCGGTGATGCACTTGAACTGATCAGCCGACCGTATCCGGAATGGTCGATTGAAGCATGTAATGAAGTGATGTATGAACAAAAGGATAATTTAAGCCTGGCGGAAAGTCTGGCCTCGTGTGAACTACTGGCAGAAAACTGGAAAAATACGATGAACAAACGTCTCATGGGCAAAGAAGGGGGTATAGATAAGAGAGTCTATGGGCCGAACAAATAAAGATATCCGAGGGGGATAAGGGATGAAACTGTTAGCGATTACAGCATGTCCGGTCGGTATTGCCCATACTTATATGGCAGCGGAGAATATACAGAAAGCAGCAGATGAATTAGGCGTCGAAATGAAAGTGGAGACACAAGGATCGATCGGTGTGGAAAATGAACTGACCAGGGAGGATATCGAAGCAGCGGACGGTATTATCATCGCAAGTGATAAAGAGGTCTCGAAAGAACGGTTTGCAGGTAAAAAGGTGCTTGCTGTCAGTGTCCAGGAAGGCATCAGGAAACCTGAAGAACTGATCAGCCGTTTTGAGAATGATGAAGTGCCTGTTTACAAAGCAGGGATGAAAACGGCGGACGAGGTCAAAGGGGAAAAGAAGAGCAAAGAGAATCCCGTCTACCGTCATTTGATGAACGGGGTATCCTACATGATCCCATTCATCGTTGTCGGCGGACTTCTGATCGCAATTGCACTGACTCTGGGCGGTGAACAGACGCCCGGGGGCATCGTGATTCCGGAGGGTTTGTTCTGGAAACAGGTTGAAGCGATCGGCGGTGCCTCATTTGCATTCATGGTGCCGATTTTAGCAGGGTATATCGCCTACAGCATTGCGGACAGACCGGGGCTTGCCCCCGGTGTTGTCGGCGGATATATCGCAGCGAACGGCAGTTTTTACGGTACGGAGGCAAACGCCGGATTCATCGGCGGAATCATCGCCGGTTTCCTCGCGGGATATATCGTCCTCGCACTCAAGAAAATCAAAGTGCCGAAAGCGATGGAGCCCGTCATGCCGATTATTTTCCTGCCGATCATCGGTACGATCATCGTCGGCCTGCTGTTCATCTATGTGATCGGTGCACCGGTCGCAGCACTGTTTGAGGGGCTGACGACATGGCTTGAGGGCATGCAGGGTGCAAGCTCCATATTACTTGCCGTCATACTCGGCGGCATGATCGCAATCGATATGGGCGGGCCGTTCAATAAGGTGGCGTTCCTGTTCGGCGTCGGCATGATTGCCGAGGGGAACTACACGATCATGGGTGCCATTGCGGTGGCCATCTGTATCCCGCCAATCGGTATGGGACTCGCGACATTCATCAACAAAAAGAAATACAATCCCGCGGAAATTGAAGCGGGGAAAGCCTCATTTACGATGGGGCTCTTCGGAATTACAGAAGGGGCGATTCCATTTGCAGCACAGGATCCACTCCGGGTAATACCGAGTATCGTCACGGGTTCGATGGTCGGTGCAGTCATCGCAATGGTCAGCAGTGTCGGTGACCATGTCGCCCATGGCGGACCGATTGTTGCGGTGCTTGGTGCCGTCGATAATGTACTGATGTTCTTTGTTGCGGCACTCATCGGGATACTGGTGACCGCCTTTATGGTAAATGCCCTGAAACGGACGGTTGGCACAGAAGCGGCAGGCGTCGGAGCGGTGTCACTCGGGGAAGAATCAGAACCGGTGGCAGAAAAGCCGGCAGAGGAGAAGGAAGCTGCACCGGAAAAGACTGAAGTGAACAAGTTAACAGACATCCTCGATAGAGATTTGATCGAAGTGGATCTGGACAGTACTGATCAGAAGGGTGTCATAGATGAATTGATACAGAAACTGGATCGGGCAGGCGTATTATCATCTAAAGAAGAATACAAAGAAGCGATTTTGGCCAGAGAGGCGGAAGGCACGACAGGACTCGGCATGAACATTGCGATTCCGCACGGCAAGTCGGACGGCGTAAGACGTCCGGCTGTAGTTTACGGCAGAAGTACGGAAGGTGTCGACTGGAATAGTATGGATGGCACAGAAGCCAAGCTGATATTCATGATTGCGGTGCCGACAGAATCAGCAGGAGACGACCACTTGAAAATATTGCAGATGCTGTCCCGTAAATTGATGGATGATGATTTCAGAAATGAATTATTAGACACGGACTCGACAGAAGGAGTGTATGCACTGCTAGAAGAAGTAAAATAAGGATGATTTATTATGAAAAAATCACTGATCTATCTTCAGCATAACCTTATCGACATTCAGGTCTTCAATTTACCGGAAGGTTACAGGTTTGTCCGTTATGAAAAGGGGTTTGAAGACGAGTGGGCGCATATATTATTGGAATCAGGAGAGTTTGACAGTCACAGAGATGCTCTGAGAAGGTTTCATTGGGAGTTTGACAAAGTGCGTAATTTGCAACGGTACATGATTTTTATAGAAAATGAAGAATCGGAGCTCGTCGGCACAGTCACGGCATGGCATGGCACAGTGAAAGATAAATTTATGGGCAGGCTGCACTGGTTCAATGTCGTACCGGAATTCCAAGGGCTGGGGCTCGGCCTGCCTCTGTTATCCAAAGGGATGACGATGCTGCAGGAGAATCATGAAGAGGCTTTTTTAAAAGTGAATGTGAATAATAAGGTGCTGATCAATCTCTTTATGAGCATGGGCTGGAAGCCGCTGATTGTTCATTCATGGGAAATACGGATCTGGGTCCAGTCAGGCTATCACAGTTAATGGAGGACAATATGTTTAAAGAACCAATATTTTTAGAACCGGTATTACAGGAACGGATCTGGGGCGGGCGGAAGCTCCGTGAAGAATATGGATATGACATCCCGTCGGCTGCGACAGGGGAAGCATGGGTGATTTCCGCACATCCAAACGGAGCGGGTAAAGTCACGGGAGGCGCACACGCGGGGAAGTCGCTCGATCGACTATGGAATGACCATGGTGAACTCTTCAATAAAGAAGGCGACGGAGAATATCCGCTGCTCGTGAAAATATTGGACGCGGCGAAAGATTTATCCGTCCAGGTCCATCCCGATGATGAATACGCACAGGAAATAGAGGATGTCCCTTACGGGAAGACGGAATGCTGGTATGTGCTCGATGCAGAAGCGGGATCCAGTCTGATCCTGGGCCATACGGCAACAGATGAAGAACAGTTTGAAAAAATGGTGGATACAGGCGCTTGGGAACAGCTGTTTAGATACGTCAAAGTTCAAAAAGGCGATTTCGTATACGTGCCAAGCGGCACAATCCATGCCATCGGCCGGGGAATCACGATTTTGGAAGTGCAGCAGAGCTCGGACATCACATATCGTGTTTATGACTACGACAGAAAAGACGAAAACGGCAACACCAGGGCACTGCATCTGGATAAAGCAAAAGCAGTCACGAACATTCCCCATGAAGAAGTGGCGGTGGATTTTGAAACCAGTCAGGTCGACGGCATGAAAATCCGGCAGCTGGTCAGAGAACAGTACTTCACAGTGGAGAAATGGGAAGTGGACGGAAGTGCCGGGCATTCAATTTCTGCAGACTTCATGCAGGTCAATGTGATAGAAGGCGAAGGCAGTATTGAAGTGGAAGATCAGGAATATGAGTTGAAGAAAGGCATGAACTTCATTCTGCCGAACGGAGTGGAAAATATTAGACTGCATGGGGAAATGGAATTGATCGTTTCCCATCCATAAATAGAACCAGGCGTCCTGCTCAATATTCTGGATAGGACGCCTGGTTTTATATTTGACGGTCACTGGAAGTGTAATCGGGTGACCATCAGAAAGCGGACAGCCATCAAAACCAACAATCAATGGCCGTTAAACGCATCCGATCTACATCATGCCCGCAAACCATACGCCCAGTCCGGTACCGATATAGTTCCCGATGATATATCCGAGTGTACCGATAATCAGGATCGGGCCGACGAGTTTCGTCCATCCTCTGGATATCGCCATGGCAGCGGCTGTCGTCGGCCCGCCGATATTGGCATTGCTGGAGAGGATGATTTCTTCGAGGCTGAACTTGAACAATTTTCCGAAAGAGAAGGAAATCAGCATGTTGATCGTTACGATGATTGCTGCAAACAGCAGGATCAGTGGTGCATTCTGAATGATGAGCGGTAGGGATGCCGGTACACCGATGACCACAAAGAAAATATAAATCAGGAAAGTACCGATTTCCTGTGCACCATTTATGCTGCTGAAATATTTAGGCAGCAATGAAACGAGCAGCAGGGTGATGGTAGTGAGCATCAGATAATTATCCCCTATGATCCCTCTTAAGAGTGTCAGGAATATATTTGCATCTGCCGGTATCACATTGCTGAAAAACTCTGCAAGTTTGAACGATACTGCAACGATGGCAAATGAGCTTCCGACAGCAAGTGCGATGTCATTCAGTGAGATTTCCTTCCGTTTCCAATACGCGGCAGCCTGATTCTCGTCTCCGCCTGCCTTCTGTTCCAGTTCATCAATGTGCGGCGAATTGTAGTTTTTCTTGAAGAACCCGACAGCCGGGATTGCGATGAGTACCAGGAAGTAAAGTGCCATCAGCATGTTATCCGCAACCACAGTGGAGGAGACCGTCTCCCCGTCAACGTCAAAACGCGTCGCCATCGCTGCAAAGTTTACACTGCCGCCTGTGTAGGAACCCGCGACCATTGCCCCGATTTCATCGAGGCCGGGAATATAGTCTCTAAGTAAAAAGAAAGCGATGATCGTCCCGGCAACCGTTCCGATGGAACTGATCAGGAAAATCATGAGCAGTCGCCCGCTTTCCTTCCAGATTTTTATGATATTCGACTGGAATAAGAGCAGTGGTATCGCAAGCGGTACAACGTACGTCCAGACGACGTCATACGTCGGTGATTCAATCGGAATCACACCGAAATTCGCAAGCAGCATCGCACCGACCAGTGCAATGATGGCACCGGATAATTTAGATGCCCATTCGTATTTCTGTTCAAGGAATATCGATATGGCCGCCCATCCCACAAGAAACGCCCATAACAGCCAGGTCTCATCCGGCGAAATTAATGCATTCATTTTAGTGCCCCCTTCATACCCCCGATTATAATGCAATGGTGCCCAGATATCTAACCATCGGAAGAAATAAAAAAGACCATATCTGTTAGTTAAAACAGATACGGTCTCGATATGGAGCCAAGGGGGCTCGAACCCCTGACCTTTGCGCTGCCAGCGCAACGCTCTCCCAGCTGAGCTATGGCCCCGGTGTACTGAACATATATTATTGTAATCCAGAAACGGAATATATTCAATAAGATAATCATTTAATTGCCAATAAAACCAATCAAAAGTTTACGCTTTCACATAACTATGAATAATCGACTAAGGAAAAGGGCGGGAAAAAGCGGACACTTCGGTATTTTATCTTTATTGCCTTCTATCATCGCGCTGACTTTGGCGATTGTGACAAAACGCGTCGTATTGTCACTGTTATCCGGAATTCTTATCGGAACGATCATCATAGATGCAAATGCGAACGGCTTCATCCATTCCATCATCTATTCCATTGTTAATCTATTTGCAACCCTGGCCGGCACGCCTGCAAACGAAGAAGCAGGTGTATATGGTATGGGGATTGTGAAAGATGCCTCGCGGGCCGAGCTCATCATTATCGTACTTCTGCTGGGTGCCTTCATCGGTGTCCTGAATAAATCAGGCGGGGCATACGCATTCGGACACTGGCTGGCGGACAAGGTGAAAACCAAGGAAGGGGCCCAGGCGTCAGCTTCCGTCATGGGCATCTCGCTATTTACGAGTGCCTACTTCAGTTCACTCGCAACGGGCGCAGTGTTCCGGCCGGTTTTCGACAAGATGAAAATTTCCAGGGAAAAACTCGCATTTTTCCTGGATTCGACATCCGCTCCTATCAATACGATCGTCCCAATCTCAGGGTGGGTGGCCTTCATGGGGGCGCTCATGGTGGATAACATTGAAAGTGTGGAGGATCCGATCCAGGGGCTCATCCGTACGATTCCTTACAACTTTTATAATATCGTGATGATCATTATCGTATTTTTATTTGCTTTCGGCATATTGAAAGACTTCGGGCCGATGAAAAAAGCGGAAGAGAGAGCTAAAAAAGGAAAGTACACGTATGACAGCCAGCCGGGTAATGCGAAATCGTAGGGGTCGGTTAACAAAAATGGAAAGGTATCCGATATGCTGCTGCCGCTCGGGGTTTCGGTGCTGCTGCTGGTTGCCTTGGGATTATGGAACTATACATTCGTCCAATTTTTTGATGTGCCGGAAATTCCAATCGGCGGTAATATGATGCTCATTGTCAGTTTCACACTGGGAATCGCACTTGCCTACATTCAATACATCAGCCGGGGCATCATGACGTCAAAAGCATTTTTCGATGATGCATTCGAAGGGGCGAGAAGCGTACTCCTCGGTGCCGTCATAATCATACTTGCCGTTACACTGGGTGATGTGATGCGGGCGCCGGCCCCCGAAGGGACAGGTGCCGCATTATTCATCGAGCAATCCGTCGGTGATATTATTCCGGCGTTTATCGTCCCTGTGTCCGTATTTCTCATTTCGGCATTCGTATCGTTCTCAATGGGGACATCCTTCGGTACATGGGCAATCATGATGCCGATCGGCATCACCTTAATGATTGCGACGGGCGGAGATCCATTTCTGGCTGCAGCCGCCATACTCTCCGAGGGTGCGTTCGGCGACCATACATCACCGATTTCTGATACGAGCCTGATGTCCTCCATCGGTGCGGACGTAGAACATATGGACCACATCAACACCCAGCTCCCTTATGCACTGACGGCTGCAGGGATAGCTGCCGTCATGTTCCTGATTGCAGGATTCATATTCTAATACTGGAAAAAGGTGATGGATCATAATCGGTTCATCATCTTTTCATGTATTATAGCCAAAAGCTATATCCAACCATGAAATTTATCAGTTATATTATATCCGGCCTTCCGTGGTAAGCTGAACTTATAAAACAAAACGAATTGGAGAGTGGTTGGCGATGACAGTAATCAATAAAGCAGACGTAAGGAAAGAAACACCATTCAGATTTGATAACGTGGGCAGTTTCCTGCGCCCGGACGAATTGAAAGCGGCGCGTCAGGCATATGCCAATGGCAGCATTTCCGGACAGGAACTGAAGACGGTGGAGGACGACGCGATTAAAGCGCTCATCACAAAACAGAAGGAAAGCGGGCTTAAAGCAGTGACGGATGGAGAATTCCGCCGTTCCTGGTGGCATCTCGATTTCATGTGGGGGCTTCAGGGCGTAGAGAAGGTGGATGTCGATAACGGCTATCAGTTTAATGACGAAGAGACGCGTGCGGAATCTGCACGCCTGACAGGGGAAATCAGCGGGGAGAACCATCCATTCGTCGAGCATTTTAAATTTGTACAGCAGTTTGCCGATGACGAAGTGGTCGCAAGACAGACTTTGCCCGCACCTGCACAGTTCCTGTCTGAACTGCAGCGTCCGGAAAATCTGGAGGCAACAAATGCAATCTATCCTGACAAAGATGAACTGATTGAAGACATCGCGGCAGCTTACCGGACGGTCATCAAAGATTTGTATACGGCGGGCTGCCGGAGCGTACAGCTGGATGACTGCACATGGGGCATGCTGGTGGATGAGAATTATTGGGCAAGCCGGAACGAAAGTGTGTCTGTGGAAGCGCTGAGCAGACTCTACGTCACTGTAAACAACAAAGCCATTGAGAACCATCCGGAAGATCTCACCATCACGACCCATGTCTGCCGCGGCAATTACCACTCCACATGGGCATCCTCCGGTGCATACGATAAAATTGCGGAAGTTCTTTTCGGGGAAGAGGAAGTCAAGGCCTACTATCTGGAATTCGACACAGCGCGGGCCGGCGGTTTTGAATCCCTGGCCAATGTCAGCGATGATAAGCTGGTGGTGCTCGGTTTATTCTCTTCGAAGTATCCGGAGCTCGAAAACAAGGACGAAATCAAACAGCGTATCGAGGAAGCGTCCAAGTACGTACCGCTTGAACGGCTGTGCATCAGCCCGCAGTGCGGCTTCGCCTCTACAGAGGAAGGCAATATACTGACCGAAGCACAGCAATGGGAAAAGCTGCGTCTCGTCAGGGAAGTGGCCGAAGAGGTCTGGGGCAAGTAGTGGAATAAAAACCGATTGAGTAAAAAAGGGTGATGAATGGATGATCGTTCATCATCCTTTTTGCGTTTGGCGGCAGTTGCGGAATGGAGCAGTGTCTTTCGTGCACGGGGAGAATGCGTGCTATGAAAAGATGATATATAAGAGTATCTTGTGTTAAAATTCTTTTTGTAACCGATTACATAAGTGTTGGGATAATTTTAGAGGCGCAGGACGGGTGGAAAGAGAAATTGGATATTCAAGGAAATGAATCCGAAATCAGCCTTTGATATTTGAATTTTCGAAAATCATGGACAGGGCGTATGCTGTCTTGTAAAATAGCTGTGTCAATCAAATTCGACTTAACGGATAGGGTTTAAACTCAATTGGAAATGAGGGATATTATGACAGAGAAGAAGAGTGTTTTCCGAAAAATGCTGGACGTTATAGAACGGGTGGGCAACAAGCTGCCGGATCCGTTCGCACTGTTCATCGGATTGGCCGTGCTGATGATTTTCGTGTCCTACATATTTAGTCTATTCGATGCATCGGTCAATCACCCGGGTACCGGGGAAGAGCTGCCGATCAGAAACCTGCTGTCGGGGGAAGGGCTGCAGTTCATCATCACTTCGATGCTTGATAATTTCACCGGTTTCGCACCGCTCGGACTTGTACTGGCGATGATGCTCGGTATCGGTCTGGCTGAAAAAGTGGGTCTGCTGGATTATGCGATCCGTAAGACGATTTTGAAATCGCCGCCATTCCTGATCACTTACACGGTTGTATTTGTAGGTATACTGGGTAACCTGGCATCGGATGCCGCGGTCGTTCTGGTTCCACCGCTCGGGGCACTCGTATTCTATAAGATCGGCAGGCATCCGCTGGCCGGTCTCGCAGCCGGATATGCCGGAGCGGGCGCCGGGTTCACCGCCAACCTGTTCATCGCCGGTACAGACGCATTACTTGCGGGAATTTCGACAGAGGCGGCCGCCATTATAAATGAGAACGTCATCGTTACACCGGTGGATAACTGGTACTTCAATATCGTTTCCGTATTCGTGCTGACGGTTGTCGGCGGCCTGGTTACCAATAAGATTGTGGAACCGAGACTTGGCAAGTACACAGGGGAGGCAGTGGAAGATGAAAACACTGAAGAACTGCCGAATGCCAAGAAAGGATTTTTCGCTGCACTCATTGCAGGTGTTCTTTATTGGGCGATAATCGTGGCGGTGATCCTTCTGCCGAACAGTCCGCTGACGAATGAAGAAGGCGGAATCTCCCCGTCACCGTTCCTTGACGGCATCGTACCGATTATTCTGATCTTCTTTGTCATCATCGGGATGGCGTTCGGTATTACAGTGGGCAAGATAAAGAGCAGTAAAGATGTCACCCATTACATGACGGAATCCATCAAGGATATGGCGGGCTATATTGTCCTCGTGTTCGCGATTGCGCAGTTCATCGCATACTTCACATGGTCCAACCTGGGCACATGGCTTGCGGTGAACGGTGCGGAATTCCTGGAAAGTGTCGAATTTACCGGGGTCGGTCTGATCATCGGGTATATCATATTCACGGCACTGCTCAACTTCCTGATCACTTCAGGCTCGGCAAAATGGGCGATCGAGGCACCGATCTTCGTGCCGCTGTTCATGCAGCTCGGTTATCACCCGGCGTTTACACAGGCGGCCTACCGTATCGCGGACTCATCGGTCAATATCATTACGCCGCTGTTCCCATATATGGTCATCATCCTTGCCTTCATGCAGCGGTATGATAAGAATGCAAGTATCGGAAGCTACATGGCACTGATGATTCCCTATTCGATCATATTCCTTGCGACCTGGATCGTACTGCTGCTGATTTTCTTCTTCACAGGTCTGCCGCTCGGACCGGGTGTAAGTGTGTATCTTGAGAAATAAAGATTTTAATGGAGGAATATGGATATGAAGACCCTTGAGAACAAACTGATTGAATGGCGAAGGGATTTCCACCGCTATCCGGAACTCGGATTCCTGGAGATGAGGACGGCCACCATTGTGGCGGAGACGCTGGAAAAACTCGGATTTGAACTGCAGATCGGCAGGGAAGTCATGTCCGCCGAGCACTGCATGGGCAAACCATCTGATGAAGAGACGCAGGCCCATTTGAATTGGGCTGAGGAAAATGGTGCGGTTGAAAAATATTTGGAACAGGTGTCAGAAGGCTACACCGGCATCGTCGCAACGTGGGATACGGGGAAACCCGGTCCGACCGTTGCCTACAGAGTCGATATGGATGCACTGCCGATCTATGAATCGAGCAGTGGCGATCATGTGCCGCTGAATCAGGATTTTCGTTCGACGAATACGGAAATGCATGCCTGCGGGCACGATGCGCATACGTCCATCGGCCTGGGGCTGGCCACACTGATTTCAGAGAACAGTGACCGGCTGAAGGGCAGGATAAAACTCATCTTCCAGCCGGCCGAAGAAGGGGCACGTGGGGCAATCTCCATGGTGCGTGCCGGCGTGGTGGATGATGTCGATCACTTCATCGCGACACATATCGGTCTAAGTGTGCCGCACAATCATTTTGTGGCATCCAATAATGGATTTTTGGCCACATCCAAGATGGACGTGAGTTTCAAAGGCGTATCCTCGCACGCAGGCGGCAAACCCGAAGAGGGCAGAAATGCCATGCTCGCTGCAGCCAATGCGGTCATCAACCTCAGTGCAATCCCTAGGAATTCGCAGGGGATGACACGGGTCAACGTCGGAGAACTGCATGCCGGAAGCGGCCGGAACGTCATCGCAGATAGAGCGGCGCTGAAAGTGGAAACACGCGGGGAGACTTCAGAACTCAATGACTACATGAAAAACTACGCGGAATCCGTCATCAGCGGTGCCGCGCAGATGCACCAGGTGGAATATGCAATCGAGATCGTCGGGGAAGGCATCAGTGCCAAAGGCTCTCCGGAATTGGCGGTCCGGCTGCATGACTGTGCAGAGAAATCGGGACTTATAAGCCAGGTCGAAAGTAACGAAGCGGCAGGGTCAGAAGATGCCACATTCTTCATGGATGCAGTGCAGAAGCAGGGCGGCTTTGCCACCTACTGCATCCTCGGCACTGATCTTGCCGCCGGCCATCACAATGAGAAATTCGATGTGAATGAAGACAGTCTGCTGCCCGGGGTACAGACGCTGTTTGAATCAGCGGTGGAACTGAGCCGTAGATGACAGAAAGCGCCGATTGATGATTTTTCATCAATCGGCGCTTTTTTATACCCAATTAGTTCCAGGTGATGGGATATCACTTTCTGTCAGCCAAATTTTCTATGCCTGCTTCTATCTTCTCTCTCAAGGACAAGGGAGTGATACAGTTTATCAAATCCATGAATCCTGTCAATGTACGGACAGCTGATGTTTCATTATCAAAAATAAGCGAAAGAGTTGCTGTTCCGTAAGAGGATATTTCAGTTTCTGTGATTTTGAAATACTTATTTATATAGTTGATGTGCTCTTCTTCAATTTCGATTTTGGCAGTAAAGCGACTGGCATTACTCTGAAAAGATGTTTCAGCAGCTTTCCAATAATGTACTATGGAGAAATCTCCTGGATATTCATATTTGCTGTCTTTTATTTGGACATTCTCTATTCTTGAAACTTTAAAAGTCCTGCGTAAGTTTGATGTTGTCTGAGCGATTAAGTACCATGTATTTGATTTGAACACCAGTCCCAAACCTTCCAGATCATACTCTTTAAAATCTCCGCTGCCTTTTTCGTAATGCACCTCTATCCTCATTCTATCTTTGATTGCCTGAAGGAGAGTGGATACATATGAAGTATTCCTGATTTCTTCAAACCAGTCTGTTGAGTCAACATAGACATATTGAGCTTCTTTGAAAGCTGAATGGTCCTTATACGTTTTTGCCAGTTTGCTGTCCAACGTCAGTTTATCTGCAAAGATCTCCAAGTCTTTCAAAACTTTGTCCGGCGGGGCGATCGACAATATAGACAACTCATCGGCAGTCAACGATTTTAACGTGCTTTTAAATTCATCAAGTAAATACCAGCCCCCATTTCTGCCCCGGATGGAGGCGATCGGATACCCCATATAAGACAGGTCGTCAATATCTCTTCTTATTGTTCTTGAACTGACACCCAGCAGTTCGGACATTTCTTTCGTAGTGACGTGTTTCCTGGTCTCGAGCATGCTTATTATTTTAGTCAGTCGAAGATTTTTCATAATTCCTCCAATATAGGACACAGGATGTCATATATTGATTATAGACTAAAGGAAAACCTAGAGAAAGGGGATCAGAATCATGAAGAGCATCGTTTTGAATGATTTTGGAAAAAAGAATTTTGAAATCAGGGATATTCCGGTGCCTGAAATCAAAGAAGATGAGGTATTGATTAAAGTGGACTATGCCGGTATTGGTCAATGGGATATCTTTGAGAGGGATGGCGGATATCACGAATTGATGGACATTGAACCCCATTTTCCGTATATACTCGGCAGCGAGGGTTCCGGTAAAATTGTGAAAATGGGTGAAGAGGTAAAAAAACTTAAAATAGGTGATTCTGTATATGCCTGCAGTTTTTTAAACAGCAGTGGAGGTTTCTATGCCGAATATGCTGCTGTGCACCAGGACCAGGTCAGAGTACTCCCGCAGAATTTATCAATGACTGAAGGGGCTGCCATAATGGGAGTCGGGTTAACGGCATTAAGAGGTTTGGACACTTTGGAACTCGGCTCCATGGATAATATCATTATCCATGGAGCAAGCGGCGGCGTGGGACATATAGCAGTCCAACTTTCCCAGATTATAGGCGGTTTCGTATTTGCTGTTGCTTCTGGCGAAGATGGCGCTGATTTTTGTAAAAGACTTGGCGCCGATTCCATCAATGGAAAAGATAATGACGAAATCCCTGAAAGCTTCCGTTATAATAAGCTTCTTATGACTGCTCCGATGAACGACTTTGAAAATAACGTTGGAAATATGCGAAGACCGACGACTGTGGCCTATCCGGTAGGAGACTATGAAGTTCCGGAATTGGACGGCGGAGAAATAGAGATAAAGCCGTATTATGGAGAAGTGGATGAAAATATAATAGACAGATTGGATGGATATGTAAGAAAACATGGACTTAAATGTCATGTTGACTCAGTGTTCAATATGCAGGATTTTGAGGCGGCTCACACCGCGCTGGAAAATCATTATCTTGGAAAACTGGTATTTAAAATCTCATAGCGATTATTTAATTCATGCATTAAAACACCAGAGTGAAGCATCATACTTCACTCTGGTGTTTGATTGATTAAGAATAATTTTTACATCCCCACGAATATCCATGCAAACAGATAGATGACGGGGAATGAAATGACCGTTCTCAGTATGAATATTAAAACGAGTTCCAGTACGGAAACCGGAATTTTCGATTTGAGCAGCAGTGCACCGACTTCTGAGAAGTAGATGATCTGCGTCAGTGACATGACGGCAATCAGGAATTTCGTAAAATCACTCTCGATGCCTGCGCCGATGACAGCGGGCAGGAACATGTCCGTAATCCCGATGATGAATGCAGGCGCAGCAGTGGCAGCTTCAGGGATTTGTATCAGTTCCAGGAACAGCTGGACCGGATAGCTGAGATATGTGAACACCGGTGTATATTCCGCCAGCATCAAAGCGGTGGTACCGATTGCGATGACCACAGGGATCAATCCGCCGTATATATCAATGACATTGATTGCACCGTCTTTGATCAGGCCGATGGGCCCTTTACTTTCAGATGTTCTTCTGTAGGCACGTTTTGTTGCGGTCTTCAGTATCGTATCTTCCACGTCGCGGTCGTCGATCTGTTTCCCGGTCACTTCATAATACGTTTCCTCTTTTTTGGATAACGGCGGGATACGGACAAGGATCAGTGTGGTAAAGAGACATGCGATGGTCATCGTCAGATAGAACTGGAGGAAGTAATGTTCGATGCCGATCACGGTGGCGATGACGAGACTGAATGGTATGGATAAAACAGAGAAATTCGTCGCAATCGTGAGTGCTTCCCTCTTCGTATAGAACCCTTTTTCATACTGTTCGGTCGTAATCATGACACCGACCGGACTGCTTCCCATCCATGAAGCCAGCGCATCGATGGAGGAACGGCCGGGTACTTTGAACAATGGACGAATGACCGGTTCCAAAAATGTACCGACGAATTCCATCAGTCCGAAGTTCATGAGCAGCGGCATCAGAAAAGCGGCAAGCAGCAGCCATGTCGCAAGAATGGGAACAAGGCTGTACATTACAGTGCCGCCCGTCAGATCACTGGTGATCGCTTCAGGACCGAACCCTGTAATGATCATTACGGCAAATACGGCGCCGATGAATCTGAGCAGGAACCAGAGCCAGGTCAGGACGAATATGCCCTGCAGTTTGGGGGTATTGCTGAAAATATCCTTATTGAAAAATGTACCGTAGATCGTAATGAGTAGAAAGATGACGATCGCTGCCGTCGTTATTGCCGGGATTGTGCCTTCAAGATTGGCAAGTATGCCTTCTGCCATGATGCCCAAAAAGATGGTCCATTGTCCGCCGATGTTGACCGGAACAATGAACAGTAAGAGCGCGATGAAGGAAACAATCCAGGTTTTTAATTTGATGGATGTATCGAAATGCATAATTAAACCCCTCTATGTATTAATATGAATAGAGATAATAATAAAGGAATTTGACTCGAATGTCCATACACTCTGATATAATCGGTATGAAATATTTTTAGGAAGAGTGATAGTATGCCTGAAGCAAACAGGAAAATGAAAGATATAGAAGTGCCCGGCACACGGCAGTTTGCCAACAGGGTGGAGGAGTTTCCGGGCTGTGTCGATTTGACACTCGGTCAGCCGGACTTTGAAACCCCGCAGCCGATCAAGGATGCGGCAATTGAAGCAATCAATACAAAGTCGATGAAGTATTCCCATAACACGGGGCTTTTTGAACTCAGGGAAGCGATCAGCAACTATTATAAAAATAAGTACGATGCAGAATATGACCCGAACGGGGAAGTGCTTGTGACGGTCGGCGGCAGTGAAGGCATTGACGGTATTTTGCGTGCGATACTCGATCCGGGAGATGAAGTGATTGTTCCGGCACCGACCTACCTCGGATATGAACCGATCATCGAACTCTCAGGGGGTGTGACGAAGTTCGTCGATATGACGGAGACCGGACTGATTGCCACGCCGGAACTCATTGAGAATAACATTACGGATAAGACGAAGGCGGTCATACTGAACTATCCGACAAACCCGACAGGGGTCACTTATACGAAGGCGCAGATGGATGCACTGGTGGAAGTGTTCAGGGAATATGACATATTCGTCATTACCGATGAAATCTATGGTGAGAATACATTGGAAGGCGAGCATATCAGCCTGGCAGGTTATCCGGAGATCAAGGAAAAGGTCCTTGTCATCAATGGGCTCAGTAAATCGCACGGGATGACGGGCTGGCGGATCGGCTATGTAGTGGGTCACAGGACAATCCTGGAGGAAGTCACAGCCGTGCATCTGTACAACACAATCTGTGCAAGCATCCCGAGCCAGTATGCAGCGATAGAGGCACTGAGAAATCAGCTGAATGTCCCGGAGGAGATGAATGCGGCATACGTTAAAAGACGGGATTATATATATGACCGTCTGGTCAATATGGGACTCGAAGTCAAGAAACCGACAGGCGCATTCTATATCTTCCCGTCGGTTGAAAAGTATGAGAAAGACTCATTCAAATTCTGTACCGACCTGCTCGAGACCGTGCAGCTTGCAGTGGTGCCGGGCCGGTCATTCTCTGAATTCGGCGAAGGCCATATCAGACTCTCTTTCGCATGCAGCATGGAAGAGCTGGAAGCAGCAGCGGACCGTCTGGAGAAGTATATTGGAATGCTGGAGGAGAGATAAAATATGATTTTGAGTTCTTACTTTGAAGATACATTTAAATTGACTACACAGATTTTGATTATTATAATTAGATAAATTAAAAGAAAAATGTTATAATACAATTAACAAATAAGATGTTGTACATGAAACACCGAACCCCCAATCTACTCCAATAGATTGGGGGTTCATTTGGTGTATTGGATTAGTCATCTAGTCATTTATCACGATTGTCTACCCAATAAGCGAACAATGTGATTATCACACCTACAGTGATCGGTGCGATAAGAAACTCAAATAAGATGCTGCACATGATGTCACCTCCTTCCATGCTATCAGCACAGAAGTACACTAGATGACTTTCATAATTTTACCATACATTTATTATATACATACACTAGCGTTGCATACATTTAAATTGATTACTGCCAATACTTAAAGTGCTCTGTTTACTTGTTTTATCAGTATCTCTTCTCCTTCAGCCGCAATGTCAGCCCGAACCCGATCAAAGCCAGAACCGCCATGACGGCAAATGCGTAGGAGGTTCCTGCATAATTACTTTCAGCATACGGCGCATCCATCAATGTGACGGTGATGCTGATGATCGAGGTCAGTATGATGATGCCGAATGCCATCGCAAACTGGCGGACCGTATTTACAATCGCCGATCCATGGGGGATGTCTTTCTTCCCGAGTTCCGACATGCTCACGGTAACGAGCGGCATGAGCGTCAGGCCGAAACCGGTCATGAACAGGCAGAAGTGGACCATGACCCAGTAGGGTGAGTCATCGATGCCCACTGTGTTGAGCAGGATGAGTGAAACGGTGGTGCAGATGAATCCGATTGTCGCGATCCGCTTGCCGCCGTACCGGTCGTACAGATTGCCGGAGATGAACGTGATGACGGAAAGGATGATCGTGCCCGGAACGAGCAGGAAGCCGGAAATGAATGCGCTGGTTCCAAGTGCATTCTGGGCAAACATCGGTATGATCGTCTCAGCCGAAAGCAGAAGCATCATGTTGATGAATATCAGGATTATCGCCAGGCTGAAGGTTTTATTCCTGAACAGGTTCAAGTTCAGCACGGGTGTTGGGATATTGAACTGCCGCCGTGTGAATAATAGAACCCCGGTAATGCCCAAAATGATCGGAATGGCAGATAACGGACTCAGGAATCCATAGGTGCTTATATTGCTGAGGCCGATTATGAAGAACGAAAAACCGATTGCGGATAAGAGGACGGACTGAATATCCAATTTCGTCTTATGCTGCTCGAGTACATTCTTCATCAGAAACAGGGCGAGTATGAATGTAATGGCGATAAAGGGCAGAAGCACCCAGTGGAGGGACCGCCAGTCGAGATAGTCGATGATGACCCCGGAAATGGACGGGGCGGAAGCGGGCGCAATGTTCGTCACCGCACCGAGCAATCCCATGGCGAATCCTCTCCGGTGATAGGGAAATACTATCAGCAGTATCGTCTGGATCAATGGCAGGATGATGCCGGCGCCGATTGCCTGGATTACCCTTGATAATATCAGGATGCCAAAGTTCGGCGACCAGCCGCCGATGATCGTACCGATCAGAAGGCAGGTAAGCGAAAATATGACGAGCGTTTTGGCGGAGAAGGTCAGGGATAAGTATCCGGACATCGGGATGAATATGATGGTTGTAAGGATGAAGGCGTTGGTCAGCCACTGGACCTGTGTGGCGTTGATATTGAATTCCTCCATGATGGTCGGGAATGCCGTAATCAGGAGGAATTGATTGAAGGTCAATAAAAAAGCTGCGGCAATGATCACCACAACTACGCCTTTGCTCTCTATTTTTTCTTCAGCCATGTGACCCCTCCGTCTCTCAGATGTAATCCTTTATATTGTTACATAATGCACTGCATTGGTCAAAGTGGGGAAGTTTCTCTATAGAACAACAGTCGAAGCACGCCCCGTATTAAGTATCAGAATAATACGGGGCGTTTAATAAATCTCTATTTAATCAGTTTCTTTGATAATGGCGCGACACCAAGACTTTGGACGACGAGTGAAATTAATACGGCAGCAAAGGATAGGGATACTATCATCTCCACGTCTCCGGTATTTTTTGAACTGAGGGTCAGTATCAAAAAGATGGACATCGTCCCTTTCAATCCGGACCAGGAGATAAGCGTCGCTTCCCGCCAGGTGATTTCATTGCGCCATTTTGGAAATAGCCGGGTTGCCCCCATGATGAGGATATACCGGATGACCATGGAGAGGATAAAGATGATTATGGCAAACCCCCATCCATCAAACAGCAATGCATCGGCCGACTGGATGCCGATCAATAGGAACAGCAATGATAGAATGCTCAGCTCTGCGATGCCCCAAAAGCCGTCCAGTGATTCTCTGAATTTTTCTTCCCTCTCCGTGCTTGCATATTCGAAAGAGAGCATTATTCCCGCAAATACCGTCGCCAGGACGCCGGATACCCCGAGATATTCGGCGATATTGAATGTGCCATAGGCCAATATGATGCTCAGCATCACCTGATATCTGCGGTCGTGGGTGAAATGGACGATTTTACTCATCAGCCATCCGGCCAATACACCGAGAACAACTCCGCCGAGGGAAACGAGCAGGAATTCGCCGAGAAAAGAGCCGATGCTGAAAGTTTGTTTTTCAACAAACATGCCGGCAAGGGTGGCAAAAACAACGATGCTCGTTCCATCATTGATCAGCGATTCCCCTTCGACCACATGGGCAATCTTTTCATTCCCCGTAGACTTTTTAATGATTGAAACGACAGAAACCGGGTCTGTCGGTGTCAGAATGGCAGCAATGATTAAAGCCTCTAAAAACGTCAGGGAAATAAAAGGCCCGCTCAATGCATAGATGGCGGAACCCAGCAGTGCAATAGTGAATATAATACCGAAAGTGCCTAAAAAGGTGATGATCCCTGCATTCTTCTTTAATCCATCCGGTGGAAACTGATAGGCAGAAGTGAAAAGCAAGGCCGGCAGAAAAATATGATAGATCATATTCTCCGTCACTTCAATGGATGAGAAATAAGGGATGGAAAACAGACCGACACCGATGAGCACAAGGATGGTCGGTACCGGGAAATTCTCCTGTTTCTGGTCAATCGTAAATATAATATAACCGATAAGTAAAAGCAAAATGATCTGTGAAGCAGTCAATGGGCTCACCCCCTTTTTCTGTGTTGATTTATTAAAATAAAATACCCTGGATTAAGGTGGCTTAATCCAGGGTGGCAACAGTTATTTCAGTTTTTTATACTCTTCAACCATGCGATTCACTGCCTCTTTGACGAACTTCGGATGGGTTGCGAGGTTCAGTCGGATGTAGCCTTCATAGTCCTCTCCGAACCATTCTCCATAGTCGACGGCGAGTTTGCATTTCTCCTGGACGAACGCTTTCGTATCTTCTGGGTCGAGGAAACCACGCAGATTGATCAACGGCAGGTATGTCCCTTCGAGCTTGGATACTTTCGCTTCCGGAATGTGTTCGGCAAACTGCTTTTTGATGTAATCGTAGTTCGACAGGATGACCGATCTCAGTCCATCGAGCCACGCTTCGCCTGTCTCATAGGCGGCTTCTGTTGCGATATGGCCGAGGATGTTCTTTTCGCTCTGGATGTGCTGGCCGGCATAATTGTCGAACTGCTGGCGCAAATCATCATTCTCTATGACGATGTTGGCGTGGAGCAGGCCGGGCAGGTTGAATGACTTGGAAGCGGCATTGACGAGCACGATGCGGTCGGTGTACTTGCCGCCTGCGACTACCGGTGCGGGTATATGCTTGTGTTCACCGTAGGCAAAGTCCTGATGGATCTCGTCGGCAATGACGAGTACATCGTGTTTTTCACAAATGGAGAGCATCTGTTCCAGTTCATCTTCTGTCCATACGCGTCCTGCCGGATTATGCGGTGAACATAGGATGAAGAGCTTTACATTATTTTCTTCGATACGCTGCTCGAACAGGTCGAAGTCGAGTTCGAAGCGGCCATCGTTGTCCGTCATATCCGCAGTCACGAGTTTGCGGTCGAGTTCTCTGATGACGTTGAAGAACGGATAGTAGACCGGCGGTGTGATGATGACTGCATCGCCTTCTTCCGTGTAGCAGTTCATGAACCAGTAGAGTGCTGATACCACCCCTGTTGCCGGACGGCACCATTCCTTCTCCACCTTGTAACCAAAATACTTCTCCATCCAGCTGGAGTAGGTTTCGTAGTAGGAGTCCGGAATGAATGAATATCCATATGCTCCATGCTGAACCCGTTCCGTCAATGCATCGATGACACCCTCCGGTGCTTTGAATTCCATATCCGCCACCCAGATCGGCAGCAGGTCCGGGTCACCGAAACGTTCCTCCAGAAGATCCCACTTGGTTGAATTCGTGTTCTTGCGTTCCACATAATATTTATCTACAAAAGTCTGTATATCCAAAACGGCTTCACTCCTATCCTATATAATCATAGACGTATTATACCAATTCATAGTGAAAAGGAAAGGCTTGAAGCGTTCAACATTGAAGGCGAACTCGTCGATATATTCGAACAAGACTATTTCAGATCATATGATCAAGAGAACGCCCTCTACAAATGCATAGGAGCAGAATACTGCTGCCTGTCGTCACCGGCGATGTCATGAAGATGCTTGCGAATAGAAGCCGACACAAAACCAATTCACCGAATCTATCTTTTTAAGTATAATTAACTTTCAATATATATGTTAGAATATTCTTAATATATTTTTTGGAGATGACACTATGGCAATAATGGTACCTGAATATCGTGAGAGACAAGAATTCAATAATAGTTGGGGAGAAATACTGCTCTATAAAGAGTTTAAAAAGCAATTGAGTGATGATTACGTCATCTTTCACTCAGTCAATATATTAGGACGTGCACACACTAATAAAGGATATCCTGTAGACAAAGAAATTGATTTTATAGTCTTTCATCCTGAAAAAGGCATTATCTGTGTAGAAGTAAAGAGTGGAGAAATAAAATTTGAGGATAATAGAATTTTTCAAAAACAGTATCTCAAATATGATGATTTTGATAAAAAAGAAGAGAATTATATTCTTATTGATCCTTTAAAACAGATCGCCCCTGCCAAATACTCTTTAATAAAGCATTTAAAGGAAAACCTAAAGAAGAATGTTCAGTATCCATGTACATCAGTGGCATTCTTCCCTTCAGTATGTAGAGGGGAGATGCAAGGAACGCCTCCACCTTTTTATAAAGAGCATATATTATTTAAAGAGGATTTGAGAAGCCTCTCTGCGGCTCTAGACAAACATTTCGATTATGATAATGGTCGGCTGCCCGAGGATAGAGAGCTGGTAAAAAAAGTAAAATACTCTGTTATAAATGAGATTGCCCCCTCTTGCAATGCGATTCCAGTATTGAGAGAAAGGATAAAAGAGCATGAGTTCTCATTTAGGAAAATGACAGAAGATCAAGTTGGGGTGTTGGATTTTCTCGAGAAACAAAAAGAAGCGGTAATTGAAGGAATGGCGGGTTCAGGGAAGACAGTTATCGCTCTGGAAAAGGCGAAACGTCTATCTAAAAACCGCAAAGTGCTTGTTCTGTGCTTTAACAGAATGATTAAGGACTATATGAAAGAAGCGCTGAAGGCACACTCGGATAACATTGATGTCATGAATATATATGATCTCGGTGTAGTATACCGTTATCTGAAATCAGGGCAATTCCATTGGAAACGGCAGATGAATCTTTTGGAAGATATATTGCAAGGTAAACTAAAATGGGACTATGATGATCTAATTATTGATGAAGCGCAGGATTACACTAGAGGTATATTGGAAATGCTATACAACATCCAACAAGAATCAGAAGGACATTTTTATGCTTTTTATGATGTTCATCAAAAGACACATGATAATAAGTCAGAAGAATGGTTGGATACTTTTCAGAACCGATACATACTAAGGAATAACTGCCGAAACACAATGGAAATAGCAGAATCATGTTGTAAAATTGTAGGGGAGAGTATCAAAGAGCCAAAGATAAAAGTGAGCGGTCAAAGACCACAGTGGGTTATAAGTCGGAGTGCGAGGGGATTGGAGAAAAGTTTGGAGAAACGGTTGGATTACTATATTAATCGTGGCATATCTATAGAAGATATTGTTTTACTCACAGTTAAATCCAGTAATGATTCCAGTAGAGTTCTTCGCCCAGAGAAACTTCCAAATGAACTTTCATTGACTATAGGAAAACATAAAGTGAGTGATTTTAAAAAAGAAGGACATCTGCTTTTTACTACAGCAAGAAAATTCAAGGGAAATGAAAGTGATATTGTTATTGTAGTAGATATTACTAAAGAATCTCTACTTAATGAAAATAGTAAAAAACTTTTTTATATTGCTCTATCAAGAGCAAAGCATATGGCTGAAATTCATTGTGTAATGGGCTATAGCGACGAAGTGGATTTATATCGTTCGATCTCTAAAGAAAGTCAAAATAAACCAACTGTATTGAGGGAATATTTGGCAATGGAAAAACTTGATTATGATTGAGTTTTACTTTACGCAGCTATAATAAGTGTCAGTAAATTGATGCAAGATAATTTAAGAACATCAGATGCTTATCTTAACGATTTCAAATTACTTGAAATCGTTTTTTGTTTTGAGGTTTTACTGAATTTGGAAAAACTAGTATAAAGTATTATTATTAAAGAAAAGGATAAGCGAGGCAGATATCATGCTAAAAGATGTAACTCTTTCAAAAAAAGATATTCAATCTTTCAGGGAATATGTAGATAGCTTCTTGGAGATATGTAATAACTCAATTGGAAAAAAATCGACGGATAGCCGTGGAAAGACGCTTGATAATTTTGTTGTTGGAGGAACAAGAAAGCCGATCACTGTGTCAGAAGGGAAATATAAAATTGGGCGCTCTTTTGCTCACGGCAATAATTCATTGAATACCTATCCTTATGTGAACATAGGGTGGATCAGCTTGTTCTATGATTGGCAGAAAGTTCAATGGGGCAGGAAAACCGTCTTTCTGTCCACAAAACAGGAGTATCCCAAAATGGATAAATCTTTACCGGAACCTCATAGAGGCGGACTGGTCTTCTACTACAAAAGTTGGAATGTCTCGGAAGATGGTTTGAGCTTAAAGAATGAACAAGATTATGAAGATGTGCTCAGGAATATGATTATGTTATATAACGACTTTATCCAGAAATCAGGCACTGAAAGCAACACGAAAGAATTCAAGGAGCGGTTGTTAAGTTCGAAGAATATCATTCTTCACGGTCCACCTGGTACTGGTAAGTCATATATGGCCTTGGAACTGGCAAAACAGATTACTGAAGACAATGAGGAGCAAGTTGAGTTTGTCCAATTTCATCCAAGCTATGATTATACGGACTTTGTGGAAGGCCTCAGGACGAAGCAGTATGGGAACAGTCAGATCGGTTTTGAACTGATGCCGGGGACGTTCATGAAATTCTGCGATAAAGCGAGGAGGAATCAAGCAGGATCTGATAACTTTGATGAGGCGTGGGATGCTTTGATTGATGAATTGAAAATTGAAAAACAGATAGTGGTACCTTCAATAAGAGAAGGAAAAGATATCGAATTTGAATTGACTGGAAAGGACACACTGAAATTCGTAAAGGGAGGAGGAGGCAATACTACATTGACTCCAAAGCGAATCTATAATCTGTATAAGGGGGATGAAAAAGAAAACAGCAGAACGCACAGTGGCTATAGGAAAGCTGTCATTAAATATATGAAAGGAAATCATAAGCTTCAGGATTATGCAGAAGCAAGTGGCAAGAAATATGTGTTCATCATCGATGAAATCAATAGAGGAGAGATTTCCAAGATATTCGGTGAACTGTTCTTCTCCCTCGATCCTGGTTATAGAGGAGAGAAAGGTGCTGTTATGACCCAGTATCATGCGCTGCATTCAGCTGCGGATTACCCATTTCCGGAGAGGTTCTATGTCCCGGAGAATGTTTATATTATCGGCACAATGAATGACATTGACAGAAGTGTAGAAAGCTTCGATTTTGCTATGCGAAGGCGGTTTAGGTTCATTGAAATCAAAGCGAAGGACAGTTTGAGCATGCTGAAGCAGCTGGACAAGACCCGGGTCACGATTGACGATATCGTGGACCGCCTCACAAGACTGAATGAAAATATTGAAGATATCCCTGGATTGGATAAGAGTTACCACATAGGTCCAAGCTACTTCTTGAAACTGAAGGATGTAGAATATGATTTTGAAGTGTTGTGGGAGGAGTTCATATACCCATTACTCAAGGAGTATTTGAGAAACCATATGGATGCAGAGGAGCATTTGGATCAACTCAAGCAAGTCTACTATTTTGATGAACAGGATGAGTAGTATGAAGGGTCAACACTTGGTCCTCAAAGATAACTCCAGAGTAGAGTTGGAAGAAAGTCACTACGGGAATGAAATCGTACAATATTTGCAGAATAAGACCATGGGAGAGCTGGCAAAGTCCGATATGCTCATTTTCCCAGGAAACGCCGCCTATATGAATGATGACAGAAAGGTGCTCGAGACGACGCAGGAAAAAATGATTACATCAAACTTGCTGGGGTTCTTCAGCAGCGGTAAAGATGCGCTCAGTATTGTTAGTAGATTCGACGACAGTGAAGATAACTACTTTCTTCAATATATGCTGAGCAAGGTATATGGCATCACTCCTCTGGATTTTTCCAGTAGCATGAAGTCCAATCAGGGGTTCCTGGACTTGATAATTCTTCTATTTCCTTCAATTTTGAATAAAGCATTGGCAAAAGGAATCTATAAAGAGTACCGGACGAAGCGGCATAATAATAGTGCCCTAAAAGGCAAGATTGATGTCGCACGACATATTAAAAATAATATACCCTTTACAGGTGACCTTGCCTATACAAACAGGGAGTACAGCTTCGATAATCCGGTGATTCAGCTCGTCCATCATACAATACAATATATAAAACGCCATAAAACATACTATCGGATTTTGACTGAATCACACATTACACACGAAAATGTAAGAATGGTTGAAAATATAGCTTCTTCAGCCACAGGGTCTACAACCAAACTGATTGATATGAACAAGCGGAACGTGGTGAACCATGCCTACTACAAAGAATACAAGCAACTGCAGAAAATATGCATCGCCATACTCGAAAGTCAAAGCATGCTCTTCACAAGTGACAGCAAAGAAAAGTTTTATGGCGTTATTTTGGATGGTGCCTGGCTTTTCGAGGAATATCTAAATACCATAATTGGTGACCTGTTTTTCCATCCGAGCAATACAGAAGGAATCGGTGCAAATCACCTTTTCGCAGGCGGAGCAGGGAAGATCTATCCTGATTTTATTTCAAGGAAAGATGAAAACAGAATCATCGTTGACGCAAAATATAAGCCGAGCCGTAATATTTTTGGAGCAGATTATCATCAGATCCTGTCCTATATGTTCCGTTTTGATTCAATAAAGGGTTATTATATCTATCCATACTCCGTGATGGAAAATGGAAGGGATGCAGAGCGTACTATGGAGCTTTTGAAAGGCTTCAACTTTGGATTGAAGAAAGAAAGTATGAAACGGAACGAAGAAATCACCGTGAAGAAATTGGGGATGAGAGTACCAATAGATGCAGAAAGCTACCATAAATTTAAAAGTATGATGATAATGAACGAATACGAATTGCGAGAAGAAATGAAAGTTTGATGTTAAAGGAGACAGTTTATTCCGAATAAGACTCAACACTTTTTTCTTCAAACAATGCTTTTCTATATTTCATTCTGGTGCTGTTGTGTTTTGCATTTTTAAAATACATAATATTGCAAAGGCATAGTACATAGTTTTGCAAGGAAGAATATATAGTATTAAATCAATTTGACATGGAGCCTCTACAAGCATGAATAAGAGCCAGGAAGCCAGAGCTCAAAAGTAATCTGGCATTGCCAGCAAGGCTATCATGCTTGTTTCTCCACATCAAATCGTGAAGTATTCTTTATGTAATTAACATTGCAATATTAGTCTTTAGATTCTGCAATAATGTGTATTTGAATCTTGCATTAAACAGCTGCCCTGATTTTCATCAAAGGTATGATTTCACTTCTGTGGAGGAGGCGATCGAAGATCGCCGTCGCCAGTGTCGTTTCGCCCAGACACTCCCCCATTCAATGGGGCTCTTGTTCAGCGTTAAAATAAACATTGTTTTCTCCTACATATCGTGGGAGAACTGAAAGAACAGTTGCGCATCTTGGGGATCATAATCCATAAGCATGATGTCATCGATGATGATTAAATCGGAGGCAATAATGCGTTTATACTGTGCCTTCGACTTGCTGATATGCTCTCGCATTTTGAGTATGTAGATCAAGTGATCCATAAGTATGAACGACACCTGGTACCCCTGATTGACACTGTGGATGTCCATCCCGGGCGAACCTAATACCGAAAAGTGATTCCTGGTTCGTAAACTGTTGTATCTTATTTGTAGAAGATTGTTTACTTTTAGTTGTAGAAAACTGTTGAGTCTAGTTTAACAGTTACAGCTGCTCAACTCCGCACCTGTACAGGGGAACATCGGCGGCATCGTCGATATACCAAATGTCTGCTGTACGCTGTCACTGCTCAAGGAAATCCAGGAGAAGAATCCGAGACTGTGGATGGTTTAGAAGTAAAGACGATTCCGATTTAATCGGAATCGTCTTTGTTTAAGGAAGTAGGGTGGTTTAGGTTGAAGTATTGATCATCTATTATAAACAGCATGCTCTACTTTGGAAGGAATATTACCAAAGAAATATTCTTCAACAATTTTCCAGAACTCATTAGTATAGTTATAAACCTTCTCATTCTCAGAATCTCCGACTTTTGGCAATGAAAATAAATGTTTATACATTTCTATTGCTCTCAAATAGGTAAAATATTGGTCGGTTAAAATTTTATTGTCATATTTCATAGGGTTTTTCACATATCTTTCCATCTGTGAAATAGCATTTATTCTAAGGGAAATACTTGGGCTGTTTCCACCAAATAGTTCGAAGCTTACTAAGTTGTAGGCTTCCAAGAATCCAAGTAAAATATTATAATAATCTATTTCGTCATTCCTAACATTTCGAATAAGATAATAATCAGTATATGTCTCTTTAGTATCTTTTGCAGTCTTAGACGTAAGTTTATTTAGGGTCTCATGCAGTATTTCTAACAAGTCCTCATAATTATTATTTATGCGATACTTCTCATTGGAGGAGAAACGAGTAATTGATCGTGTACCTCTAAGGTGATCAATTTGAACAAGTGTATTAATTACTGTTGAAGTCACTCTATCTGCTTCTCGAGGTTTTAATCCCATATTAAATCTTAGTTTTTTTGAAAAATCTTCAATGGTAAAGTGGGATTGACTCAAAGCAAAACCTCTAAGTGACTCTTCTACTTTACTTGTAATGTCTTCTAGTTTGGAATGAATATCTTTTTCTGAAGTATCTTGAGCATAAATAACTTTATATTTTACTGCAAAGTTAAGATCCATAAGTAAGGGATCACGTTTGATTTCGTCTCCTCTTTTAGCAAGAAAGTATTTAAACTGCCGATAGGAGAGTCGATTAAAGTTCTTTTTCCAGTATTCCTCGGTTCTAAAAATATATATAGAATTGTAGTATGAATTTTCAAGATCACAAATTTTGATAAAGTAATTTCTATAGCGATTATCATTAATTTTATTTTGCATTGAGTCATTTACAAGGATGAAATCTTCGCTATTCGTAGATCCTGGCCTTGAAACAAAAGGCGGATAGCTTAGTTTATTTTTAAAATCATTCTCTATAGTGAGTAATGCACGTTTAACTTTTTTCTCTAACTCATCATCGGTTTGTTCATCATCATCTTTATTGAAAATGTAATCAAAAGATTCAATGCTGATATTTAAATGACGCTTATTACCTGAGTTGGAATAAAGCGTTAAAATTTTATCCATCACATCAATCAATTGATGTTTTTTCATTGAGGACATGCCTCTTAGTTGCTTATACTCATTGAAATCTTTATTTGGCAAATAGTCGAGCATTGCCTGTCCTTGTAACCCTGGTTCCCTTGCAACTCTCCCAATTTCTTGAATGTAGTCCAGTAAGTTCCCGGTAATTGCATAATGATAGACAACTTCTATGTCTGGAATGTCTATCCCCATCCCAAATGCTTTTGTAGCCAACATTATTTTTCTGTTTCCTGATCTAAAGTCATTGAAGTTGATTTCTTTATCTTCAGGACGTAACTGCCCATGATAACTTGTAAAGGATTCGATAAGTTGAGGTTCCCAATTCTCGGCTGTTCTAATAAAGCGTCTTAGACTGATAACAGTAGGAAAATAAATAAGCATTTTTTTATTGGAATGCAAAGTTTGCTTAACTCGGGCAAGTGTTGCTTTATCTTTGACTCCGGCAGCATCATTGCCGCCCTCCTTTTTGTCTTCTTCATTTACTTTTCTAATATTCATATAGATGTTATCTTTTGTAACTTTTCCTATGTATTGAATAGGCGAAACTAAATTTAGTGATTTTTTGATTTCACCATACATATCATCGGGGCCACCTAATATTGCAGTAGCAGTAAAAGTAACGATTGGGAAGTTGTGGTTCTTGCGTAATCTATTAAGGTAACTCCCCATATACCAGTAATCTACACGAAATGTTCTTCCCCAGGTGGTAACAGTATGAGCTTCGTCAATCACAAATAAGCCGATTTTTCTATCCCCAATCAAGTCATGGATATCAGAACGATTTATGAGTGTTTCTATTGAAATGTATAGAATATCAATTTTACCATCCTTAATATCTTGTGATATAACTGATTTTTCAGTTGGAGAAAGTCCTGAATTTATAGTTTTGGCATTTTTTATTTCTCTTTTATTCAGATTTTCGACCTGATCATTCATAAGGCCAATTAAAGGAGAAATTATAAGTGTGAGTCTCTTTTCTTCAGGGTGTTTATACTTAATATAAAGCGATGGGATTTGAAACATAATTGATTTGCCAGCTCCAGTTGAAGAAGTGACAAAAATATCTCTTGGCGCCCCACCTTCTATAGAGTTTTCCATTTGAGTGACAATGTCATCAATGATTTGTGCCTGGCTTATCTTTGTCAGCTCACGAGTTCTTAAATTTTTATACATATCCAAGCTTTTAAAAGAATTGTATTTCCAATACTTATATAAGAGGCCTTTATATTCTTTTTCTCTATGAATCAATTTCTTTTCAATAATAGGCTGATAAACAATAAAAATACTATCTGAATGAATGAATGCTAATATTTTTAGTGTATGCTCTATCTCTTCGTTGAGGGGCCGGCTGACAGCAATTCTTTTGTGATGGTTTCTTTCTAAATATTTATTTAAGTTAATTAGAGTTTTAGGATTATCATTATACTCAAATGAGTAATCATACTCATTCTCATTGAGTTCTTCGCTCTGTTCCAATTTTTTTTCATGTTGATAGTAAAAATCTTTCGTATAAGGTTCCAATAAATCGTTATCTACACTTACATAGTAGTCCCCTTTAATATTATGGATTGAAGTATAGATTTCATTAATTTTCTTATCTAGCTCGCTCGCTTTATAATCTTCTTTTTCATATAAATATTCATAGAATGTTTCAATATTACTAAAAGAATTGTTATACGGGTACAAGGAAATAAAACGATTGTTATAAACTACGGAGATTTCACTATCATCAAAAAACACTTCTATTACATTTTTAAATATAAAGAACTCCTCGTAAGTAATCCAGTGTGGTTCATTTATATTTTGAAAATATGATAAATAGTCTTTCGGGCGTTTCCCATCGGACTCTTCCAAGAACATATCCAATCCCCCAGGGAAGTTGAGTAGCTTATTATCAAAATTAAATAATTCTGTGTCAGAAAAGCCTACTAGAATTGATATTTTAGTGCTTAATATATAAGTGGGTTCACCTTTTATCATTTATACTCCTCCATGTACTCATCGAGTCTATATTTTACAAACTGTCCTTTTAATTTTTTTAAGGATTTACTTTCGATTTGTCTTATTCTTTCTCTAGTAACTGATTTTTCCTTTCCAATTTCTTCTAAAGTTTTTGGTTCTCCATTATGCCATCCCATTCGCTTTTCAAGAATTTCTCTCTCTCTGTCATTAAGTGTTGTATACATTATTTTTTCTACTTCTTGACGAAATGAATTGGCGAACAACTCTTCATTAGGAGATTTTAAATTTGATCCATATAAAACTTGTGTTGCATCTACAAAGTTTTCTAATTTCGTATCGTTATCTTCTCCTACTAAGGTTTGTAATGATGTAACACCATTATTAAATTGCTTATCAATTAAAAATAAATCCAACAGAGCCTTTTCACTCATATTGAGTCTATCCATACAAAAGTTTATCTGTTCGGCAAGGTCTTCACTCATGGATTCTTTTATAGCTTTGTGTACTTGATTGATTTTTTCATGAACATGTACAGGTAAGCGAATTGTTAATTTATAATCTGCGATATCTCTTGTAATTTTCTGTCTTATCCAATGAGTGGCGTATGTTGAAAACTTGTATCCTAACTCTGGATCGAATTTTTCAATAGCCTTATATAACCCCCTATTACCACTAGCAATTAAATCATCGAGATCTAAGATAGAATGTTTAACAACTTGTTCATACTTGGAGGCTATTTTGATAACTAACTTTTGATTTGCCTCAACAATTTGTTCGATTGTCTTATCTTCTTTTCCCTTTTCATTGTATAACTTATTAAAATAAACATCGTTATTTAAGTGATCGCTTTCAAAATCAGTTAAATCTTTATCTTTCAACTCTAAAAACTCTTCTGTATCTTCTAAACTAGGAAAGAAATCTATTTCAATATTACTTTTTTCTTCGTTTGATGTATCGTAAGCTTCATTTACTTCATTGTTTTGGTTATTTGGTTTATTTTTCTCTTCGTTAGTTTCTACTGAGTCTTTAAATCTGAACCCCAGTCTATGAACATAATAAATTCCTTTATCTTTCTCTAAAAATAATTTTTCGTAGAGGTAAGCATTAGTCATGGGGATAACTCCTGCATTTACTTTAGTTAGAAAGGTATCGTAAGTAAACTCTAAAATACTGTTGATGGAGTGAGTTTTAAAGTAACTTAAAAGATCCATTTCTGTTTTCATAATTATCACGACCTCTATAATCTAATATTCAGAAATATATATATAATTATACTCCAATTAAATGAGACATTAAAGGTCATGAGGTAATAAATGTAAAGTAGTTTACTATGAGAAGCATAGTTTTTAAGCCTTAGCCTATTGTTCAAAGCTTTTATTGAAATATAATATGATAGAATATTCTTAACACATATATGTGGAATGAACTGATGAAAGGCCTAGTAATAAACAACTTCTCATTTGATAGAGAGAGTATAAACACTTTAAAAAGCATGGACTACAACAACTACCCAATCGTCTATATACTACACGACAACAAGAAGAAAAAGAGTGCCTATATCGGACAGACGGTACAGATGAGGAATCGGATGAAGGCGCATCTGAAAGACGAAAAGAAGAAGGGATTGGATAGTGTCCTTCTGATTGCCCATGAAAATTGCAACGAGTTTAATTAATAATAATGAAAAGAATAGTATATGTGTCTTCCAAGCACCCACAGGTAGTGGGAAAACAGTTATGATTGGGCAGCTAATTAGAGAACTTATCGATGAAAATACTGATACTGATTTATGTTTTCTTTGGGTTTCAATTGGAAAAGGACAGTTACATGTACAAAGTAAAAATAAGCTAGAAAATATGTTCGAAGGATCTCCAATATGTTCATTGATTGAAGAAGAGTTCGTCGGATTCAGAGAAGAGATTAATCAAAACGAAGTTGTTTTTGTAAATTGGGAAAAGGTAAGAAGTAAAAATAGATCAACTAATGAATGGTCAAATACTTTGATGCGAAGTGGAGATAAAATCTCATTTCCCGAAGTACTTGAAAATACAACGAGCAAAAGAAAAATTATACTTATAATGGATGAAAGTCATTATGGGGCTGATACAGACCGAGCCAAAGAAATAAAATCACTTATAAATGCGGATCTGTTATTACACATGAGTGCAACACCAAGCTACATACCCGATGCAAGACAAATACAATTAGGGACAGCAGGATATGTGTCAGTTGAACCTTCTCAAGTTATAGAAGAAGGAATGATAAAAAAGAAGTGATTATTAATCAGTCGTTGAAGGACTTGGTCACAGAGGATCTTTCGTCGCAAAATGCAATATTATTAGCTGCGCTAAATAAGAGAGAGCAGCTCAAAGAGTCATTCAAAGAAGAAAACAGCAAAGTAAATCCATTGGTACTCATACAGCTACCGAATGCTGATGATGGAGATAAAAAATTAGAACAGGTAAAACAGTTTCTAAAAGATAATGACATCACTGAAGAAAATGGGAAACTTGCTATATGGCTATCCGATATCAGAAGTTCTTCACTCGATGACTTGACTAAGAATGATAATGAAATAGAGTACTTAATATTTAAGCAAGCAATTGATACTGGATGGGATTGTCCAAGAGCACAAATACTTGTAAAATTGAGAGAAATAAGAAGTACAACATTTGAAATTCAAACAGTTGGTAGAATATTAAGAATGCCTGAGCAAAAGCATTATTTAAAGAATGAAAACTTAAACAAAGCCTATATTTATACAAATATTGAAAGTATTACTGTAAAAGCAGAAGAATATAATCCAAATATTATAAAGCGTTGGTCCAGCAGATTAAAAGAAAATGTTGATGCTGAATTAAAAATAAGCTCATATTATAAATCTAGAGTAGATTATGGAAACATTATGTCGGACTTCCAACAAGTGTTTGTAGATGAATGTTTAGATACTTTCTCAATCGACAGAAATTCAATAAACTTTATAGAAAATATTGAAAAACTAAAAAGCTACGATATGGATTTATCGCTAGAATTGGATCCGCAAAAATTATATTCGGATTATATATTAGATAGTACGAAGATTGACGGAGGCTATGAAGTTGAAGATAATTCTCTACAGGTAGGCTTCAAGAATGACGATACTGAGTTACAAGGGTATTTTGAAGAAATAATAAAAGAGAATACTGGATCCTTTGCTCCAAAGAGATCACTATCACCTATAAAAACTTCAATATATCGTTTCTTTAATGAATATTTAGGGAGTGGACAATGGGAAAATGAAATGAAGAGTATTCAAGTCGTTATTATTAAGAATAGAAGTATATTTATTCCTATACTTCTGAATGCAATAGATAATTATAAACTTAATAATCGAAATAAATTTGAAGATGCTAACTCTGAGAAATTGGATTATAACTACCATATACCTCATACAATGTATTTTAATGAACATAAAGTTGAAGAATTAGAGAGTCATGAAAAATACACTCACTCGCCTTGTTATCTAGATATTAATCGTTCTACACCAGAAAAGACATTTGAAACATATATTGATAATAATAAAAGTGTTGTATGGTGGTTTAAAAATGGTGAGAATAAACAAGAATTTCTAGGCATAAAGTATGAATATGAAGGTATAGTACGAACATTCTACCCAGATTACATTATTAAAACTGAGAAAAGTATTGGACTACTAGAAGTGAAAGAGAAAGATGATCGAGATGGCCAAACCTGGACTAAGGCAAAATCGAATTACTTACAAAAATATATAGTAAATATGAACAATCATAAAGAAGGTACCAATAAAATTTTTGGTGGAATTGTAATAGAAAATAATGAAGAGTGGCTTATTAATATGTCAGAAGATCTAGAATGGGTTTTAGTAATGAAAAATGATTACTCCCAATGGCAAAAACTAAGCGACATCTTAAAAAAGCATTGATATATTTAATGAAGACGTGTCTCTAGGAAATAATCTTGAAATATATTGATAATGTAGTAATGATTTTATCCTGAACTTTTATGTTGACTATTATTGATAACACCTAAAAATATTTAAAATTTTTCGCCAAAATAAAAGACAGCATACTTGTCGAAGCAATTTAAATTTATAGGTTTCCTCAATGTGATTTGTGAATGTATATTTGAGCAAGATTCATTTAATATAATAAATTATGACTATGTATTTATATATGGTAGATCATTAGAATCATTATCACTAAAATTTTTACCGATTTCTTAATGACGAGACTACCAATATAGATATGTTAATAGTTAAAAATTTGTACTTAACATTCAGTCTGGGTATATGCTTGTTTCTTTTTTAAGCTATTTAAGGGGGGAGCAATTCGAGATAGTTGAGTAATGGTGTATTTTTACACCTTGGGAATGATGCCCCCTAACTGTAAATCCGGTCATGCTCTCTCTTTTGTAAGAACCTAAATATATTATAGTTGCTACGTTGAATTTCCAGTTTGTTATGGAGCATTATTTTAAATGCATCAAGGGTTACTTAGTCATTTGCCATGTATATTCTCTATTAGGTTTTATTATTGCGGTCTATAAGCTGGTCTGACTATCTGATATTCGCAAGCATCTTGTCGGGCTAAAGCTCCAATGGTGGAGTATACTAACTCATATTTTAAATGGGTTACAGTTCACACATCTATAACATTGTTGTACTAAATAGAGGAATGTGGTTGCTGAATGCTTAAGGTTAACGTGATATGAAAAGATTTTACATAAAGGAGTGAGTACTATTTTAAGCGACAAAACTATAAAGTATAAAGAAGAAGATTACTTTGATTTGGCAGATCATGTAGATTACTTTCATAATCAATATATTAATTCAGACTATACTGGTTCTGTGCTCCTAAGTGGTAAATGGGGGATAGGCAAAACTAGTTTTTTAAATTTATTGAAAGAAAATGCTTCTAGTAATGAAGTGAAAAAATTCAAGTTCATCGAGTTAGATTATTGGAACGAAGAAAGGTCAGGGCGAAAGTATTCTTTTGTGGCTCTTAAGACGTTTCCTATAATGTTTTTCATTATAAAGTTTCTACCAATTATATTAGTAACAGCTCTTGCAGTTATACAATTTGGGTTAGTATTATTTAAATCGTCACAAGTAAATATCTCTACTAATGATATTGTAATATGGATAGTGCTTATCATTATGAGTGCCGTTTTCAGTTTTATTAAGGATGAATATTCTTCAGAAAAAATCTTCAAATTCTTGTTGAGTTACAGAATAAGTCATCTTAAAAATACAAAATTAATTTTTGTAATAGACGATTTTGACAGAATCAGCTCTGAATCAAAAGATGGTTTATATAGCTTAATATCAGAAATGAACTTGTTCAACCATTCATTATTAATTGTTGTTGGAGAATACAAGAAGTTGGTAAGTGAAATGAATGATTCGATCTTTTTTCAAAAAATATTCTCTAATATAGAGTATGTACCGATTAAACTCAATAGTATAAATGTATGGGAGTACTTCGAAGAGCAGCTAAGTCTAAGTTTAACTGATATTGACTTAAGCATCTCTGAAAAGTCATTATTTACAGACATACGAGATTTGTTTGTTGAAGAAAAAAGAACAGTGAGAGAGGCTAACCATTTATTAAATTTATTTAATAGGGTTTATAGGAAAGACAAAGTCAATTCTAGTCAGCAACTTGCTTTATGCTACATTTATCAATATCATAATGTGATATATGAATACATAATCAACAATCAAGAAGTTATATATTCAAGGAACTTAATACCCTATAAGGAATATCCAATAATTGGTGATAAGTCTAATACGATTAGTTTGCTAGAAGAGTTGGAAAATAATCAGATTAGTATAAAAAGAATGCTTTCGGAATTGTTATATAAATTATTTAATGATGAAAAAAGTGGTTTTAAGCATGGGAGCATAACAAGTTCAATTTTTTTCCAAAGATACCAGATTGAAAGCGTAGAAGCTTTTAATACAATAGATTTGAGTGAAGTTAGAGAAATAGTTGAAATTCATCATAGTGATTATAGATTACTGAATAATGTAAATAATGAGGGTAATTTTGAAGAATTTTACTTCTTATTAAAGCAAAATTATTTTGATAACCCTAAAACTGAATCATCATATGAACAGATTTACCAGTCCCTACTAGTAAATATTATAATTTTACAAGAGTATAGCATTTTTAATCCTAAAAGTACCTTTACAATTAATTACCCCGACTCAATTTTCTATAAGACAAAAGATATTTTGCTATATAATTATGAATTAGAAGAGTCATATTTATTCGAAACCATGATAAAAGAAAACACTGAATTAGACATCTCCCAAAAGTTAAAAATTTTGCCTAAGTATATTCCAGCAAGAAGTGAAGAGCAAACAGAAAAACAAAAATCGATGGTGAGAGAAATTTTTAAAGAGAACATTGAATTCACCTTGCTACAAACCAAGTATCCAGGAACAGTCTTGTACTTTTACTCTCAATATAAAAATGAAATAGATCCTGAAGATGAGTATACTAGCAAATTTAAACCATTGCTTCAACTTGAAGACCATGATCTGTATCATTTTATTATTAATCATTTATCAGATAAGCAGAGTACAGGAGCTCCTAGTTTGTTTAGAATACATGACTATAGTTATAGCGAGGAGTTTAGAAAAGAATTAACTCGAAAAATAGAGAGCATGGAAGGAGATAAAAGAGAGCTATTAATGAATTTGATCAGAAATTACTGAAAAATGACAATAAGCATATTAAAGGAGATAAGATGTCTCAATTAATTATAGTAGGAAATGGGTTTGATTTAGCACATGGTATGAATTCTTCTTTTGGAAGTTTCAGTAATAGTATTTCTTCAAATACCAAAAACCAATGGCTTTTAGCTCTAAAGAAAAGATACATTGATACCGGCTATGATACATGGTACAATTTCGAAATTTTAATTGAGGAAATTACTAGAAAATGGTTTGTTGATTATTTTGATATAGTCGTAAAAAAAGAGGATATAAATATAATCATTGAAGAGATAAATTCTATCAATACACCTTATAGTCAGATTGCCAAAGCGCTTATGGATTATCTTGCAAAAGAAGATAAGCAATATTACAAAAAATTAGATTCAATAAGTAAGGTGATAAGAGAAGATTCTTATGCTCTAAATTTTAATTATACTAAGTTACTTAAACAATATATAAATTCTAAAAATATTCATTACTTACACGGATCTTTAGAAGAAGAATTTATAGTATTAGGATACAAATATTCGCCACGACATAAGGGCATGCCATTTGAAGCACGGTTGTTTGAAAAAGAAATTTTAAGAGAGGTGCTTAATTATCGAAGATATTTATCAAACAAAGACCTAAAGGATGATATTTTTCAATCTAGAATGAATGAATTATATGAAAATCTACATACTATGTTTAGTGGACTAGGTAGTATATGGTTTGATTATCCCGAAGAACTAGATAATAAAATGATGGATGAAACTTCAAACGGGGTAACCAAAGCAACCTACGGTTATTTTGGAATTCCTTTTAAAACAAAACTATCTCCTAACCTAGATAGGGAAATGAGAAAAGAAAGGTTACAGAAAATATCATTAGAATTGAATGATTATGGTGAGAAGAATGACTTTAAACCCCAACCAATAAAATTAAATATAGAACTCGATAAGATTGAGGAACTTTTAATTTTAGGTCACAGTTTAGAAGCAGACTTAGAACTGATTGATGAATTGTTATATAAAATGGTTAACTTGCGAGCAATTAAAATGTTTGTTTATGATGGTGAAAATGAGAAGAGTATAGATGAGAAGATAAAAACTATAAATAAGGTTTCTGATATAGCCATTGAACTCGTTAGTTATTAATAACCTAAAGATAAGCATAGAAATCAATTTAGCATTAGTGGTTACGTACTCATCTCGAAAGTTGAAGCTTTTTGGTTAAGTATTCTGATGGAGAAGTTTCACTATGAAAGGGTAATGTTTTTAATGTCAGAGGAGTGATATGCTTCTATTATAAGAAGTGAGAAGGGAAAAATATATAGTCTATCAAATGACAGGGGATGAATGTTTCTCGCCGTTCAAAATCCATTTGTGAACCTTTTTCTTTGCAATGATTACTGGTCTGGCACCGCGTGTCAGGATGCCGGTGGGTGATTATGTTGCGAGGTTACTAATGAGTGTGCTGTTCTCAAACATATCTTGGACGACCTTCTGACACTTAGTCTCGTACTAAACATTCTTCTTCCTGTGTGAAACGGTACCGTCCTTGAGCCGTGCATCGGGGTTCTGCCATGTGATGATGTAGCCGATGGGATAGCCCTTATGGAACTGTTAAACTAGACTCAACAGTTGGGCATGCGGAAAACAGGCTTGAACGACATTGATGTACGGGGCATACATATCAATGGTCACGGTCTTTACCCGGTGTCTGGCCAATCGGTCGTAGCGCAGGAAGTAACGCATTAATGCGGATTGTTTCCGGTCTTCGACAATATCAATCACCTGATGACTGATCGCATCACAGAATATGAAACTCATGGCCGAATCGATCGATTTCATACTCTTGAACTCATCAAATGAAAGGTGCTGCGGCAAGGCGTGCGTCGGGCGTTGGCGGATGGCCTGGGCCGTCTGGTCGATCACCCGGCTCACCGTCGGTGCCGAGACACTCGCCATTTCAGAAATGTACTGTTCTGTTAATCTTTGATTACATTGATGCGCAATCCACTGCTGCGTGCGCGTGGAGATATGGCAGTGTCTATCGACAATCTGCGTTTCTGCTGTAAAGCTGTGGTCGCAGTCTTTACAGAGATAGCGCTGTTTAGACAGTTTCAGGAAAGCCGGCAGACCGGAAATATGCGGCAGGGTAATTCTCGATGCCCGGGTGCCATTCTTAACAATACTGAACTGCGCATTAATACATCCGCAATCGGGGCAAAGTGTCGGATCATACGTCAGCTTGGCAGTGACGAACAAGGATTTAATGCCTTTATGGCTGACTACTTCCACTGTGGTATGCGTACAATCGATATTATTTTCTTTTATTTGGAGTAAAGATAGGATAAACTGTTTCATAGGCGTAAATGTGTCCTTTATTTTAGTTGTGGTGACTTTATTATAAAGAACATTTGCGCTGTTTTTATACCGTTTTACAGAAAAATACGATTAATGACAGTTTCGTCATCAACCGTATTTATTATAGAACCAAAATTGTTAGAGAGCATGACTTTTAATTATATATTACAGTTTAAAACAATATATTTTTTCACACTGTGTGAAAAAATATTGCTTTCTCCCAATCTATCATCTAGAATATATTTAACAGAATATTTTAAACTTTATTTGTTAGCGCTTTCTAAAATGATTATCAATTAAACAAAAGGAGATGGGTAGTTATGACAATTGCAGATCTGAAGCAGCGTGTTAATGAGTTCCTTGATGGTGAAATGGGATTGTATATAAATGGAGAGTATGTGCAGCCTCAAAGTGGTAAGACGTTTGATGTCTTGAATCCTGCGACTGAAGAGAGGATTGCGCAGGTAAGCGAGGCGGATGAGTCTGATATCGATAAGGCGGTCGCGTCTGCGAGGAAGGCCTTTGACGAAGGGGAATGGACGAAGATGGAGCCTGCTGAGCGGTCGCGTCTGATCTATAAATTTGCAGATCTTCTTGAGGAACACAGGGAGGAGCTGGCTCAGCTTGAGGCACTGGATAACGGGAAGGCATATCAGCAGGCTTTGGAAGATGATGTGGACGGCACGGTTCAGCATTTCCGCTATTATGCCGGATGGGCGACGAAGATTTCGGGCAAAACACCTAATGTTTCTCCGGATTATGTGACGTATACCGTTCATGAGCCCGTCGGGGTGGTCGGGCAGATCATTCCATGGAACTATCCTCTGGCGATGGCTGGCTGGAAACTTGGTGCTGCACTGGCTGCGGGTTGTACCATTGTGCTTAAACCGGCATCTGAAACGCCACTGTCGATGCTGTATGCTGCGAAGTTATTCAAGGAAGCAGGATTCCCTGATGGTGTTGTGAATATTGTTCCAGGTGCGGGCAGTATCGCAGGTAATGCTCTGGTTACACATCCTCAAGTGGATAAAGTGGCATTTACCGGATCCACTAAAACAGGTGGTTCGATCATGAAGAAGGCAGCGGATGATATCAAGAGTGTAACACTGGAACTTGGCGGGAAATCTCCTGCCATCGTGCTTGAGGATGCAGGTCTTGAGACAACGTTGGATGGCATCTTTGATGGAACAATGTATAACTCGGGTCAGAACTGCAGCGCAACAACGCGTATTTACGTCCACAGGAATCTATATGATGAAGTGCTTGAAGCTCTTAAGGAGAGAGCGGAGAAGACAGTTGTAGGACCGGGTCTCGATGATGATACGGAGATGGGACCATTGGTTTCTGAGAAACAGCTGGATACTGTCCTCGGCTACATTGAAAAAGGGAAAGAGGAAGGGGCAAGGCTGCTTACCGGTGGCGCCCGTAAGGGTGATAAAGGCTACTTCGTTGAACCGACAATCTTCGCGGATGTTGAAGATGATATGACGATTGCCAGGGAAGAAATCTTCGGGCCTGTAATGTCAGTGTTCGTATTTGATGAAGTCGATGAAGTGATCAGGCGTGCAAATGACAGTGAATACGGTCTCGCTGCAAGCGTATGGACGGAGAACATTAAAAAAGGCCATTACATCGCAAGCAAACTTGAGTCGGGTACTGTTTGGGTGAACGATTTTGGACTTGAACTGGAAACAATGCCTTTCGGCGGATATAAGAAATCCGGTATCGGCAGGGAAATGGGCGGAGATTATGGCATTTCCAACTATGTTGAAGTGAAGAGTGTATTTGTTAATATCAAACAGGACTAAAGCGTAAGAAGGTGCAATATGGATGATACGTTGGGCAGTGAACTGAAGAAAGTACGAAAGGGTAAAAGGATGACCCTGCAGGAATTGAGTGATAAGAGTGGTTTATCCATCAGTTTCCTGTCACAGGTAGAAAGAGGGCTCAGGACACTGACTTTTACGTCGCTCAGAAAAATCTCTGAAGCTCTGGAAGTGAATATTAATTTCTTTTTCGATAATGGTGGTACAAGCATCAAAAAGAAGATCAATAAGCAAAAAGCCGATTCCGGCAATTTTTCCTATACAAGTCTGGTAGGGCAGATGAAAAATCCGGATTTCACTCCAGCAATCATTGAGCTGAGTGCGGGAGAATCACAGAAAGTGCCGTATACCCACAGCGGTCAGGAATTTGTATATGTATTATCCGGGCAGCTGGAGGTTGAACTGGAAGGGACGAAAGAAACACTGTACGAGAATGAATCCATCCATATCGATTCCTCATTGGCCCATCACTGGTATAACGATACAGATGAAGTGACGGTGCTGCTTTTGGTTTCCTCCAATCAGAATTGATCAAGGCATGAAAAAAGGTGCGCTCTTAATTTGAGTGCACCTTTTTACAGCTCTATGATCTGCAAGTCTCTCGGGAAGGTTGTCAGCAATTCCGCTTCTCCGTTTTCATTAATATAGACTTCCTCTTCGATGCGAACGCCGCCATATCCCGGGATATAGATGCCGGGCTCAATCGTGAACAACATGCCTTTCTCAGCAATATCTTCATTGAGGTGATGGATTGAAGGGGCTTCATGGACTTCGATGCCGAGTCCGTGACCGACGCGGTTGTTGAAGTATTCACCGTATCCATTTTCTTCGATGACGCTGCGTGCGGCGATATCGAATTCTTTTAATGGTACGCCTGCTTTGACTGCATCGACGCCCGCCTGGGTGGATGTTTTGACGATATTGTAGATCTCTTTTTGCGTGTCGGACGCTTCACCGATGATGAATGTCCGGGTGATGTCTGAACAATATCGGTCACGGGTGATGACCCCGAAATCGATAAGCAGGAAGTCACCATTCTGCAGTTTTCTGTCCCCGGGTGTACCGTGTGGCAGGGCCGCCTTTTCCCCTGCAAGGACCATAGTGGAGAATGAAGGTCCTGCTGCCCCGTATTTCTTCATAAGGTATTCGAATTCCGCCACTAGATCTGCTTCCGTCATTCCTTCCTTGATTGTTTTGAGTCCGTCTTCGAGCACTTTTTCAATGATGTTCACCGCTTCTTTCAAACCCTCTATTTCCTCACGGCTTTTGAATGCCCGCTGATGATTAATGACAGGTTGGATATCGATGAATTCAGCATTTGGAAATGTTCCTTTCAATCCATTATGATGCGCTACAGTCGCTACGTTCATTTCGATGCCGATTTTCGCTGCTTTTTCTTTTATGTTGCTTTCAATGATTGTAAAAGGGTTTTGCTCATCGGATATCGAAACGATGAAATCCACCTTGGCGATACCCGCTGCAATCTCCTTATCGAGTGCAGGCAGGAAAAGATAGGTTTCTTCAGATCCGGTATCGATGAAAAGCGACATATAACGCTCATGTGGGTCTGCATAAAATCCGGTGAGATAATAGATGTTCGACGGGTCGGTGATTACAGCCATCCCGGTATTTTCATTTTTCAGATGTTCCGTCAGTGTGCTGATTCTTTTGAAGTAGTCGATAGTCATATAGTTAATTCATCTGCCTTTCTTTTTCGATCTCCTTCCACATCGCCTCCACTGTCTCTCTCCCGTGGATCAGGTCTTTGTGGAATTTCACTTTTGCGTTCTTTCTTTCGTTGTTGATGCTTGCAAGTGTGCATATGGCTGCTTCTTCGTCCCCGAGTATCCGGTGGGCTGCGAGCTGTCCCTGGTACATGGCGACTTTAGCGTTTTCTATGCCAGTTACGTTGCCTGCGACATATAGATCCGGGAGTTCGGTTTCCATCATCTCACTGTGAAGCGGGATGTATCCGCCCAGGGGTTCCGAATATACGTGCTTGAGGTCGAGCAAAGATCCGATTTCACTGAGCGGGGCGAGTCCGTCTGATATGCAGACGAAGTCGCACTGGATTTCTCGTTCCCTGCCAACGGGCCTGCCTTTAGAATCGGTCTTCTGCATTGTGACTGACTCCACTTTCTCTGTACCGTTTATACGGATGATCTTCTCCTTGATTGAGATTGGAAGCCCCATGGCTTTGACGCCGCCTTTAGGGAACAGTTTCAATGCTGCGGGATGAAGCGGCTTTGCTCTGCCGGCCACTCTCGTTCCGAATGAAATGAACTTTGAAGGGGCGGAATTGCCGAGTGAGACAAGTGTTTCGAATGCGTCTTTAGGTGTCTGGTCGTTGATCTTATTTTTCGGCGGCAGGCAGATTTTCGCAACTTCGATATCCGTATAGCCGAGCTCCATGGCGATGACCATGGATAATGGATTGATGCCGATGATGACGCCTTTATTACCCGGTTTGACCCGGCTGAAATTGGTGAGCACCTGGGCGGCGCCGACGGTCATGACACCGGGCAGATCCCAGCCGGGGAGTGGTGTGGATTTCTCCCGTGCGCCGGTGGCGATGATTAAAGATCTGGACTTGAAGACGCCTGCTGTCGTATGGACGGTATAAGTGTCATCAAGTTCCACATTGTACACGGAGGTGCTCAGCCGGATTTCACTCTTTCCCTCTGTCTCCATGATCAGACGGCGGGCGATTTCAAGCCCGTTCCACCATCTGCCTTTTTCCTCTTCATAGAGCTGTCCGAGGAGCCGGCCGCCTGCATGGAAGTATTCATCCAGAACCAGCACTTTCTGTCTTTCCTGCAGTATTTTTGCGGCACTCAGACCGGCCGGTCCTGCACCGATGATGATCGTATCAAACATGGCTGTCATCTCCTTTCACCAGATGTGGCAGTTCTGTCTGCTGTCTGACACTCATGCCTTCTTTCACCGGTGTCAAGCATGCTCTCTGGTTCTTTTCTCCGCCGATGGTGACGCGACACTCGGAACAGTGGCCGATGTTGCAGTAGAGGCCTCTCGGTTTGCCGTCCTTTTCATGGGTTCTGAGTGTTCTTATGCCGTTGGCGAGCAGGGCGGCTGTCAGGCTTTCCCCCTCCACACCGTAAATGGTTTCTCCGTTCCATTTGAAAGGGACAAATTCGTGCCGGATGGCCCCTAGTATTTTATGATTCAGTATCCGTTCTGTCATGATTCGCCCTCCCCTGAGAGTTCTTTCAATGAAATGGTCCGGATTGGCGGCTGTGATTTCAGATGCACATAGCCGGGAGACGCGTCATTCTGATCCCCTGTCAGCTTTTCGAGGAACGGCCCGCATGTACGCGAACCGCAGAATCCCATGCCTGCCCGTGATTTCAATTTGAGTTCCCTTGAATTATTCGTTCCGTTCTCCATTATATTTATAAGATCTGAATAATAGACATTTTCACATCTGCATACGACAAAATCGTCTTCCTGCCTCATATGGAACACCTCTTTTTCCCTTTTATCAATCAGTAAGAAAAAAAGATGCCAGCTACAGCCCGAATCTCTTCACTTTGGCATAAAGGGTAGGGCGGCTGATGCCGAGTGCTTTGCTGGCTCTCTCTACATTCTGGCCATTCTCCTCCAGCACATGCCTGATATAATCCGCTTCGATCTTTTCCACGTAGTCTTTCAGTTCCAGTTCTTCAGTGACCGAGGGCAGTGTGGCTTGTTTTGCATCTTCGCCGACTTCGGTCAGATACTGGTCGAAAATCTCGTTATTCAGTGCTTCCTCATTCGAGAAGATGACCAGTCTTTCGATGACATTGATGAGTTCCCTGACGTTGCCCGGCCAGTGGTATGCCTTCAGGTGGTTGATCAGCTGCTGGTTGGCGTATTTGACGCTTGTTCCGTACTTTTCGGACAGACTGTACAGATAGTAGAAGAACAGCGATTCTATATCATCCGGCCGTTCCCGGAGCGGCGGTATGTGGATGTTGACGACATTAATCCGGTACAGAAGGTCGGATCTGAAGTCATCCGAGGCGAGGAGGTCTGCAATCTTCCGGTTGGTGGCCGAAACCAGCCTGAAGTCCGCCGACTTCTCTTTGTTGCCGCCAAGTTTGAAGTACTGCTTTTCCTGGAGCACCCGGAGGAATTTCACCTGCATATCAAGCGGCATGTCCCCCATCTCATCGAGAAATAAAGTCCCGCCTTCTGCGAGTTCAATCTTCCCTTTGTTGCCTTCCCGGTTCGCTCCCGTGAACGCCCCTTTTTCGTACCCGAAGAGTTCAGATTCGAACAGATGGCTCGGAATGGCACCGCAGTTGATCGGGATGAATTCTCCTTTGACGGCACTTGTGTCATGGATTGATTTGGCAAAGAGTTCTTTGCCGACACCGGTCTCTCCGGTGATCAGTATGTTCGCATTCGTCTTCGCCGCTTTTTCAATCTGGTTCTTAACATGTTCCATGACGGAGCTTTTGTATATGATATTCCTGAAGTTCGAGTCTTTGAGCTGTTTCATGTTATCGGAGAGGACGCTGACTTTATTCTTCAGTGTCTCAATCTGCTCCTTCTGGAGCTTCTGTTCGGTGACGTTGACTTCGGAGACGATGGCGCCCTCAACTTCCCCGTCGATCAGAATGGGCATGGATTTTATATCTACATATATATTGTTTGTCGCCTTATGTTGTTTTTTTACGATTGTCTTATTCTCCCTGAGTGATTCCAGCATGACCAGGTGTTCTTCCCTGAAGACTTCCGTGATTTTTTTGCCGATGACATATTCATTGCTCATGCCGAAAATCTCTGCAGCCCTGTCGCTCCAGTAGATGACGTTCTCCTGTTTATCGATGATCGTGAACGAATGATTATGGAAATTGATCAGTTCTTTTATAAGCGCCTTCTCCAGCATTTCTAACATCCCCTTATTGTTAAATTACTAATAATAATTATATAAATATTTACAGAGTTAATCAAACTTTCTAGTGATTTAAGTTTTTAAGGCTGGCATCCTTTTTTCTTAGTAGTAATTGAAGGAGGTGGGGTGATTCATTGAACAGAGACATTTACGATGTATTGATCATAGGCGGAGGAATCATTGGCGCAAGCATTGCCTACTATACGACGAAAACCGGATTGAAGGTGGCTTTGCTGGAAGGGAGTACGCTCGCTTCAGGTACGAGTTCCAAATGCGATGGGAATGTGCTGCTGATCGATAAGGAACCCGGGTTCGACAGCCGGATGGCGATAAAGAGCCAGGCTCTGATCAGGGAGCTGTCCGAAGAATTGGAAATGAAGTTTGAATTCAGGCATCCAGGCAGCATCTTCCTGTGTGCGGATGACGATGAGCTCGAACAGGCACATGAGTGGGTGGACCTGCAGAATGCTGAAAATGGTGAGGATGAATTTTTCAGGAAACTGACGAAGGAGGACCTGAAAAATGACTCCAAATATTTTTCCGATCATCTTGTCGGCGGCATCGAATGTACGAACGATGCGACGGTTAACCCTTACATGCTTACTTTTGCACTGGTCCACCAGGCGAAGAAATATGATTTTTCATTATTTGAGAACACCCGGGTGACGGATGTTGAGCAGACGCATGATGGGAACTTCAAAGTGTTTTCCCACGGGGATGTATTCAAAACGAGGAAGGTCATCAACGCCGCCGGTGTCCATGCCCCGAAAGTTGCGAATATGCTCGGCATGGATGTTCCGATCAAACCGAGGAAAGGTCACATTCTTGTGGCATCCCGCTCGGAACTTATGGGAACGCGTAAAATTCAGGAATTCGGCTACCTGATGACGAAGTTCGGCAAGGAACGCAAGGCATCTAAGGAGATGAACGACTACGGCATCGCGCTCGTCCATGAGGCGACCGAGAGCCAGAATTTCCTGCTCGGAAGCAGCCGGGAGTTCACGGGTTTTGACACAAAAGTGGATCATAGGATCATCCAGCTCATCGCCCGTCGGGCCATCGAATATTTCCCGCAGATGAAGGATATGAATATCATCCGCAGCTATGCCGGCCTCCGTCCGTGGACGCCGGACCATCTGCCCGTCCTGTCCGAAACGAAGATTCCGGGCTTCTACATTGCAGCCGGGCATGAGGGAGACGGCATTGGGCTGTCGGCAATAACCGGACTCTGGGTATCCCAGATGGTGACAGACTCACTCGAGGACGACATCAGTCCGCTTGACATCAACAGGTTCAGGGAGGTGCACGCATGAATCAAAACAGCAAGCAGTTTATCACACTGGATACCCATACCGGCGGAAATCCGACACGTACTGTCCTGGCCGGAATGCCGGAGCTCGCGGGGGATACCATCCAGGAAAAGATGCTCGACATGAAAGAGAACCATGATTATATCAGGAAATTCCTTGTGAATCCGCCGCGGGGCCATGATGTCATGAGTGGTACGATTCTGCTGCCGGCTTTGCGGCCGGAAGCGGACTACAGTGTGATATTCATAGAGACGGGCGGCTATCTTCCGATGTGCGGACATGACACGATCGGGACGTGCACTGCTTTAGTCGAAATGGGATATGTGGAGCGGCAAGAACCGTTTACATCCGTCGTGCTTGATACGCCTGCGGGTGTCGTTGAAGCAAAATGCAAAGTGGAAAACGGTAAAGTTGAAGAAGTAACTTTTGTCAGCACGGAATCCTTTCATTTAAAAACGGTCGATGTCCTGTTTGAAGGCCGGAATGTAAGGTGTGACATAGCGTACGGCGGTAATTTCTACGGGATCATCAGGGCGGAAGATTTAGGCTTGTCACTCGATATCGCAAACTCCGAGGGTATTGTGGCGGCCGCAATGGAATTGCGGGATGTCATCAACAGTGAACATGACGTCAGGCATCCTGAATATCCCTTCATCAATAAGCTGACACATATGGAATTGTATGAAGAGGGAGAGGTGATCAGGAATACTGTGGTCGTTCCGCCTGGCGGTATCGACCGTTCACCGTGCGGGACAGGCACTTGTGCGAAAGTCGCGACTTTGTATAAAGAGGGCAGGATCAGTGAGAATGATGTCTTTATTCATGAAAGTATTACAGGATCACAGTTCAAGGCACGGCTCATCAGCTCTAAAGAAGAAAATGGCATCACATTCAACAAAGTGTCGATTACCGGTTCCGCCTGGATCATGGCCAGGCATGATTTTTATATGAATGAATCAGATCCATTACAAAATGGCTATTTGCTGATACCGGATATATAGGGGTGAAAATATGATTGTGAAAACAGTGAACAGCTATGACATCCATATACATGGCCAGCTTCTGCGGGTGATTGAAAAAAACGAGCTGAGGGCAGGACCTGAAGGGTTCGATGTAAAAAAATTGCTTCTGAACGAGCCGAGAGGAAGTAAATATATGAATCTGCTGATTTTTCATGAAGATGAGATTACGGGCGGTTTGACAGTCACTCTTGATTCAATCACCGGTATTGAAAACGAAGACGTTCTGTTGAAATCATTTGTTTCATCATTGGTCGACCGGGGCCGGATTGAAAAAAAGGAAAGCTACTCTCTGGATTTCAACGGCCGAACGAAGAAATATGGCCAAAATGAGCTCATTGAAACGCCATTATATGAGGTAGGTTTGACTGATGGTTTATATGAAGTGAATCACAAAAAGATAAAACTGGTGGAAACCGGGCTGCATATGGATATTCAATATATTACTTCGATCAAAAAGGAAATTGAAAAGCTGAATGACAGTACTTATGATTATCTGGTTTTAAGCAATGATGGGAAACATGCAACAGCGAATAAGAACAATGATATCCTGCCTTATCCAATCATAGAGGTGATTTCTCTTTTCTACAGAGAATTGGGGACTGAGAGAACAACAACATTGAATGGGGATGATATCAAAATCCAAAATGGCAGGTTCGAACATGCATATCAGCTGATATCGAACTCGCAGTTCTATATCGATCACACTGATATATATACAGAAGGGTTTGTCATTAAATAATTAAGGGGGATTCATATGACAAAGGAAAAGAAACTGCCGAGTCTCGGTGTCTTGCTCACGATACTTGGGATGTTTGTTGTCATAATGTTTGGTTTTATAGTTATTTTGAAATTGCCGATACAACTGGCTCTACTTGTAGTCTGGTTTGTGATACTGGGCTTTGGGGTGTACCTTGGCCACAATTATCTGGAAATGGAAAAAGGACTTTTAAAAGGTATCTATGAAGGCATGGGGGCAATTCTGATACTTATTGCGGTCGGCGCCCTGATCGGTTCCTGGATTGCCGGCGGGGTAGTGCCGACGATGATTTATTATGGTTTGAATATTATCAGTCCAAGTATCTTTCTGATGGCTGCCATGATTATTTGTGCGATTACTGCACTTTCCACAGGGACTTCATTTGGTTCTGCAGGTACAGCGGGGATTGCGATGATGGGTATCGGGGAAAGCTTCGGGCTGCCGACTTATTTAGTTGCTGGAGCAGTTATTTCCGGATGCTATGTAGGAGATAAGATGTCGCCCTTATCAGATACAACTGTAATGACAGCTTCGCTCTCAAGAGTGGATCTTTTCAGGCATATTAAGTCTATGTCATTCGTATCGATACCTGCATTTATCATTTCAGCGGTTCTTTACTGGATTGTGGGTGCAGTCATGTACGATGGGCAGGGGGATCTGTCGATTGCTGAAAATACCCTGACAGGTCTGGAGCAGAATTTCAATGTGTCCTGGATGATGCTGATTCCGGCAGTGGTAGTCATTATCATGCTGGCGTTTAAGTTGCCGTCAGTTCCAGTCATCCTATTTGGAGCATTACTGGGGAGTTTATGGGCGACACTGTTTCAGGGATACGGATTCATAGAAGCGATCCAGACACTGTATTCAGGCAGCGAACAGAGTACAGGAATCGCATTTATAGATAATCTGCTCAACCGGGGTGGCATCACATTCATGCTTGAAGTCATCCTGCTGATCATTCTGGCTTTGGGTGTCGGAGGTCTGCTCCAGTCAATCGGTGCATTTACAGTGATTGGCAACCTGTTCGCCAAATGGGCGAACAATACCGGAAACCTTACGCTTACAACGATGCTGGCATCATTCTTCGGTGTATTCTTTGGCGGCGCAGCTTATGTTTCTTTGCTTACCGGCACCAAAATTACTGAAGAGAACTACGACCGTAAAAATGTCAGCCGCACACTGCTGTCAAGAAACGTTGAAGCCGGAGGTACAGTAACCACTCCTATGGTGCCGTGGTCTGATGGCGGTGTTTTCATGGCAACCACACTCGGCGTAGCGACATTAGCATACCTGCCATTCTTCTGGTATGGGTTTTTAGTGATAATAATTTCACTGATATACGGTTATTTCGGATTATTCATAATGGAGAAAGATGATCATGAAAAAGCGAAAGATGAAGATCATGAAGAAAATGGAGGATATGAAATCTATGAAAAAACAGTTTGAAGGGGCATTCCCAGTACTGATCACACCGATGCATGAGGATTACAGCGTGAATTACGACGGAATGAAAGAGAACGTGCAGTATTATCTGGACCAGAAGGCGGCCGGCATTGTTATTGTCGGCAGCACCGGCGAGTTTGCTTCACTGGACGAGGCAGAGAAGAAACAGATCGTGGAGCTGGTGGGCCCGATGGTGAAAGATACCGATACGAAGCTTTTGGTGGGTATCGCCGACGAGCGGACAAGCAAGGTCATCGAGTATGCAAAGCACGCCGAAGACAATCATGCAGACGGCCTGCTGCTCATCAACTCCTTCTATCAGACGCCGACGGAAGAAGAGGCGTTCCATCAGTTCAAGGATGTGAATGATGTGGTGACGAAACCGATCATGATGTACAACAATCCATTCACTGCAAATATCGATCTGGAAAATGAAACGATTTATAAGATTGATAAAGAACTCGATAAAGTGCAGTACATCAAGGAATCGAGTGGGGACATCCGCAAAGTCCGGGCCATCGCAGATAATACGGATCTTGTCCTGTTCTGCGGCTCGGATGACCTGGCATTCGAATCATTCGTGCAGGGGGCGACGGGCTGGGTGTCTGTGGCAGCCAACATCGCACCGAACAGCGCGGCCAAACTGTATGAGCTGGTGAAGGCCGGCAAGTACGATGAAGCGAAGGCACTCAATAAAGATCTGCTGCCGCTGTGTGAATTCCTGGAGGACTCCGGCAAGTATGTTCAGATCGTCAAAAAGGCGATGGACCTGAAAGGTCTGAACGGCGGGCCTTCCAGAAAGCCGAGACTGGGTCTCGACGAAGAAGAGGTCAGTCAACTGAAATCACTGATGGAAAAACTGGATTAGGCAACGCACAGAGCACTATCCCCGTATGACGCATAGAGAAAGGAGTAGTCCGTTCCCCTTGGACTACTCCTTTAATTTTGGTTTAATATCTCATTTTTATATTTATTCACTGTTCTTCTGGAAAGGGTGACGCCGAATTCACACAGTTTCTTTGAAATTTTACTGTCCGGCATCGTTTCGAAGTCAGATAAGCTTTTAATCAGGTGCATTGCATAGCTGACAGAAGCACCGTTGCAGCATTCTTTCGACAGGAGTGACTTGATCGGGACAGTCCCTTTTGGAGTCGACACGAATTTACCCGAAAGCAGGCGGCTGATTGTCGCTGGGCTGAGGGAAGTCGCATCGGCCAGGTCATTCTGATTCAGGGGGTTTAAAAATCCTGAAGTTCCCAACAGGAAGTCCCTCTGCTTATTCACGATGATGGTCAGCACACTGCTCAGATACATTTTCCGGGCGTTCAGAATTGAAGCCAGTTCTTCATAATCCCGCCTGTATTTCTCCATTTCCTTTTTGAAATCCTTATCTTGTGACTGAATATCCAAAGGTTCGAATACGATGCAGTCTGAAAGATAATCATTGATGACAATGTTGAATGATCCATTTTCAACTGAGATCGTTGCATCTGGCTCCAGATATTCAGGTTCATCCTCCGAGATGGGGGAGAGGGAGCAGGATTCAGTAATAAGCCGGACATACTCGAACAGATCTGCTCTTTCATCATCCTCCAGGAAATCGAGGGCGCCGCTGTTGATCGCATCGAGGTTTGAGATGAACAGCGTGAACAGTTTTTCATTGTACATGTCCTGATTTCTCAGCTGGAATCTAAGAAAATCGTAAACATCCGTGCAGCCGATTCCTTTACGGTCATCATAGGCTTTCAGCATATTCAGTAGTCCTTGTACCTCTTCGGGCGAAGAACCGGTCATGTCAGAAACAGTTTTTGTATCCGCTTCCAAAAAGCCGGATGAATTAAGGGAATAAAGAATATACTGCATCGCTGTCTTCTTCTGTTCATCGAGGGTACAGTTGAAATGGGTGAACAACTCAGTGAAAATGCCGGTCGATTGAGTCTGATAGTGATCGGATAAAGCCGAGAGAGGAATCCTATCTTCGCTTATGTAGATCAGAGGGTTCTCATCACATTTATTTTTAATATAGTCGGTGAGTTCATGCGTGTCATACTTAAAAATACTGATGGAATTGTAGATGAAATTATTCAACGAAATACCAAGTTCATTCGCAACAAATGTATCAAGGTTTATCATTTTCAACTCTCCTTTATTCCTGCATGAAGCATTTAATACATACTAGCACAGACCATAGAAAGATTCTATATAACTGAACATATTATATGAAACGTTACAAACTATTAAAAAATATATAATAAATGAGTGTCATTCATATGCAATCCGAGGAGTAAATGAAAAATCCGAAGAATATATAAATATTCTCCGGACTCTGTTAGTTTATTCAGCGTTGCTTGTCATCTTTTCATTTCTTGCCTCTTTGATTCTGCTGATCGATCCTTTGGCAAGGCCTATGATAACCATGTCATCCATCGGCGGGTTGTGAAGTCCGGCGCGGACATTCCTGTAGTGACGCTGCAGTTCGCTGTCGGCGGACAGGCTTTTGGCGCCGACGACTCTCATTGCGAGATCGACGGCTTCCACTGCCTTATTGACGATTGAAGTCTTTACGGCACCGAGTTCATTTCCCATCTGCTGTCTTTCCTCGGCGCTGCTTTCATCCCACTTCCGCGCCACGGAATAAAGGAAATGTTCGGATTCCATCAGCATCAGCTCAACGCGGCCGAGCTTCTCCTGGACGTTCGGCAGTTCGGAGATCGTCCCTTTGATGCTGTTCGGTGAATATTCTGCTGCGAAATTCACTGAAGCTTCCTGTGCTGCACGTGCAATCCCCAGGTAGCATGCCGGAATGTGGAGGAGCCATCCTGCTGGTGACTTCCTGCCGGGTGTCCTGTAGGAGACGAGGTCTTCTGCTTCCACCCTCACATTTTTCATTATGAAGTCATGGCTGCCGGATGCGCGCATTGCGACCGAGTTCCACGTTTCATCGATATGGACGCCTTTAAGTGCAGTGTCGACAACAAAGTTGCCGACTTCATCTGTGCCTTCAATGGATGCACTGATGACCGCATACTTCAATATCGGCGACAGTGTGGCGAACGTCTTCCTGCCGTTCAGAATCCACTTGTCACCGTCTTTTCTCGCGGTCGTTTCCGGTCGGCCGCCCCGGGTCGGGCTGCCGGTCGCCGGCTCCGTCGCCAGGTTGTTGATGAGGGAGCCGTTTTCAATGACGTCAGCGACCACTTTCCTGTACTTCTCATCATCCCACGAGTGCTTCTCCCCGATATCCATGATGATACCCATATGCCAGCCGACGGACAGGGCCGTGGCGCCGTCATTTTTTGCGATGATCTCCTGATGCTTCATCAATTCATGAAGGGAAACACCGCCACCGCCGTATTCCTTCGGAATGGACAGCTGCGGATAACCGATCGCCTTTAGGGCTTCGAAGTTTTCAAATGGGAAAGTGACATTCTCGTCGTGCTCCCGTGAAGACTCCTTGAATTTTTTGGCCGTTTCCTCCGTCAACGCCAGCCGGCCATTCATATCAAGTTCCTGTAATGTATTCAAGATGATACTCCTCTCCTAAAACCAACAATTAGACTATGAATTACTCTATTATCGCATCAACTCAGTCGTTTTTTCAATAGTGAGTAAGAAATAATCACTTAATCCCTATTTGACAAGTAGGTAATAACCTTTATAATAAATATATCATTTTTATTATTCTGACTATACATAGAGTGGGTGACGTTGTGCTTAACTTAAGAAATTTGAATCTATCCTTTCACGGCAATAAAGTGCTTGAGGATATCAATCTGGAAGTGAAAAAAGGCGAAGTCGTCACATTGATCGGGCCCAGCGGTACCGGCAAGACGAGCCTGCTCAGGTGCATCAACCTGCTGGAAAAACCGGACAGCGGCTTTATTTCCCTGGGTGGACTTGATTACGATTTCAGCTCCATTAATAAAAAAGAGACATTGAACCTCAGAAGGAAAACGGCAATGGTGTTCCAGCAATACAATCTATTCAAGAACAAGACAGCCATAGAGAATGTGATGGACGCCCAGATGGTAGTCCAGAAGAAATCCAAAAAAGAAGCATATGAAAAAAGTATGAAAGAGCTGAAAAGAGTGGGGCTCGAAGCGAAAGTGGATGCATATCCGAACCAGCTTTCAGGGGGACAGCAGCAGCGTGTCAGCATCGCCCGGGCCCTTGCAGTGGAGCCGGAAGTCATCCTTTTTGACGAGCCGACTTCCGCACTCGACCCTGAACTGGTCGGTGAAGTCCTGAAATCCATCGAGGAAGTGGCGAAGTCGGGGATGACGATCATTCTGGTAACGCATGAAATGTCATTTGCCCAGGATATTTCGGACAAGGTCGTGTTCATGGACAAGGGACAGGTTGCCGAATCCGGCAGGCCGGAACAGATATTCAAAGAATCGGATAATGCACGGACACAGCAGTTCCTGAATAAATTCTATGCAGCAGCACATTAAGAGACAGGAGAGATGAATGATGAAAAAACTAATAATATTCACAGCGGTTCTGGGGGCTTTCCTTGCCGGCTGCGGCAGTGGCGGAGAAGAGAATGCGACAGCAAGTGAGGACGGAACGAGAACAGTTGAAGTGGCAGTCCCATCCTCATCGAAACCACTCAGTTATACGGGAGATGACGGTGAACTGACGGGTTACGAGGTCGAGATCCTGAAAGAAGTCGATGAAAAATTGGAGGACTATGAATTCAACATCCAGGGTACGAGTGACAGCGCGGCGGAAATCGGTCTGGATACCGGCCAGTATGACATGATTGCACAAGGGTTGATATTGTCCGAAGAACGAGAGGAAAGCTACCTGGTTCCCTCTGAACATAACGGATTCAGCCTGATGAAGATATTCGCGACAGCAAGCATGGAGGGAGAAATCGAAAGCCTCGATGACCTTGCAGGCAAGAAAGTTGTACCGGTGACACCGACAGGCGGTGTGTTCAACTTGTTGACGGCATACAATGAAGAGCATCCGGATAACCAGATTGACTTCAAGACATCAGACGGCGGCATTCCGACCTCCGATCGTCTGAAGGAAGTGGACGCCGGTACATATGATGCATTCGTGAACCCTTCCAACCTGGGACAGGATGAAATCATTGAACAGGGCGGACTGGACATACATATTACAGAACCCGTTGAAGTGAATCCAACCTACTTCATGATCCATGATTCGGAAGAGAACGTGGAATTGAATGAGCAGGTCGGCGAGGCACTGGCTGAACTGAAGGATGAAGGTGTACTGTCCGATATTTCGAACGAGTTTTATGGAGAGGATATCTTCCAGTACGAGGAGTAATCGAAACGCTGCATGAAGAGGAGAATGAATTGTGGATCTTCAATATATGATAAGTATTCTACCGGAGTTTTTAAGGGTCATCCCGATTACCCTGCTCGTCGTAGTGGTGTCTGCGGTCTTCGGCTTTCTGCTGAGTGTCCCGGTTGCGAGTATAAGAATCAGAAAAGTGCCGGTACTCAACCTTATAACCGACTTATATATATCATTTACGAGAAGCATCCCCATTCTGCTGCAGCTGTTCCTGTTCTTTTTCGGGATTCCGGTGCTGCTCCAGCTGCTGGGATTTGATGTGACAAATATAAGTGCGGTGACGGCTGCGATCGTCTGCCTGATCATATACAATGGGGCGTACATGTCCGAAGTGATCAGACCGGCATATCTGGCAATTGAAAAAGGGCAGCATGAAGCGGCTGAGAGTCTCGGTTACACACGATTCCAAAAGCTGACTAAGATCATCATTCCGCAAATGACCCCGATTGCGCTGCCGGGTCTCGGAAATGCAATCATCCACCTGATCCACGACAGTTCACTGGTCTTCGCGATCGGTGTGGTGGATATAATGGGGCTGGCGACAATAATCAGTTCCGGTTCCTTCGGCATGCAGCAGGTTGAAGTATTCCTCACAGTAGCATTTATTTACTGGGGTATTTCATTCGCTTCCGAGCAGATCATAAGATATCTCGAAAGAAGGAAGAAGCGGGTACTTAACAGGACGGGATATGAGATGAAAGAGGAGGCTGAATACAATGTTTGATATTGTCACTGTATTTGAAAGCCTGATCGAAATCGTCAAAGTCGTTCCAAAAACATTGTTCCTGGCTTTAGTCATCCTGATCCTTTCTTTCATATTGGGAGCGATGCTCACATACATCCAAAGTCTGAATATACCGGTGGTTAAACAGATCATTGCGGTACTGCAGTCATTTCTGAGAGGGACGCCGAATGTCGTCCTTCTGTACCTGGTGTATTACTCATTGCCGCTGGTTGTTACGTCATTCCTGTCTTTATTCGGCGTGGGATTTGATCCGGCATCGCTGAATTCCGCAGCTGTAGTCATCGTGACTTTCAGCATCTGTTATTCAGTGTTCCAATCGGAGATCATAAGAGGAGCCCTGCATTCATTGGATAAGGACCAGATAGAGGCTGCCCAATCATTGGGGTACAGTACAAGCCAGACGCTGAGGAAAGTGATCATACCGCAGGTCATGACAGAGGCGCTGCCTGATACGATGAATGCCTTCCTGATCATCATCAAAGCCTTGTCGCTCGCATTCCTGGTTACGGTAGTCGATATCTTTGCTCAGGCAAGATTGGTCGGTGCACAGACATTCAGTTATCTGGAAGCATTCGTAGCGGCTGCACTGGTATACTGGGTGATCTGTGTGGCGCTGACTTATGTGGTCAATAAATTGGAGAACAGAATGAGAAGAGGTTATGTGTAGAGATATCCTCAAGAAACCTGGAGCCTGGCTTCAGGTTTTTTATTTATACGGTGCTTTTCGGCGGCAGTCAGGAGGCATTCTTTTTTGAACTGGATGATCCAGCATAGTACTATGTTAAAGTTCGATCAGGGCTTTGAAAATCTGGAGATAATTAGAATAGGGGAAAATGAAATGACAGGACAAATGAAACGCTTTGAAGGTAAAGTAGCAATCGTAACTGGTGGACGTTCAGGCATCGGCAAAGCAATCGCCCAACGGTTTCAAGATGAGGGGGGCGGATGTAATCACCGTACAGCGGAGGAAGAATGAGGACTTTGAATGCATAACTGCAGATTTTTCGAACACTGAGGAACCGGAAAGCATTATTGCAGAAGTCATTGAGAGCAAGGGACGACTCGATGTACTGGTGAATAATGCAGGCATGATGATGGAAGCTCCGGTTGAAGAAATGAGCATAGAAGATTGGCAGAGTAATCTAAATGTGAATCTCACAGCACCTTTTCTGATGATCCGAGCAGCACTGCCTTATTTGCGAAAAACAACGGGGAACATTATCAATACAGGCCCGGTTGAAGGAATAGCAGCCAATCCCCATCATGCAGCATACTGCGCTACTAAAGCAGGGATCCATGGCTTGACCCGGTCGGTGGCTGTAGATCATGGACGCGAAGGCATCCGGTGTAATGCGGTGGCACCCGGCTGGATTGATACAGAGCTGAATCAGGATTTCATAGACAATTCATCTGATCCGGATTTGTTCCGACGCGATATTGGACGTATCCATCCGGTGGGGCGTACAGGGACGCCTGAAGAGGTGGCGGCACTTGTTGCATTCCTCGCAGCCGAAGAATCAGGGTTCATTACTGGTCAGCTCTATACAGTGGACGGCGGCAGGACGACGCAGCTGAGTCTGCCTTAGATATGTCGCTTGCAAGAAGCTGGATTATAAAGAGATGCAGAGATTTTTAGGAAACCGGAGGAATGGCACAAAGAACAAATTCCAGGTGTAAATAATCATCTACCTATCCTCGCTGCTCGGGTATATAATTTAAATGCTGAACAGCGAGGGAGGGTGAAACGGATGGAGCATTTAAAATATCAGAAAGACAGGCAGGCCCTGCAGGAATTTCTCATGGATATTGAGATTCTCGATAAACTGGAAGAACATGAGTCCGGATTCAATGCATTCGAAGTCCTGGGAATCATACATAAGGAGATTCGTCACAGCAATGTATTAGGCTGGCTGCTTAATCCGGCGGAATATCACAATTTCGACGACAGGTTCATCAAGAAAGTCATCCATCATTGTGTGAAACATGACAGCCGGGAAGAACCGGCAATCAGTTACAAGCCGCTGGAGATCCTGCTCCAGGATTTCAATGACATGATTATCAGGAGAGAATGGGCGAATATCGATATTTTGGGAATTTCCAAGTCCAATAAATTTGTACTAGTCATAGAAAACAAAATATGGAGCAAAGAATCGAGCCACCAGCTGAATAAATACCGAAGAATCATTGAGAGTGAATTTCCTGATTATACGAAGCTCTACATATATCTGACACCGGAAGGTGACGATGCAAGTGATACTGATAACTGGCTGAGTTTGAGCTATGAGAAAATAATGGAGTTTTTGGAGTCGATTCTGAAGATAAGAAGACAAGCTATGAGTAAAGAAAGCCTGATATTCATTGAACAATATTTAAGTATACTAAGGAGAAACATTGTGGGAGATAAGGAACTGGAAAAAATCTGCGTGGATATCTATTCTAAGCACAAGCGGGCGCTGGATCTGATATTCGAATATAAACCTGATATCTACAAAAGTATCCATGATAAACTGCTTGAAATCATTGACGGTCATCCGGATTTGATTGCGGATCATAGCAATAAACAATACGTGAGATTCACAACAAAAAATTTGGATGAACATATCGCAAAGACATCTGAGGGATGGACGGAATCTGGCCGCATACTGTTATTCGAAGTCGCTAACTTTAAGGATAAGCTGTTCCTTAAATTGGTCATCGGACCGGGAGATAGCGAACACCGGGAAAGGTTGCATAAAACAGCCCTGAGACATCCTTCGACGTTCAAAAGGTTGAGTAAAAGACTTTCCCCTCAGTATTGTTCAATGTTCCTGACTGATATTTACAAGCATGATGAAGGCAGAGAAAATGATCCGGTGCAGATGATGCAGGAAATAGAATCAAAGTTAAAAAGCTTCATGGACAATAGACTGGAAGAAATCGAGAAAGTGTTTATTGAGAATGACCTTGATATATATTCATAGAACCAGAGGTCTCCTCCCGGAGTATTGGCGGGAGGGATTTTTTGATTTTAAAATTTTCACTTTGATATGTTCCCAATTGAGATTTTATATTTCCCGGCGGATAATATTGACGTGATTGTAATTCTTTTGTCCGGCTCCGAAATCGATTTTCCGTAAAATATCTCCAAAAATTTTATCAATCCCGCTTTATCAAAACATCCCCAATTGTTTCATAAGATCGATACCATCAGAAGAAACCCAGTAATCTTTGATTTTTCCGTCCTCGATATAGAAAATATCCGTGCCTGATAATAAGATTTCTGTACCGGCATTTGCGTTTGCACTATCTATTTTTCCGTTATATTTCGCTATAAATGTCCATCTGACTGAAACATACTTGTCATCCTCGATAACTCCGACTGCCAAAGTCATTTCTACATCGTCAAAATAATATTTCCTTGTAATGAAAAATGTAACCATTATAGAGAGTGAGACAAAATTAAAAAGCGTGTCTTGCATAAACCGCAAAGCACGCTTTTCGTGTTTTAAATTCATCCCCAGATCTTAATTTGAGAGGAGCCTTGCTTTAAAGCGTTAAAAGGTCCGATGTGGGATTTATCTGATCTCTTCTTGTTCTGTATGTCATGATCTATAACTAATTTTTGACCATCTGGCTGTGTGAAGTCCTGATCTACAAGCCGAACTTTTTCCAAATTCTCAGTTCCATAAACTTTTCCTGATATCTCGTCAAAGCCTTCAGGCATTTTAATGTGGAGCAGTACTTCATTTCCATCTTCGACAATAGTAAGTTCAGGATCAAAGTCTCCATTTTCATAATTATCCTGTTCTCTATCAAAAGATGAGGCGCCGTTTAAATAGGCATTATTATTTATGAAAACAGGCTGGTTAATTTTATGGAATGCCTGATGATCCCCTTCTTCCTGAGACGCTGCTTCAATATATTCATCCAGTGATGCCGGATATCCATCATAGTGATCAGTCCCAACCTGGGATAATTTTTTGTCACCGATGAATATATTGTTATAAAAACGGTCATCTCCTCCGTAAACCGGAGCAAAGCCTGAGACAAACGTACTGTGGGCAAAATGATATGGAGTTGCTCTGTCCAACATCTTTCTGTGGACCATTTCCCCTCTTATCAAATTGTTTACATAAGCTCCGCCCTGGGCATGGTTATCCAGTGCATAGTCGGCAGTTAAAATATTGTTATCGACAAGGTATGGACCACTGCTGACTTCTACAAATAAGTCGCGGGAATTATTATAGAATACATTTCTGCTTACTCTGGTCCCCTGAGTCTGCCAGTCCAGCCATACACCCAGTGAGCAATCATGAATGCAATTATCATATATTTGCGTATCGATGGCTGCATGGAGTTTTATGCCCGCAATTTCATAACCGTAAAATTCACGTTTAATGCCTATATTATAGATTCGGTTATTGGATATTTCACTGAATATACAGCCCAGGTGACCAACAATGCCGTTCTGGCCGCAATCATATATAGTATTATTCCTGATGATATGTGACCCGATATTTTCTTTTGTCCAACCGGAATGTAAAGCTTGGAACACCGACTCCAACTGATATTGATATCCTGGTTTATCCTTTCTCTTGCTGCTGAAATTATCGCCGGTCGATATCTCTTTGCCAATACTGATGGCACTGCACTTGGCATCATGGACGATATTGTCTTCAATGATCCATCCCTTGCTCCAATGTGCTCCGATTAAACCCGGTTGATCAGCTGTTGGAGGAGCCCATGGTGTGGCGGCATGACAGAGTTCGAAACCTTTTACTGATATATAATTCATGTTTGTTTTTTCAGGATAGAAAACATGTTTCCTGACGTTTATTTCTACCAATTCCTCATTTGGATTGTAGTCATGGAAATTGGCATATATCGTGGTTGTTTCATCATCCACCTCGGCAAACCATAAGTACTTTGTCTGTTCCTGGTTCTTAACAGGTACAATTGTTTCAGTCCAATTGTCCAGGACTTCTTTTAGTATCTCGGGATTGAACAACTTTTCATACGCGTCTGTTTCATAGAATGACATGCCATTCAAGTATACTTCGCCAAGATGCTTCCCATCATTCACTTCAACCCAGTCTCCAAAAATCTCTTCAATGTAAGGGTTATAATCTCCAAAAAACTCATTCGGTATTTCAACTTTCCATATACCATCTTCCACCAACTTCCAGTCTTTGATCTGCTCGGAACCTTTGATGACTACTTTTTCTCCTTCTGCAGCCTGGAAAGTAATTCTTCTGAAATCACTTAAACCGGTATTTTGTGGATTGACCCATTCCCTGTACTCACCTTCGTATACAATGACTTTATCTCCTGCCACTGCTAACGACGCGGCTTTATTGATTGTTAGAAACGGGTTTTGTTTTGATCCTTCTGCGGAATCGGATCCTGATTTTGCTACATGATATTCAAATGACATTTTTTAGTTCCTCCTTCAGGATATTTAAATTTACATCAGACTTTTGGTTCTGTTTTCGCCCACTTTCCCAATATGAATTTCTTCTTTGACAGCAGGTATGAATTTTTCATAGTTCAGTGTAAAAGTGATAATCATAAGAATTATTACTATCAGGAAAGGAAAGTAGATCTGCATTGCCTTCATCGCAATAATTGCGCTTTCGGGCTGTATATTCGCTCCGGCAATATAGCCACCCATGGATAGAGCCCATCCTACAATCGCAACCTGCAGACCCGAACCGATTTTCATCCCTGCACTGGTTAAACTGAATACGGATCCCTGTACCGGCACACCGGATTTCCAGTAAATTAAATCTCCGACGTCTGCTACTATGGCACTCAATGCCGCAGTAAAAGGGACGAGACCAACCGCATTTATAATCAGACCAATAGTCAGGAGTGTAAGGTTTTCGGAAAAGACGGCCATCATCACATAAGAAATCAGTGAAATGACCAATCCAGCGATAATACTATTCCTGATGCCCCACTTTTCTACAATTTTCGGCGCAAACATTAATCCAATGACGGCAGGCAGTGTTGTTGCCAAGCTTAATATAGCCATGATATCGGCATTATCGAAAATGTAAGTGGCATAATAGATTCTCATCGCATTATCCGTCTGCCTCAAATACCAGAGAAGGTATAATGTGATTGTAATTATGAAATATTTGTTTGTCAGGAGAACCTTCATTATGAGAAAAAATGGAACTCTTTTCTTTGTACCTTTACTATCAGTTCTGTTGGCGACATTTCTCTCTTTAACAAACCATCCAGCGATCATTAAAGGAATGGCGCATAATAATGCATAGATGATTGTCGTTGCTGTCCAGCCTTGCTGACCGCCACCAAATGCACTCACGATAAATGTAGTGAAAGTAGTGATGGACAGTACGGCGAGTTGTGCAAAAATGAATCGGATACTGCCTAAAGAAACGCGGTCTTTCTTACTATTTGTTATAAATGAAGTCAAAGATGAATAGGCAACATTGTTCGCGGTATAAAAAACAGTTGAAATCAGAAAATATACTATTGAAATATAGATGATTTTCTCGGTTTGGCCTAAAGTTCCCGGTACATTGAATAGCATGAAGGTTAATAAACCAAGGACTGGAGCCGTCCAGAAAACCCATGGCCGCGCTTTACCCATTTTCGTATTTGTATTATCGACCACGGTTCCCATGAATAAATCGGTAAAACCATCAGTAATACGGGATATCAGAATGATCGTACCTATAATTCCGGCAGAGATACCTACGATGTCAGTCATGTAAATAATAAGGAACGAAGCGATGAAGGTCCAGCTATAGTTCGCTCCAAAATCCCCAATTCCAAACGCAAGCTTTTCATTCATCTTCAGTTTGGGTGTTTCACCCTGAGATATACTTTTCCCCTTGTGGTCATCAAGCGGATTGTTTTTTGCCCTTTCTAAATATTCAACAGTCACTATTCCCACCCCCTGTGATAGGCTTGTGATATATTTTAGTTAGTTAATTTATATAAACTAACCAACTTGATGGCTATTCTAGCACTTATGATTATATTTGTAAACGCTTTCTAAAAAAGAATGTTATTATTGAAAGAAAATTCAGTCATTAACTTCTGGAAAGTAATAGGATGGCTGATATGAAAATTAATAGTTTATATTGCATGTTATGATGGATAAAATGAAGTAATAACAAGTTAGAAGAGAAAAGGGATATAAAATGGAAAAGGGAATATTACTTGATAAAAATTCAAAATTGATTCTTCAACAGATTTTTAATAACGAGAATATCACGAGGGTCCAAATTGCCAAGAATTTGGATATGAATAAAGCAACAGTTACTAATATATTAAATGACCTGAAAAACGAACATTTTGTCAAAGAAACAGGTGCGGGGGACAGTACAAAAATTGGGGGACGTAAACCTATACTTTTAGCGATTAATGAGAATTATGGCTATACGATTTCAATAGATATTGGTTATGATTACCTGGAAGTGATGTATAATTTTTTCAATGGACAGATTATGAGATGCGATACTTTCTTGCTTAAAGAAAAAACAATGCCCGAGGTAATTAATACAATTAAAGAAAAAGTGAACTTTAACAGTAAGTTGGGAACAACAAACGGCTTGTTAGGAATTTCTCTTTCAATACATGGAATAGTTGACAATGAAAGAGATATAGTAGATAGTCCGTTTTTGGATTTGAAAAATGTGTCGATAATAGACGAGTTTGAAAAAATAACGGGTGTCCCAATTAATATTGAAAATGAAGCTAATTTATCTGCAATTTTCGAACGAGACTTCAATGAGAAAAACATAAATAATTTAATAGCTATTAGTATCCATAAGGGTATTGGTGCAGGTTTGATTATTAATGGGAAATTATACCGGGGACTGAATGGGGAAGCAGGTGAATTGGGAAGAACACTATTTCATTTTAAAGATGGAAGCATTTACAAATTACAGAAAATCGAAGAAGTTTGTTCCCAAGATGCGATAATTAATCGTCTGCAGAAGAAACTTAATAAAGAATTAGATTTAAAAGAAATTGGCAAAATGTATGAGGAAAATTGTGTAGTTGTTACTGATGAAATAGATTTGTTCATTCAAATGATCGCTTTGTTGATCCATAATGTAAATGTTCAATTTAATCCAGATACAATTTATTTAAACTCTCCCTTAATCAATGAAATTCCAGAAACTATGATCAGAATAAGAAGAGAATTGGAATCAATTTCTTCCCAGAAAATTTCAATTAAATTGTCATCTAATGTTAAACACTCGATATTATTAGGTGCATCATCATATATAACCCACAGAATTTTAGGGATGGATCATTTGAAACTAAAATTTTAACGGCTGGACGATCCTGAATAATTAATTTATTTAGATAAATATATTGAAGATAAGGAGAAAGAGGATGGGAATATCATATAAACAATTTGAAAATAAAATTATAGAGTACACTCTGAAGAATAATAACGGTATGACTGTAAAAGTTATTAACATTGGTTGCAGTATCACTGAAATACTTGTTCCTGATAAACACGGAGAGTTTCACAACGTTGTACTTAGAAATGAATATTTGGATGGCTATTTTGAGAATGGAAATTTCTTTGGAGCAGTGGTGGCCCCGATAGCCGGCAGGGTGGAAAATGCTGAATTCACTATAGGCGATGATAATTATTCTTTCAAAGCGAATCAAGGAAACCATCTGCTGCATAGCGGGAATCTGAATTTATATAATAAGATATGGAAAAGCTCTGTTGAAGAAGAAAAAGTTGTTTTCCAATATAAAATGGGAACTGAATTCCCCGGGAGACCTTTGATAAGAGTCATGTACAGCCTTAGTGATGATAATGAGTTGAAACTTGAGTATGAAGTGGATGCGGTTTCAGCAAGTGTAGTTGCTCCGACGAATCACACATATTTCAACTTAAGTAATGATCTGACTGAGGATGTCAGCAATCACGCTATAAAAGCGGATGTTAAAAGCTTCTTGAAAATGGATGAGGACTTGATTCCGATAAGTGCAGAAGAGCCTGCAGGTGTATTCGATTTAAATGAAGGCAAAGTATTCGGAGATGTTTTCAAGAGTGAGGATACTCAGATGAAAATAGCGAATGATGGTTTTGATCATTACTTTATCTTTAACAAGAACAATCGTGCAGTCGAAGTGAGTGACGAGAGAAGCGGCCGTACGTTGAAGGTCACGACTTCTTTCCCGGGAATGGTATTATATACAGGGAATAATTTAAATGAAAATACTGATTTAAAAGACAGGCAACCTCAGAAACATGCTGGTTTTTGTCTGGAGACCCAGGAGTCGCCGGCAGCTTTGAAAATACCTCTTGGTTTCGATGTAAGGATAAATGGGAACGAAATCTACAAAAGACAGACTGTATTCAGTTTTGGTGTAAATAAGTGAATTTATATGCGAAAACAAGCTGTTCAAATCATTTTGAACAGGCTTGTTTTTATGTTCATATGCTTTTTAAAGAATATCTATTCTGATACAAATACTTTCTTGTAATCACTGATACCATACCTTCAATCGTAGTATGCCGGTCACTTTTACTGAATACGATTTTCGATCCTTGCATCTCTTCATCGACATTTAAATAGTCTATTAAATATTTCAGCTTGTTGCCAATGACGATATAATCGGGATTCAGAGCCCTTGCCACATTTTCCAGGCCGATATTTAAATACAATGATAATTCATTGGTGGATTCAATCACTTTTTCATTATTACTTTCAAGTTCGCTTAGAACATTTTCTATACTTAAATCGATATTGATGTTTTTCTGATTCAAAGAATCATAAAGTGCCTGCTCGGATGCATACATTTCCCAGCATCCTTTCCTGCCGCAATGGCATTGCCGGCCATTCTCGACGATGGTATTGTGCCCGAATTCCCCGGCTGTTCCCATTCTCCCCTTATATAAGTTGCCTGAAATGATTATACCGGTACCAATACCGATTCCCGCACTGACATAGACCAGGTTTTGATTTTCAGGATTGGCGATATGATTCAATTCTCCCAGAGCGCCTGCATTGGCCTCATTGAACACCCTGATGGGCAAGTGATGAAACGTACTGCCGAGAGTTTCAGACAAGTCCAGGTCTTTCCAGCCCAGGTTTGGTGCATGGATGATGACCCCATCACTATCCACAGTTCCTGGTACTGCGATTGTCACTTCTATAATCCGTTCTGCATTGATTCTCAATTCATCAAGGGCCGCATTGAAAGTGTCCTCCAAATATTGTGAAACCACATTATAATCTGTATTCTCAATTTCTATGCGGGTGGAGTAGGGCACTTCAAGCTGCATGTTCATCACGGTGAAGTCTATATCCCTGACTCCGATATTTATTCCTACAACGTATTTTGCGTTTGGATTGAACCTCAGTAATTTGGGTTTTCTTCCCCCGCTGGATATTCCATAGCCAAGATCTTCAACGAGATTGTCATTGAGCAATTCATCTGTGATTTTCGACACAGTGGCCTTGTTCAAACCTGTCTGTTTGGCCAAATCTGCTCTTGATATGGTGTCGATGGAAGTGATCAGTTTCAATATTTTATTCGTATTGAATTGTTTTATAGACTGTTGGTTGATAACACTTTTAGTCATAATGTTTTCTCCCGCTTAACTTTTAATTAAATTTATCACAGTATATCACAGAAAATATGTTTATTGTTGACAGCGTTTTCAAAAAGAGTTATTCTTTGTTTACCCAATAAACAAAGTTAATTCAGGAGGAATAAAAATGACATATTTCAATCAAGAACAGATAAAGTATGAAGGACCGTATTCAAGCAATCCTTTAAGTTTCAAGTATTTTAATCCGGAAGAAGTCATCAACGGGAAGACGATGGCTGAACATCTGAAGTTCAGTGTGGCATATTGGCATACGTTCACTGAAGATTTATCCGACCCATTCGGTGTTGGCACTGCGAAAAGGAACTGGGATCATCTGGACGGTATGGACAGGGCGAAGGCAAGAGTTGAAGCGATCTTTGAACTGCTGGAAATTCTCAATGTGGAATATTTCTGTTTCCACGATGTGGATATTGCGCCTGAAGGAAAAGATTTAAAAGAATCGAATGAAAATCTGGATGAAATCGTTGCACTGATCAAACAGAAGATGGATGAGACAGGCAAGAAACTGCTTTGGAACACAGCGAACAATTTCTCGCACGAGCGTTTCGTGCATGGGGCAGCCTCTTCTTCAAACGCTGAAGTATTTGCATATGCCGCTGCGAAAGTTAAAAAGCAGCTGGATATCGCAAACGAACTAAATGCGAGCAGCTATGTGTTCTGGGGCGGACGTGAAGGCTATGAAAGCCTGCTGAATACTGATATGAAACTGGAACTGGATAATCTGGCGAGATTCTTCAAAATGGCCAAAGATTATGCAAATGAAATCGGATTCGAGGGTCAGTTCCTGATCGAACCGAAACCGAAAGAACCGACTTCCCATCAATATGACTTTGATGTTGCGAGCGGACATGCATTCCTGCAGAAGTATGGTCTGGAGAATGATTTCAAATTCAATATTGAAGCGAACCACGCAACGTTGGCCGGACATTCCTTCCAGCATGAACTCAGATACGCACGGGACAACAACATGCTGGGTTCTGTGGATGCGAACCAGGGCCATCCTTTACTTGGATGGGATACGGATGAATTTCCGACGGATGTATACGAAACGACAATGGCAATGTATGAAATATTGAAAAATGACGGACTTGGTAAGGGAGGCCTGAACTTTGATGCGAAACCAAGACGGACTTCCTTCGAGCAGGAAGATCTGATCCTGACACACATCGCCGGAATGGATGCTTTCGCATTGGGGCTCCGTGTTGCAAATAAGATGATTGAAGATGAATTCTTTGAAGCCCTTGTTTCTGAAAAATATAAGACGTATGCAGAAGGTATCGGCAAAAAAATCGTAGACGGTACAACCAATTTTAAAGAATTGGAAGAATACGCATTGGATAATAGTGAAGTCGAGAATAGATCTGACCATCTCGAACTGGTTAAATCACAAATCAACCAATATATTCTTACTGTCAACAGGGGTGTCTAGTATTGAAATATGTAATCGGAATTGACCTGGGTACAAGTGGATTAAAAAGTATTGTGGTCAATGAAAACGGTGAAGTGGTTAAAGAAGATCACGTTAAATATGAAACCTTCCATATTAAAACCGGATACAGTGAAATGCATCCGGAAAAATGGTATGAAGCGACCGTTCAAAGTCTGAAGACACTTTTATCCGGTGAATATGGAAAAGATATCACCGGTGTCAGCTTTTCCGGACAGATGCATGGGCTGGTCCTGACTGACAAAGCGGGCGAAGTGATCCGGCCGGCGATTCTCTGGAATGATACGAGAACGTCCGAAGAATGTAAGGAGATCATAAAAGAGGTCGGGCAGGAAACACTTCTAAAACAAGTTCAGAACACAGTCCTGGAAGGGTTCACACTGTCAAAATTAATGTGGGTCAAAAAGAATGAGCCCGATAACTTCGAAAAAATTCATAAATTCATGCTCCCGAAAGACTACGTCATCTATAAGCTGACCGGCAATGTCCATACTGAGCCGTCGGATGCAGCCGGTACGGCGATGTTCGATGTGAAAGCGGGAGAATGGTCCACCCCACTTCTAAATCAGCTCGGTATGAATAAAGAAATCTGTCCGGAAGTGATTCCGTCTCATGGAAAAGCCGGTTTTATTTCAAAAGAGATATTCGGACCGGAAATTGCAGACCATGAGATTGCGGTATACCAGGGCGGAGCGGATAATGCGTGTGGCGCTCTAGGGGCCGGTATTACGGATTCATCAAAGCAGCTTGTAAGTATCGGAACTTCCGGAGTCGTCCTGTCATCCGAAGAACAGGATGATTATAAAAATGATGGATCCGTCCATTATTTCAATCACTGTGTCCCCAATCAAAATTACGTGATGGGCGTCACTCTATCCGCCGGATACAGTTTGGAATGGCTGAAAAAATTACTGAATGATGACCAAGACTTCAGTGATTTCATGGAAGAGGCGAAGTCTTCTCCGCCGGGCGCCAATGGATTACTTTATACGCCATTCCTGCTTGGTGAAAGAACACCGTATAACGATGCGGATTTAAGGGGCAGTTTTATAGGGCTTGATGCGAATACCAATACTGCTGATATGAAGCGGGCGGTCATCGAAGGCATCAGTTTTTCACTGAATGAGAGCATCGAAATCATGCGGAAAAATGGAAAAGGCATCAGCCGGGTAGTCTCCATCGGCGGCGGAGCGAAAAACAGGCAGTGGCTGCAGATTCAGGCGGATGTATTTGATGCGGAAGTGATTACAAGAACCGAAGAACAGGGGCCCGCATACGGGGCAGCGATGATTGCGGCCATGGGTGAGAAATGGTTCGACGATTTCTCCGAAGTTTCCGAAGCGTGGATTGAATACGGAGAGACATTCAAACCGATAAGCGGAAATGCAGAAAGATACAATAGATTATTTGGATTGTATAAAAAGGTTTATGAGAATACACAGGAGCTTACGAACGAGTTATTGGAATTTAAATAGGACACTGGGGGTGTCATGTGATGGCACAGCATTACAATATAAAATTCATTATCACAATGACGTTAATCGCAACACTGGGTGGATTGCTTTTCGGGTATGACACGGCTGTCATATCCGGAGCTGAACAATCCCTGCAGAAATATATCACAGCGGATTACAACTCTTTCATACACGGGGTGACTGTATCGAGTGCATTGATCGGCTGTGTAATCGGGGGGCTGCTGTCAGGTAAGCTTGCAGGTGCGCTTGGAAGGAAAAAATCCTTGCAGCTGGCTGCAGTGTTACTGGCCATTTCAGCTCTGCTTTCGGCATATCCGGAAGTCCTGTTTTTTGATGTGGGAGAATCCGGTTTAGGTTTACTTATAATGTTCAACATATATCGCATAGTCGGCGGTATCGGCGTCGGTCTGGCATCAGCGGTGACGCCAATGTTCATAAGTGAGATGGCGCCATCCGGCATACGGGGCAGAATGGTTTCATGGAACCAATTTGCAATCATATTCGGTATGCTTGTGGTTTATTTCGTCAATTATGGAATCGCTTTCGGAGAGTCGGCGGCATGGATTGAAAATATGGGCTGGCGCTATATGTTTGCAACAGAAGCAGTGCCTTCTATCATATTCTTCCTATTGCTGTTCACGGTACCGGAAACGCCAAGATACCTGGCACTTAATAATAAAGACGAAAAAGCATTATCGGTGCTTAATAAAATCTATCATTCTGTCGATCATTCCAAAAAAGTTTTGGCGGATATCGTTGCAACCCGCGAGAATGATGGTGCAAAGAAAAAGGCGCCATTATTCGCATTCGGCAAGACTGTCGTCATTGTCGGCATAATGATATCCTTTTTCCAGCAATTCATCGGCATCAACGTGGCCCTTTATTATGCGCCGAGGATATTTGCAGATCTTGGAGCAGGCACAGATGCGTCAATGGTGCAGACGGTTGTCATGGGTCTGGTAAACGTAATATTTACATTGATTGCGATCGTCTATGTAGATAAATTCGGAAGGAAGCCATTACTCATCATCGGTTCGATTGGCATGGCTATCGGGATGACAGGAGTGAGCATGCTGGCAGGATTCAATATAATCGGCATATCCACACTCGTATTTATCGTCATCTATACCGCGTCATTCATGATGAGCTGGGGGCCGATCGCCTGGGTGATATTATCAGAAATATTCCCGAACAGGATCAGAGGCGGCGCAATGGCGATCGCAGTTGCAGTACAGTGGCTGGCAAACTTCACAATCACATCATTCTATCCATTCATGATGGAAATCAGCAGTTCCATGACATATGGGTTCTATGCATTGATGTGTGTGCTATCCGGAATCTTCGTTTGGAAATTCGTTCCTGAAACAAAAGGGAAGACACTTGAGGAACTGGAAGAGATCTGGGTTAAAGAGGATGTTTCAGATAAAAAACACGATGTTTCATTAACGGCGGAAAGCAAAATGAGCTGATTATGGGACTGATGAAAAAGCAATAACGAAACAGGAACTGAGCGATATACCGGGTTGTAACTTGGCCGGGACAGTCGCCTGGTTCCTGTTTTATTTTCCACTTTCTTTCCTATATCCAGGATGCTTCTGCGTTTTCATCCGGATGTACAGGGTAGCTGTAAACCAACATGATTAAAGAAAGGGGTTTTATTATGATCAAAGCGCTGGTATTTGATGCATACGGTACTTTATACGACGTCCATTCAGTAAAGGAAGCATGTGAATCGATTTTCCCGGAGAAGGGGGAAGCAATCAGCATGACATGGCGGAAGAAACAGCTGGAATACTGTTTCCAAAGACAGATGATGGGGCGCTACAGACCCTTTGATGAAGTGACAAAGGATGCCCTGCATTATGCCTGCAAGTCGGAAGGAGCCAATTCCACAAAAGAAAGCGAAGATGCACTGATGGATGCCTATCTGAAGCTCGGACTGTTCGATGAGGTGGAAGCTGTGCTCCGGAAACTCTCGAATAAAAAGCGTGTCGTGTTTTCAAATGGCTCCAAGAATATGATAGAACCGCTTGTCAGCGGTTCGAAGATAAACAATCATATAAATATGGTCGTCAGTGCAGATGAAATCAAGCAGTATAAACCGTCTGCCGCAGCCTATGCCCATGCATTGAACAGACTGCGGGTAGAACGTGAAGAGGTCCTCTTCATGTCATCGAATACATGGGATATCATGGGCGCAGCAAGCTTCGGGTTCCATACGGCGTGGATCAACAGGAACGGTGTGCAGCCGGAGACGTTGGATATCCAGCCGGAGCGAGCATATACCGACCTGAACGGCATACTCGAATGGGTGTGAGGCGTCTTTTATTTCAGCTCCAGAACTTTCAAATCTCTCGGGAAGGATGTCAGTAATTCCACTTTTCCATTTTCATCTATATGGACTTCTTCTTCAATGCGTACACCGCCGTATCCGGGAATATAGATTCCGGGTTCGATGGTGAACACCATGCCTTTTTGTGCAATTGCTTCATTTTCCATATGGATGGACGGCGCCTCATGGACCTCCATGCCCAGACCGTGGCCGATGCGATTGTTGAAGTACTGCCCGTAACCATGGTCTTCGATGACTTTGCGTGCGGCGATATCGAAGTTTTTCAATGGGGCGCCGGCTTCGACAGCATCCACGCCAGCCCGGGTCGATGCTTTGACTATATCGTAGATTTCCTTCTGCTTCTCTGAAGCCCGGCCGATGATGAATGTGCGTGTAATATCCGAGCAGTACCGTTCCTTCGTGATGACACCGAAATCGATGAGCAGGAAGTCCTCTTCCCGGAGCACCTTGTCTCCGGGTATGCCGTGGGGCAGTGCGGATTTTGCGCCTGAGAGCACCATCGTGGAAAATGAGGGGCCGAGGGCACCATGTTTCTTCATCAGATACTCGAGTTCTGCAACCAGGCCGCTCTCCGTCATGCCTTGGTGAATTCCGGCAGTGCCTTCTTCGAGGACTTGTTCAATGATATTCACGGCATCCTTCAGCTGATCGATCTCATCAGATGTTTTGATGATGCGTTGCTGGTCGATGAGCGGGCGTACATCTTCATATTGGGTGGTGGGCATTATACGTCGCAGGTTATGGTAGCGCGCGACGCTGAGGTGGTCCATTTCTATTCCCATCATTCCAATACCTTGAGGCAGATTGTCATTGAGGATGTCGAAAGGGTCATCCTCATCGGATATAGGATGGATCGTCCCGACATGGGCGGACGCCTTTGCCGCCGTTTCATCCAACGCGGGAATGAAAAGAAGAGTGTTGTGATCTTTAACGTCCAGTACCAGCGCCATGAAACGCTCGTGCGGCTCGGCGTAGAAGCCGGTAAGGTAATAGATGTTCGTCGGATCGACAATCAGTGCCGTGTCGATACTGGATGTTGTGAGCTGGGTGCGAAGTGTCTGCATTCTCTGTTCATAGATCTGTGTCATGATATACCTCCTGTACTTATATATATCCATAGTATATTACATGCATGAAAATTCAATGCCGGAAGAAGCGCGAATCTACATTGGGCGGCCAGATAACAGTTCCTGGGCCATTGTAGATGAATTTGAAATGCAGTAAAAAACAGCACCGTTCCGTTACTTTCCGGGATGGTGCTGTTTGATGTTGTGAGACACTTGATTAAGAAAGATGGAATCAGGATTTATAATTTTCCTCCTCTTCTTCCTGCTCCCTCAATTTTTCTATCCTTTCATGGCGCTGCTGTTGGCGGTAGCCGTAGGTACTGTTGAGCACGACTTCTTTGTCCTCGAAGTAAGAACCGAGTGCACCAATGATTGTGGAGATGCTCGCGCCTATCCAGGACGTATACAGGTAGGTCATTAGACCGACAGATTCGGAAGTGAAACTCTCGATCTGGGCAGGTGGCTGGAGGAAGAGTGTCCAGATCAAGAACATAGTGAACAGGATGACATAATACATGATGACACTCAGAAGCAATGTGAAAAACGTGGTCGCATTATACAGATTCCTGATAAATCTGGTACTCTGCTCACTTTTCTTCTCCCATAGTCCATGACCGAAAATAATCCACAGGGTAAGGGCAAGAATTGAAAAGACGGTCATCAGAACCGCCCGTCCGATACTGTATGTTGTATTAAGCTGCCATAATGTTCCGAATACAAAGGCATAGGCGCCTGTTGTGAATGCGATGACGAGGATCTTCCCGAAAGCGGCAAACATCTCCCATGGCCGGTTGGCATAGACCATGCCGGAGACGACGCGCATGAGCCCGGTAATGCGTGACTTCAAGGTGAAGCGCACAACGATATCAGGATCGCTCTCTCCAGGTGTCTCCCGCTTCATCGGAGAGACAATCTCCATCATTCTTTTACCGACGAGTGTCGTGGATTTTTTATTCTTCAGATCATCATATCGGTTGTCCTTAGAGCGGATACGCTGTTGCGCTTCCTCCCGGTCTGCATCCGAACTGCCAAAATGAATTTCATTCATCAGCTGCAGAATGGCTTCCCGTACCCTTTTGTGCATCGGCACGGCACCGAAGCCCGGAAAACTGATGAGAGCGACATCCCTGTCTTTGAACACTTCGGCGACAATTGGCTTTTCTTCCTCGAAGAGCGGCAGGTCTGTCAGGGCGATCGCATAATCCCATCCTGCGTTATCTTTTCTTTTGAGTGCAGATTCCAACACTTCCTTGGAATTGTTCGTCCCGCCGGCCAGGGCATCTTCATAAAGTTCCACATCCCATTCATACTCTTCACTGATGTAATAGCTGAGAAGATCCGGCAGTTCCTCCGCCAGATCATCGCCAAGCCGTTTCGCGAGACCCGGTGCTGTAATGAGTGCCACGTTTTTCACAGCCATAAATATAGGCTCCCTTCTGTTGCTGGTTCCGGAATGATCGGGATTCAATCACTTTTTGGAAAAACCATATCAATCCGTATCTTTATTTATATGCCCCGTATCTGCAATGAGTATGCATAAGAGAAACAAATTATCAGTTTAATCGGTTTCAATTTTTTCTCCGTCATTATAGTGGATTTACTGATATCAAACAATAAACTCTTCAATAATATAGAAAGACACTAATAAGACTGATAAAATGATTCATGAAGTGACGGAGCCAGTGAGCCGCGCGATGGAGGCTCCGAAAGAAAATGTAAGGGTCATTGTGACTGAAGTGCCGAAGCTGCATCGGGGAATCGGTGGTGTAAGCGCTGAAAATTCAGGGAAATAGTATTTATCATATGGATAGGCGATTTTTGTTAGAAATGGTCTGGGACAAGAGTTCCAGGCGGTTTTTTTGTTATTTTTGAAAGCGATTTAGTATATATCATCTAAAAAAAAGAGAATTTTCATATAATTAGTAGGTATCAAAGTTGTCCGTGGCTGAATATACTATAGCCATAACCTATCAAAACATTCCAAGTTATTTGATAGCGCTTACAGATGAGAAGTGGAATTGTAAGTTATGAAAGAAACTAATGTACTTCAGAAACCTTTAGAACGTGAGGAACTGATACGCAGAGCAAAGGAACTGGGAGAACTCGCAGAAAAACACTCATTGGAATCCGATGAAAACGGACAGTTGAGTGACATCGTCATAGAAAAGATGAAAGAGGGCGGCTTTCAGTACTTGATGCGTCCCAAATCATACGGCGGCCAGGAAGTGGATTTTGAAACATTCGGGGAAATCATCCGCACTGTAGCGTACCATAGTGTCCCTGCTGCCTGGATCACATATTTCGCGATTATCCATGAAACATGGCCGGCATTCCTGCCTAAAAAAGGACGGGATGATCTGTATGGCCGCGGTGAGCTGATAGCCGAAGTCTTTGCCCCTGTGGGAGAAGTGGAAGATGCGGATGACGGTGAAGGCTATATCGTCAGCGGCACATGGAACTTCTGCAGCGGCGTCCTCTGGTGCGACTGGATTGCACTCGGTGCCATCCATAAGATGAGAGAGGCCGAAGAACCTGAACTGAGCCTGTTCATCGTCCATAAAGATAATGCTGAAATCATCAAGAACTGGGATACGCTCGGACTCAGAGGGACAGGCAGTAATGCAGTCAAGCTGGATAAGGCCTATGTACCGCCGCATTATGTATTCCCGATCAAAAGAGTGGTTGAAGGCGCAACGGCACCGGACGGCAATTATGAAGAGGAGTACACCATCTTCAACGTCCCTTACCTTGCATACTTCCTGTCAGGCTTTTCACAGATTGCGCTCGGCGGCCTGAAACGCCTCGTCGATGACTATACTAAAAAAACGAAGAGCCGTGTAAGAATCTACAACAACAAGAAGAATGAGAAAGACGGCAGCAGCGGCCAGCGTACACTCGGGGAAATCACGATGGAATACAACGCTTTGAACAACGTCGGTGAAAAGTGCCTGGAGAAGATGCAGTACTACCGCGACAACGGCATCAGAGTGCTTGAAGAAGAAGAGCGTGAAGAGCTGTTCGCCATGCGTGGATATGTGTCGAAACATTCCGCCCAGCTTGCGACCCGCATCATCGTCAATCTCGGCGGGAATGCCATATACAGGGACGGTCACTCCGAGAGATTCGTCCGCGATCTGATCGCAGTGGCGGCGCACCCGACGCATCTCTATGAAGATGCAATGGTCGGATACGGCAAGGCGCGCCTTGGCTTCGACGGCCACCCGATGGGGTAGGCATAATTGATTCAGCGATAATCAAGCAAATATAAAATAAATCATATAAACAATTGGGGGAAAAAGAAATGAAAAGAGAAGAACCATTATTTGATGTCGGCCAGCTTGCACACCTCGAGATCTACAGCCCGAAACTTGAGGAATCCGTTGAATTCTTCACAGAAATCCTTGGAATGTCCGAAATTGAACGCAAAGGCAAATCCGTATACATGCGCGCTTATGAAGACCATTATCATAATACATTGAAGTCTTTTGAAATACTCCCGGCAAAGCAGGACAGAAAATACTGTTTTCTAGTCTCTGCTTTGCCGGGAGTGTTCTATTTAAAACATAAGATACACGTAAACATGTATTCAGGCATGGAATCGAAAGGATTGAAACGGATGGAAGAAACCGCCGGAGATATTCTGGCAGAAATTTTAAAGACGGACGCAATCGGCGGCTGGGAAGACTGGATGTCGGTATGGTACAGGAATCGGCGAAAGAGAAATAGAGGAATTTAAAATAATGAATAGAGCGCAAAGAACCCCCTGAAATCCCAGCTTGGACATCAGGAGGTTCCTCTATGTTAATAGTTCTTCAGGTACTCATCAATTTCCCATTGAGAGATTTGAGAGCTGTACATGTTCCATTCGACACTTTTGTTCTTATAGAACTGTTTGTAGATGTGCTCACCCAGCGCTTCCTGGATGACGTCATCTTCCTTCAGTGCTTTCAGCGCCGTATACAATGTAGTCGGCAGGTCTTCCACATTTTCGATTTCTCTTTCTTTCTTGCTCATTTTAAAAATGTTCTGGTTTACCGGCGTGTCCAGTTCAATCTCCTGTTTGATACCATCGAGTCCGGCTTTTAAGACTGCTGCTGTCGCAAGGTACGGATTGGCCGACGGGTCGAGGGACCGCACTTCAGCGCGCGTTGCCGCGCCTCTGGCGGAAGGGATTCTGAGCAGTGGGGTACGGTTTCTGCCGCTCCATGCGATATATTTCGGTGCTTCGAATCCGGACTGCAGCCTTTTATAAGAATTGACGAGCGGGTTGCATACAGCAGTGAATCCTCTGGCATGCTCCAGAATGCCGGCCATGAAATGCCGCATATCGCCGCTCAGACCGAATTCGTCATTTTCATCATAAAAGACATTGCCGCCTTCTTTGAACAGAGAGACGTTAAAGTGCATGCCGTTGCCTGCGATGCCGTAAAGCGGCTTCGGCATGAATGTTGCATGCAGATTGTGTTTTCTGGCGATTGTTTTGGCGACCAGCTTAAATGTCTGGATATTGTCGCATGCCGTGACGGCATCGGCGTATTTGAAGCTGATTTCGTGCTGGCTCGGTCCCGCCTCATGGTGTGACATTTCCACTTCGAATCCAATCTCTTCAAGTGTTCTTGCGATTTCCCTGCGGGCATCTTCACTGGAATCGATCGGTGCCAGATCGAAGTAGCCGCCTTCGTCGTTCATTTCAGTCGTCGGGTTGCCTTCTTTATCCAGTTTGAACAGGAAGAATTCAGGTTCAGGCCCTAAATTAAATGAAGTATAGTCCATTTCTTCCATTTCTTTGATGACTCTTTTCAAGTTCGATCTCGGGTCTCCGTCAAATGGTTCTCCATTAATATCATAGACATCACAGATTAATCTTGCAGATTTTGCATTATCATCTGACCAAGGGAAAATTCTCCATGTGTTGAAATCAGGTTTAAGGAACATATCAGATTCTTCCACCCGGACAAATCCTTCGATGGAGGACCCGTCGAACATCATTTCCCCGTCCAGCGCTTTGCCCAGTTGAGTGGTTGGGATTTCTACATTTTTAATCGTTCCCAGAATATCCGTAAACTGTAATCTGACATACCTCACATTCTCTGCTTCAGCAATTCTGATAATGTCTTCCCTTGTATACTCATCCATATCTATACACGCCCCTATATTATTAAAGGTATTGTGACGCTTTGAAAATATCAAAACGCACAAATACTTATATACCCATTAACCTGTTTCAGAGAGAATAAACATAATTTTTTAATTAATTATCCTTTTTCATTAATGTGCACAAAACTACAAATTAATTATGTAAACGCTTTTAACTATAATTGAATTAGACAAAAAATATTGGACTGTATCAGGAGGTAATTATAGATGGGGAATTGGCTGGACATTGATGAAAAAGTTGTTGTGATTACAGGTGGTAGTTCAGGTATTGGCAGAAAAATCGTTGAATCTTTACTGGAAAATGGAGCGATAGTTTATAATGCTGACATGAAAGATAACCCAATTGATGATAAAGGCTATCATTATTTAGAAACAGACGTGACTCATGAAGAGAATGTTAAAAAATCTGTGGAAAAAATAGTGAATGAACAGAATAGAATAGATGTACTCATTAATAATGCCGGGATTAATCTTCCAAGAGTTTTGGTTGATGTTAAAGGTGAAAAGCCAGAGTATGAAATTAACATGAAAGATCTGGATTTGATGTTCTCGGTCAACTTAAAGGGACCTGTATTATTCAGCAGAGAGGTTTCCAGACAATTTGTTAAGCAACAGCATGGTGTTATTATTAATGTTTCAAGTGAAGCAGGTCAGGAAGGTTCTCAAGGACAGAGTATTTATTCTGCGACTAAAGCTGCTTTAATAGGTTTTACAAGAAGTTGGGCGAAAGAACTGGGCGAACACAATATAAGAGTAGTGGCCATTGCACCTGGGATATTGGAAGAAACAGGTTTAAGAACTCCTGCCTATGAAGAGGCATTGGCTTACTCTAGAAATACGACTGTTGAAGGTTTGAACAGTGACTACTCCAAGTCGATTCCAATTGGTAGAGTTGGAGAATTAACAGAAGTTGCTGACTTGGTTTGTTATCTTGCTTCTAATAAATCAAGCTATATTACAGGCACGACTATAAATATCTCTGGTGGTAAATCAAGAGGATAACTTATAGTTGAATTTCGAATAAAGGAGGGTGCTTCTGTGTTAAATAAAAATCATTTAAAAATAATAGATGTACTCCTTCTAAAAAATATATCCATCCAAGAATTATCTCATAATGTGAATATTTCTGAACGAACTTTAGCAAATTATGTAGGTCAAATTAATGACTCATTTGAAGGTGCGTTTCATATAACTAAGAAACATGGTTATTATGCGATGACAGTGTTTAATAAGAAAAGCTTTATACATGATGTGGAACTTCTTCGTAAGAAAGTTAATGAACATAACGAGGAAACAGAGAAAAGAACAACAGATATTTTTCAAATTTTGATAAAGAATGCTGTAAACACAATTGATGATATTTCAGAAGAATTATATCTGAGTAAGAGCATGGTCCATAATATACTAAATGAAATTAAAAGTATTGTTGAAAAATATAATGTTGAAATTAAGGGCAAACCGAACGTTGGTCTGGTTGTTAAGGGCAGTGAATTCAAGATTCGTAAAATTCTCGTGGAAAACTTCTCTAATCACTATAAAGCCATCTCCTTACCTCATTATTTTTCTGAATATCTTACCGGGATTAAAAAGCAATATAAATTAGATTCTGATACTTATGGAAGGTTGGAAACTTCTCTAAAGGTGACTATAGATCGCTTGAAAAGAGGCTATTATATTGATGAAGATCTGAATGTGGATAATCAGGTATTTCAATCAAAAGATTACCAGCATTTTGAGGACTTCATTTTATATATTAAAAAAGAATTCGAAGTGATTAATCCCCGATATGAAATATTACTGATTGTATTACAATTGCTTGGCAGAAGAGCATCGATCATTGATGAGATTATCGATAAAGATGATGACTCACTCATACAAAGTGTAATTGATAATACAATTGACGACATTAATGACTCCTTCACTATAAAGATAAATGAAGATCTTTTTAGTAAAGACATACGTCTTCACTTGAAATATCTGATTGATCGGTTATTATTCGATGTCAAAGTGAGTAATGAATCTGTAGGTGATGTTCAACAACGTTTTCCTTTTGCATACGAGCTTTCAAAAGTACTGGCGGAAAATATTGAAAAGGAAATAGATATACAGGTGCCGATTAACGAACTGGATTTCTTATCGATCTACTTTAGTATTTTCCTGGATGAGCTTGAACAGAAAATGAGAGATATCAATTCAGTGGCTATAATTACAAACCAAGGTTTAAGTACATCAAAAATTATAAAAATGAATTTGCAGCAAATTCTTAATGATGATGTTGAAATATCAGTTTTTAATTTGGAGGAAGTAGACGAAGAAATAATAAATGCTCATGATTTGATATTATCAACAACTCAGACGAATAGATTGTTCAATAAAGTGATTTATATTGAAGATGTTCTAGACAGGCAATTATTAAAACTCAAAATAGAACAGTTCCTTATTTATAAAGACGTAAATAATATCAAATTGTTCAATCAAAGTATTCTCTTTGATTATTTATCAGAAGAAGATATTTATCATTTTTATGGCAAGAATGGATATTTCGATATTGTTAAAGAGCTTTCAAGTGAATTAGTTAAGGAAAATGAAGTGGATTCAGAATTTGTAGAACGCATCCTCTCAAAAGAGAAAGATAAGCCGACAATTAATAATAGATTGGGATTTCCGCATGCTGTTCATTCACTTGAGAAAATTAATATAAAAATAGCAGTTCTTGATGATTCTTTGGCTGATTACGAAAACCTCAAAATAATCATACTCATGGCTATACCAGAAATGAATGTAAACGAAGCAGTATTGATTCGTCTCTACGAAGAAATTTTATCATTGGCTGCCAACGATTATTTGATGAATACAATTAGCGGAAAAACTGGATTTAAAGAACTGGCACATATTTTAAATCAAGAAATGAGGAAGTAATCATGTTTATAATCATGCTGATTATTATATTAGCTATTGGATTTGGAGTGCAATATTTCTTAGGAATGATCCAAATTAAACATTTCACAAAAAACTACACTGATCTGAGAAGTAAAGGCAAAGTAGTTATTGGCAGAAAGCCAACAATTCTTCAATCAGGTACTTTAGTTCTATTGCAAATTGATAATAAAAATAGGGTTGAAGAAGCAAGATATATGCAAGGCGTTACAGTTTTCAGCAAAATCAAAACTTTAAGCGGCCTCGAAGGAAAAAGAGTCGACAAGCTGGAGAATGATGATTTAACTAAACACAACAGATTATTGAGAAACGCAATTTTAGATGCTAAAAGAACATTTAATATCGTTCAAAGCGGTGGGGAAGTAGAGAAGATACCCTCCCCAATGATGCAGGCAGTCAATAGAGTGAATCGTATGTTCACGAATAAAGGAGGAAAAAAGAATGGATATACTAGTTAATTTAGCGGAAGGATTTATAAATCTATTCCAAACTGGTGCAGATGTCTTCATGGAATGGATGGCTACAATAGTACCGTTGGTTCTAATGTTGCTCATTGCCATGAATACAATTATTCAGCTGATCGGTGAGAACCGAATTAATACAATTGCGCAGAAGTCAGCAAGCAATCCACTTCTAAGATATATGGTTTTGCCGTTCTTGGGTTCATTTATGCTGGCAAATCCGATGGTTCACTCTTTAGGCAGGTTCATGCCGGAAAAGTATAAACCGAGTTATTTCGCATCAGCTGCACAGTTTGCACATACAAGTAATGGTATTTTCCCGCACATCAACCCTGCAGAACTATTTATATTCCTAGGGATTGCGAGTGGTATTCAGCAATTAGGTCTACCGATGACAGATCTGGCTATCAGATATCTATTAGTCGGATTGGTTATGAACTTCATCGGTGGTTGGGTAACAGACTTAACTACAAGTTATGTCGAAAAACAGCAAGGCGTTAAATTAAGCAAAGAAGTGAAATTGGAGAGCTGAGGTGAATAACATGAGTAAAAAAGCAAAAATCATAAAAGGTTCCGGTGGTTTCGGGGGACCACTTGTTATAGGCGTAGAAGGCAAGAAGGATAAGTTAATGTATGTGACTGGGGGTCATAAACCGGACATAGTGGATAAAATTTGTGAAATTACTGGTGCTACTCCAGTAAACGGTTTTGAAACTTCGGTGCCAGAAGATGAAATCATGGCCGCTGTTATAGATTGTGGAGGAACTCTTCGCTGTGGTATTTATCCTAAAAAAGGGCTTCCTACAATAAATATAATGGCAACTGGACAAAGCGGTCCATTGCGCCAATATATTACAGAAGATATTTATGTTTCAAATGTCGATGTCAACCAAGTCAGTGAAGCCGGAGAAGGTGCTGACAATCAAAGCACAGTAGTTGAAGAAGATGTACAGAATGAACCAGTAGAATCTGAATCTGTATATTCCAAAGACAAAAAGATTATGGAAACACGTGCAGAACAATCAAACAAAAGTCTTTTGACTAAAATTGGATTGGGTGCAGGCAAAGTAATCAATACATTCTATCAAGCTGCCAGAGATGCTGTACAAACGATGCTTCACACAGTAATTCCATTCATGGGATTCGTTGCATTATTAATCGGTATCATTCAAGGTTCTGGAGTCGGCGATGCATTTGCCAATGTAATGTCACCGTTAGCTGGTAACATCTGGGGATTGATTATAATTGGTTTTGTTTGTTCTTTACCATTCCTTAGTCCGCTGCTTGGTCCTGGTGGAGTAATTGGACAAGTTCTTGGAACATTAATTGGTGTTGAAATTGGTAAAGGAAACATCCCGCCAAACCTGGCATTACCGGCACTATTTGCAATCAATACACAAAACGCTGCTGACTTCATTCCAGTAGGTTTGGGTCTGGCAGAAGCGGAAACAAAAACTATAGAAGTGGGAGTACCATCTGTACTTTATTCAAGATTCCTGAATGGGGCGCCGAGAGTATTTGTAGCCTGGCTGGCCAGCTTTGGCTTATACGAATAATATAAGGAGTGTTATTAATGATTTATCAAACTAAAATTAAAGGTATAGGCAATGAAGCCGCTGCTTTTGAAACTGAAAAAATGGTTATACTTTTCGGTGATAATGCACCGGAAGAACTTGTGGATTTTTGTTACATTGTTGATATCAATGAAGTGAATGGTGATATTACAGAAGAGAATGTATTAAAAGTTGATGATACTGAATACAAAATCACAAAAGTGGGATCAGCAGTTAGAAAGAATTTAAATGATCTAGGGCATATCACTTTAAAATTTGATGGCAGTGAAAATGCTGAACAATCCGGAACCCTTTATTTAGAAGATAAAGCATTACCGGAGTTTAAAGAAAACAGCATACTGACGATACAATAAATTTAGAGAAGCACTCCTTTTAAGTAATCCTTGAATTAGCATGATCAAGGTATTAAGAGGAGTGCTATTTTAATATTAACTTTCTTAAAATCCTGCCTTCTTACACTTAATCATGATAAATGGCGGATAGTGACTGAGTTTTTCGATTTTTTCTTTGCTATATGATTCAAATACTTCTTTTGTCTGTCCAAGTTCTGTAACATTCTCTACAGTAAATCCATTCTGGATCAGGCCGTTGAAAATTGTACTGAGTGTATGGTGGTATTTATCTACTCTGGCATTCAGGCTACCCCAATACATACTGCGTTCGGATTCATCAAAATAGTGATCGATTTTCAGTTTGGCGTCTTTTATTTTTGTTTCAGGTGTTTTACTTGCAGTGACGATTGGATGTTCCATTGAAAACAAGAGAGTGCCGTCTTCGTTCATAATGTTGGAAAGTTTACGGCATAAGGCATCGAAGTCCTGGAAGTAATGGAATACCAATGAAGAAACGATGACATCAAATTTCTGGA